>NZ_JAEKJV010000003.1:0-386593 GCF_017309175.1 Salipiger bermudensis | reverse complement strand
CATCGTCGCGATCAACAAGGACGAAGAGGCGCCGATCTTCCAGGTCGCCGATTTCGGCCTCGTGGCGGACCTCTTCGAAGCGGTGCCGGCGCTGACCGAAAAGGTCTGAGCCCCGCGCCGGAGACAGCGAAAGGCCCGTCGGAAACGGCGGGCCTCTTTCGTTGCAGGGGCGTGGCGAAAGGCTTTGCCACGCCCTCGAGGCAGACGCGCCGGCCCCTCAGGCCCCGGCGCGCAGCCCGAGGATCAGGCCTTGTGCAGGATCACCGGCACGCTCTCCCAGGTGTCGTGAAGGTTGTCATGCGGGCGCTGTGGCGGGTTGTCCGGGTCAAGCTCGGCCCCGAGCTCATACATCGCCTTGAGCAGCCGCACCGCGGTGCCGTGGGTGCCGTGCTTGGCGTCGCCCTTGTTCATGATCCCGGTCACCAGGTTCTGGCCGATGCAGGAATGCTTGCCGATGCCGAAGGTCATGCCCCAGGCCTTCTTGCCCTTGGGCACTTCGCGATGGATGTTGAAATAGCGACCGTCCTCGCCGAAGGCCTCGACATTGGCCACCGGAGCATGGATCGCCACCATCTCGCCCGATGCAACCTTGCGGCCGGTGCTCAGCTCGACATCCTTGGTCGCCTTGCGGAAGCGCGCGGGCGTGGTCTGGTGCAGGCGGAAGGCCTCGGCGATGGCCCGGTGCAACCACTCCGGATCCGTGAGATTGGGACGGTCCTCCGGGTGTTCCTTGATCCACTCGTCGATATGCACGAAGGCATGCGGAAGCATGTGGCTGGTGGTCTTGATCGAGCCGGTGAGGAACTGCGCGCAGTGCCGCCAGACATAGGGGACGCGCTTGTCATCGTCCGGGCGCGACAGGTCTTCGGCAAGGCAAAGCGACATCAGCACGTCCCGCGGCAGGTCGGCGGCCTCGATCTCGCCCGCCTTGTGCTGCTTGGCCAGCGCGATGCGGCGGTCGAGCGAGGCCTGCATCCACTCATCGGCCAGCGCCTGCAGCGCGTCCTTGCCCTTCTGGATGATGGCGCCGGGATTGGTGGCCGAGGAATAGCTCGCCGTCGTGGCGGCGCTCACCGCCAGCACCATGTCGCGGAAGCGCTCGGTCGCTTCCTTGCTGTCAACGCCGTCGACGCCGGTCACCCGGGCCGAAATCCGCGTCAGCGCGGCGTGGATCAGCGGCACCACGTCGGCGCGCACCTTGCCGTCCTCGCCGCGGGTCGAGGTCATCTCGGCGATCGAGTCCTGGATCGCCGGCTCGACCAGCTGAAGCTCGTAATAGGCCACCGCCTGCCGCGACATCAGCGGCGCGAACAGGCGGGTCAGCTCGGAATGCTGCTCCCCCTCGGCCATGATCAGCGTGTCCTCGAGGAAGATGAAGCGCTCGTCGGCGCCGGCCATCACGAAGTCCTGCGACTTCATGATTTCCTCGATCTCGTCGTAGGTATCGATGCGTTGAAGCTTGTTCACGAAGTCCGGCACCGCCGGATCCATCACGGGCTGCATGGGCTTTCTCCTCCTTCGGGGTCGCGGCGGGCCCTGCCGGGCGGCGCGCGATCGGCTGATGATGGCGGCAGCGCAGGCCCCTCTCCCGCTCTGCCAACAGCAAAACGCTATCCCACCCCCCGTAAGCTGGAAACGGGGCCCGCCACCGCCATAGGCCGAAGCTTGGGCGGCCATCCACTTCTGCCTCCCTGTCGCCCGGGGCCGCTTGGTGTGATCATCGTGGCGACCCGTTTCAAACGCCATCGGAAGGACAAGAGATGAGCAAAGCCACCGTTTACGATGCGGTTCCCGTGTTCGGGCGCCTGCGCGACACCGTTCTCTACGACGACGTCTGGAACCAGCCCGAGCTGAACAAGCGCGACCGCAGCCTCGTGACCTGCGCGGTGCTCGCGGCGCTTGGCAAGAATGCCGAACTCGAGCATCACATGAAGCTCGCCGTCGAGAACGGCGTGGCGGTGGACGAGCTGCGCGGGCTGGTGGTGCAGGTCGCCTTCTACGCCGGCTGGCCCTGCGGCGTGAACGCCGCGAAATCCGGCATGGCGCTGTTCGAGGCAAACCCGCCAAAGGTCTGATGCCACCGCGCGCAGCCATGACTCTCCCGCAATGCCGCGTTGCAGCATCAAGGGTGGTTCGGGCGGGGTGGGTCTCCTAAATTGGGATCAAGCAACATTATGCACGATTCAGGAGACCCGAGATGGACCACGCAAAGAACGCCAAAGTCATCGCCGAAGCCCAAGCCTACCGCAGCGCCGTGATCCGCGACTTCTTCGCGAAGCTGTTCGGCGGCCAGGAACACGGTCACGCCGTCCACCACTAAGCCCGACGCCGCGGGATCATCTCCCGCTGCAAGCCGGCACGAAATCGCCCCACAGCCTGACCGGCTGCGGGGCGTTTCTCGTTTCGGGGCCTGTGTTTTCGAGCGGCGCAAACTGGGCGCGGGCGCCCGGCGCGCCGGCTCAGGCGCCGGCCAGCAGCAGCGCCGTCACCTCCGAGGCCGGGCGGTCGGGCTTCATCTCCTCGACCATCGCCCAGAGCCGGTCGGCCTGGTCCTTACCGATGAAGGCCACCGTCAGGTCGTCGAGCTTGGTCATGTGCTCTTCGGGCGTGAACGGCTTCTTGGGCGAGCCTTTCGATTGCTCTTCGAAGATGTGCTGGCTGGTGCCATCCTTGAAATGCACCGTCACGTCGGCAACGAAATACGGGTAGCTCGCGTCGAGCTCGGGGCTGATCTCGATCTTCACCTTCTCGAGCATGTCGCGCACTTCCGAGCCGGAACCGAGATCGATCTCGCCGTCGAGGATCGCCTTGTGCGCGGTGAACCCGTTGCCCTTGCCCAGCACCGACAGCGCCATCTGCGCCGGCAGTGAATACTGCACCTCCTCGATGTTTCGAGGGGTGTAGATGTTCACGTTGCGGGTGCCGACGATGCTGTTGACCATGGTCTGCACCTTGGCATCGATGCGCTCGATCTCCCCGGCACGGTCGCGCACATGCTCCATCGCCTCGATGTAGGAGAAGGTGCAGGCACAGCAGCAATAGGCCTTGTAGGACAGGCCCGGCATGAAGTTCGGCGTCTCTGGCAGGAAATCGGCAATGGCCTCATCGCCCACGGTCTTGTCGCAGAACATCTTGTAGAGGCCGCGGTTTCCGGTGAGGAAGTTGCGCGGCCCGGTGATACCGGCGCGGGCCAGCTCGGCGGATTCGATGCCGTTGCGCACGCAGATCCCTGCATGCACCCGCTTGATCGAGCCACCGCTCGAGGCGTATTCCGTCGGCCCCGACGCGTGGCTGAGCGCGATGGCGAGCGCATGGAAGGTCTCTTCCTCGTCGAGACCGTACATCTTGGCCGCCAGTGCCGCGATGCCGAAGCCACCCCAGATCGCGTGCGGCTGCCAGCCCTCGTTGAGCACCGCCGGCGAGCCCCATTTACCGATCCGCACATAGGTCTCGTAGCCGACCACGAGCGCGGTGATCACCGTCTTCAGATCGGCCCCCATCTCTTCGCCCATGGCGAAGGCGGCGGGCACCACGGCGCAGCCCGGATGGGCGTTGCCGAAGAAATCGTCATACTCGAAGCCGTGGCCATAGGTTGCGTTGAGATAGGCCGCATCGACCGCTGCCGCCTTGGTCTCGCCGTCGCCGACGATGGTGGCCTTGCCGGGGCGCGGATCGCGGAACGCCCGGGCCTTTTGCGACCAGGGCAGCTGCGAGGCCCCGATCTGGATCGCGAACTGGTCGCGCGTCAGCATCTTGAGCGCCGCAAGGGTCGCGTCGTCGATATCCTCGTAGCTGAAATTCACCACGAATTTCGCCACCGCCCGTTCCAGCGTCAGTGTGTCGCCGTCCATGAACCCCTCCCGTTCCTGTCTCTGTTCCGTGCGCGCACCCGCGCCTTGCTGCGTGCAGACTGGCACCGGCGGCGGCAATGTTCCATCATGTCCGGGCCGGTTTACCGGCTCTCCCGGTTTGATCCGACGGCACCCATAGGCAATGACTGGTGGTTCAGTTGGACCGGACCCACGTCAACCATAGACCTCTCGCATCCCCGCCTCGGGAAAGGCCGTGTCGAAGCGCGCGCAGTAGTGCGAAACGATCTCGCGCAGTTCCGTCTCGCCGGTCTCGCGCATCAGCGCCACCGGCGGCCTTCCAAAGCGCAGCGCGAGCCTCGCGCCGGTGTCGATGTCCTCGGGGCTGGCCACGTCCTCGGCCAGTTCCTCGAGCACCGGCAGGAACAGGGCCGCGCGCAAACGATCCGCGATCAGCCGCGCCAGCGCCGCATCGGGGGCCTCGGGCGCCTCGTCGATCTGCCAGGCGTCCCCCGCCTCCCCCACTGCGATGAGCCCCGCCGCCGGGGCATAGCTCGGCCCCAGCGCGCCGAGATTGCGCACGGCGTTGAGATTGATCCGGGGCTTGATGATGTTCATCACCGCAAAGGGCCCGATGGCGAGGTCGAACACCTCGCGGGCCACCATGTCGATCTGCCCGGGGCTGGCCAGCCCCTCGTCGGCGATGCGCACGGCCTCGTTGGTGTAGGGGCAGAAGAACCGGTTGACCGCGAAACCGTTGGCATCGCGGCAGGTCAGCGGCGTCTTGCCCATCGCGGCGACGTAGTCCAGCGCCAGCGCGAGACTGTCCTCAGACGTCGCCGCGCCGCGTACCACCTCGACCAGCGGGTTGATGTCGGCCGGGCTGAAGAAATGCAGCCCGAGGAACCGCCCGGGATCAGGCAGGCAGCCGGCCAGATCGCTCACCCGCAGCGCGCTGGTGTTGGTCGCGACAACCGCCTCGTCGCCGAGATGCGGCGCAAGCCGGGTCAGCAGCCCGGTCTTCACCTCGAGATCCTCGAACACCGCCTCGATCACAAGCGCCGCACCGGCCACCGCCTCCATGCTTGTCGAGAGGCTCAGCGCCGCCCGGCTGGCCTCGGCGCTCTCTGCGCTCATCCGGCCCTTCTCGACCATGCGCGCGAACGCCTTGCCGATCCGCGCCACGGCGGCGGCAAGCGCC
Organism: Salipiger bermudensis; assembly: GCF_017309175.1. Lineage (NCBI taxonomy): Bacteria > Pseudomonadati > Pseudomonadota > Alphaproteobacteria > Rhodobacterales > Roseobacteraceae > Salipiger > Salipiger bermudensis. The sequence continues at coordinate 381,583 of NZ_JAEKJV010000003.1, read as the reverse complement.
GTTTCGGTGGTGTCGATCAGGGTCACCCGACAACCGCCCGCAAGCGCGCTGATGGCGATCCCACCCCCCATCGTACCGGCCCCGATGATGGCAACGGTCCTGCTCATGGCACATCCCTCCTTGTGACAGCGACAAACGCCCCTCGGCGAGGGCCGAAGGCTCAGAGCCTTCTTAGACACCTATGCCCGACTTTAGGACATCATGAGCCCCCGCCCCTCGACCCAGACTATGGTTCAGATAGGAAAACCCGGTGCGGTGCGCAAAATATCCCGTGTTCAGAGGCCGGTTCTGGCATCGTGACGTCACGCCTCACACTAGGTCGTCACTTGGATCTAGGAGACCATACATGAACGGTGTTAGAGGATAGGACCCTCACCCCTCAGAGAATCCGGGAGGCCCAATGCCATCGCACAACCTCAAGCAGGGCCCGGTCACGCTCTATGCGCAGCTCGCGAATATCCTGCGCGACCGCATCCATACCGGCGTCTGGCGGCAGGACGACCCGGTCCCGACGCTCGACGAGCTGACCGAGGAGTTCAGCCTCGCCCGGGTGACAGTGCGGCAAGCGATCCAGTTGCTGGTGCAGGAAGGCCTGCTGTCGAGCCATCGCGGCAAGCGCACCTACGTCACTTGGAAAGCCCCCGAGATGTCGGACCAGCCGATCTTTTCCTCGATCGGCTCGATTGACGACACGCCGGAAACCTACACCGTCGACCGGCTCGAGTATGACGAGTTCGACCAGTTGCCGCCGCGCCTGCTCGAGGAGGGGATCGACGCGGGCCCCTATGTGCGGATCCGCAAGCGCGATCTCTACAAGGGCATCCCCTATGCCTGTTCCGAGACCTATGTCCGCCTCGCCCTCTACCGGCAGTTTCCGCCGGGCGGCGAGACCGTGTCCAAGATCACCCGGCTGGTGCGCGACGCGACGCGGCCACGGCAGATCACCGGCTCCGAGCTGATCCGTGTCTCGATGCCGACCGAGGACGAAAGCCAGCAATTGCAATGTCTACGGACCGCGCCCGTGGCACGGATCAGCCGCGTTCTGCTGGATGCCGACAAGACTGTCGCGCTGTTCGGGAACTACACCTACCGCGAGCGGGAATTCTGCCTGACGCGCGACATCACCGGGCTCTTGCGGGAATGATCGCGGCAAGGCCGGTCTTGGTAATCCGCTAGTATCGTCTCGCATCCTTCTTCGGTCAACCGTCGCCCCTCAGATCCATCCGGCGCCTATGGCAGCCCAAGTCCCGCCGACCACGCCGCGCCATTGTGCAAGGCGATCGAAGCGCGCCAAGCTGCGGCAATCCCGCGACCCACGCGCCGGCCCGGCGATCCCGGAGGCGCGCCTTGTCCTGCCCGACCGGAGACCCCATGACCAAAGACATCGTGATCCTGAGCGCCGCCCGCACCGCCATCGGCACCTTTGGAGGCTCGCTTTCCGGCATCGCGCCCTGCGACCTTGCCACGACCATCGCGACCGAGGCGATTGCGCGCTCCAGCCTCGAGGGTGCCGCCATCGGCCAGACCGTGATGGGCAACGTGATCCACACCGAGCCGCGCGACATGTACCTGTCGCGGGTGGCGGCCATCGGTGCGGGCGTTCCCGAGACCAGCCCGGCCCTCACGCTCAACCGGCTCTGCGGCAGCGGGCTGCAGGCGGTGGTCTCGGCCAGCGAGGCGATCATGCTCGGCCATTGCGATGCCGCCCTCGCCGGAGGCGCCGAGAACATGAGCCGCGCCGGCCACCTGATGTCGGCCCGGTTCGGCGCACGGATGGGCGAGGTCACCGCGACCGACATGATGATCGGCGCGCTCACCGACCCGTTCGGCAACGGCCACATGGGCATCACCGCCGAAAACGTGGCCGAGCGCGACGGCGTCTCGCGCAGCGAACAGGACGCCACCGCCGCCGAGTCGCATCGCCGCGCGGCGCAGGCCCAGTCCGAAGGCCGGTTCGACGACCAGATCCTGCCGCTCGAGGTGCGTAAGGGCCGCAAGACCGAGCGCTTCGCCCGCGACGAGATGGTCCGGACCGATGCCAGCGCCGAGGATCTCGCCCGTCTCCGCCCCGCCTTCCGCAAGGACGGCTCGGTGACCGCCGGCAACGCCAGCGGCATCAACGACGGCGCCGCCGCGCTGGTGCTTTCGAGCGCCGCGCTTGCCGCGAAGAAGGGCCTCGCGCCGATGGCCCGCATCGTGGCCTCGGGGCTTGGCGGCGTGGCCCCGTCGCTCATGGGGCTCGGACCGGTCCCCGCGACCGAGCAGGCGCTTGGCCGGGCCGGCCTTTCGGTCGCAGATCTCGACGTGATCGAGAGCAACGAGGCCTTCGCGGCGCAGGCCTGCGCGGTCAGCAAGACGCTTGGTCTCGATCCCGCCAAGGTCAATCCGAACGGCGGCGCCATCGCCCTCGGCCATCCCATCGGTGCCTCCGGCGCGATCATCCTCACCAAGCTTCTCTACGAGCTTGCGCGCACCGGCGGTCGCTACGGCCTTGCCACGATGTGCATCGGCGGCGGGCAGGGGATCGCGCTGATCGTCGAGAACCTGCGGCGCTGAGCCGCCTCACCCTCGCGCATGTCGGGCCGGAGCGCCCCGGCCGCATCGCGCATAATCTAATCACACAGGAGCGCCGCTATGAAGAGCGCGCTGCCCGGCGCTAGAGGCACAGACCGCCGCGCACCAGAACCAGAGACAGCGCCTGCTCGGGCCGTTGCGTGCCCAGCCTGCGGCACGCGCGATCCAGCAGCAAGGAGACCTCGGACTGCGGGCGCAGAAGGCGGTCGGCGATCTGCTCGCTGTTGAGGCCCTGCCCCAGATAGCAGAGAACATCGCGCTCGGGATCGCTCAGGCGCGACCACGGCGCGTCGAAGGCGCGGTCCTCGGCATAGACGAGTCCGGGCGAGCGCATTGCCATGGAGAGGATCGCGGAGACGGCGGAGAACGCCCGCTCCGTGCCCCGGCCGAACAGCTCGGCGGGATGTGCGTCGCAGGCCAGCGCGAAGGTCTGCTCGCTCGCCTCCTCGATCCAGGTGTGGTTGAGGTAGTGCCGAAACCCGTGCTCGAGCAGCATCGCATATAGGTCACGGGCGCGAGGATCGGTCTCGGTCCGAAGCGCCGCAGCAACGTCGATCCTAGGCGCCACCCGCCCGGCAATCGCGCCCGCCTGGATGGGGTCGACCTCGTAGAGCCTGGCGTCACTGAAGGCCTCGAGAAACGAGGCATCCATGGAGCTTCGGACCCAGGCAACGTGGCGGCTGTCGCGCATCACCGCACCGCAGGTCAGGGCGCGGGCGCCGATCCTGTTGGCAACCCCGGCGGCAGCGTCCCAAGTCTGATCCGGCCCCTCCGCCTCGGTGAGCCGTGAGACCGTATCCATCAGCAGATCTGCGTATCGCGTCGTCATCCTCCCCTCCGCGAAAGCGCTTCGTGTCGGATATCTATGAGCCGGAATGCGCGCGCATGCCAGCCACGTCGCAGCGTCCGGTTCAGCCATTTTCGGAGTGTGATCGACGCGGGTCACCGCGCCCGGGCAGGCCCTTGGCCCACGCCGGTCCCGCCGAACCGATCTGCAACCGCGCGCATGCGGCTACGGGTCTTCGCCTGCCCCGGTCTTCTCCTGCAACTCCAGCGCCCGCCGCGCCCCAGCCCGAAAGGTGATCCGCCCTCAGCATCTCGCGCAGCAAGGCCCCCCTCCCGGCGAAGCAACGTGTCGGGAATGCGGGCGTGTTCTTCGACCGCGCGGCAGACACCGTGACGGTCGACGGAGAGCTCGCCGACGTGCCCGAGTTCGCCGGCCTTGGACGGCTGGGCGACGGCGACGGCGTCGAGATCGGCGCGCGCGGTGCCCGACCTGTGCGAGATGACGCTGGCGGCCAACGCCTGCGCCATGCTGCCAGACCGTCCCGACCTGCACTGCCCCATCGCCCGCATCGACGAGGTCGCGACGATCCTGTGCGAGACCTCCGAGGGCGGCATCCTGTCCCGCGCCGGGGTGCTCAAGGCCGGGGCCAAGGTGGCAATGATGACCCGCGGCTTGTCGCCCAAGCGCCTGACGGACGCGCAGGTCTCTGCGCTGATCACCAAGTTCGACCTGGACTGGTAGGGCTGGCGGACGGTGCTGCGGCGCCTGCACGACCCGCGGGCCGGCCCCGGCTCGCGTCCGGGCAGGGTAGGAAGCCGCAGCCGTTTCCACCCGGGCATGGCTCCAGCCAGTGATGGTGCCGCGCAAGCGCTGTCAGGCCGCCGGCGCCATCACGTCGTGCACGGCCCGCACCAGCCACGGGATATCCTTCGGCCCAAGACGCGCCACGTTGACCCGACCACCCTTCACCACGTGAATGCCGTGTTCGCGGGTCAGCGCCGCCTCCTGAGTGTCGGTCAGCGGCAGCAGCGAGAACATCCCCGACTGCCGCCCGAGATAGGCGAGCTCGTCGCAGCCGAAGCCCTCCTGCTCGGTCCGCACCAGCGCAGCACGCACCTGCGCCACGCGCGCACGCATCTGGTCCAGCTCGCGGAGCCAGAGCGCCTTCAGCTCCGGGTCCTGCAGGATCGTGCGCACCACCGATGGCCCGTGATCCGGGGCATGGGAGGCACCCGAGCGGACGATGGCCGTCACCGCTCGGTGCACTCGTGCCCGGTCGCCGCTGCGGGTCTTCACGAAGAGCGCCCCGGCGCGGTCGCGGTAGATGCCGAAGGTCTTCGACAGTGTGATGCAGAAGATGCACTCGTCGAAGCGCTCGACGATGCGGCGGGCCATGGCGCAATCGGCCTCGAAGCCGCCGGCAAAGCCGAGATAGGCCAGATCGAGCCACGGCACGAGGCCGCGCGCCTCGAGCGTGTCGAGCAGCGCCTCGACCTGTTCGGGCGTCATGTCGGCACCGGTCGGGTTGTGGCACACGCCCTGCATCAGGAAAACATCCCCGGGCCGGGCCGCCTGAAGGCCGTCGAGCATCTGCTCGAAGGTGATCTCGCGCCGGAGCGGATCGTAGTAGGGCACGTCGGCAAAGCGCGCCCCGGCGGCGCTGAGGATCGGAACGTAGTTGCCGTAGGTCGGGCGCTGCATCCAGACCGTGGGCCTGGCCGGCATCTGTGCCAGCAGATCCGACATCACCCGCAGCGCCACCGCACCGCCTGCGGTCTGCGCCGCGACCCAGCCCTCGTCAAACCGCGGGCCCATCAGCGCGTGGCCCAGCACGGCGCAGTACTCGGCATCGCCTGTCAGCGCGAGATAGGACTTGCTGGCCTGCGTCTCGACCAGCTGCCGCTCCGCCTGCTTGACCGCCTGCATCACCGGGGTCTGGCCGGCGGCGTCCTGATAGATCCCCACCGTCAGGTTGAGCTTGTCGCTGCGCGGATCCTGCGCAAAGTACTCGGCCCCGATCATGATGGGGTCGACGGGGTAGTCCCCGACCGTCTCGAACATCTCTCACTCTCCTCCCGACGGCCCTTGCCGGCCGCCCTCTTCCCTGCCGGGGTCGCATCCCCGCGCGCAGACATCGCATTTGACAGCTGCCCTGCAAAGGCAGGTGGCCTGCCTCAGAACCGGGTGATCACCGTGGCGCCGACCGACCGGAAGCTGTCCATCGCCATCAGCGCCGCCGGCGCCTCGGCGAGGCTGATACGCTCGCCAACCAGCCGTGCCGGATCGAGCTTGCCGCTGGCAACCATGTCGAGCATCGCACCGTAGCGATGCGCCTGCATCCCGTGCGAACCCAGCAGCTCGATCTCCTGCCCGACGATCTTGGGCATCGGCACCTGCGGCGCCGCGTGCTCTCCCAGCATCAGCCCGACCTGCACGTGCTTGCCACGCGGCCGCAGGCACAGGATCGAGTTGGTCATGGTGACCGGATGACCGAGCGCATCGAGCGAGACATGCGCGCCGCCCCGGGTGATCTCGCGGATCGCGCCAGGCACATCTGCTTCGTGCCCATCGATTGCCGCGACTGCGCCGATCTCCTTCGCCAGCGCGAGCTTCACCGGATCGAGATCGACGCCGATCACGTTGGCACCGGCGGCGGCGGCGATCATCACCGCCGAAAGGCCGACGCCGCCGCAGCCATGCACGGCGACCCACTGCCCGGCCCGCACCTTGCCCTGATCGATCACCGCCCGGAACGAGGTGGCAAAGCGGCATCCGAGGCTCGCCGCTGTGTCGAAGCCCATGCCCTCGGGCAGCGCCACGAGGTTGAGATCGGCCTGATGGATCGGAACGTATTCCGCAAACGACCCCCAATGGGTAAAGCCGGGCTGTTCCTGATGCAGGCAGACCTGCTGCTGACCGGCATGGCACTCTGAACAGCTGCCGCAGCCGCAGATGAACGGCACCGTGACCTTGTCGCCGATCTTCCAGTTGCGGACATCCTTGCCCACCGCCGCGACCTCGCCGGCCAGCTCGTGCCCTGGCACGTGCGGCAGCTCGATGTCGCTGTCATGCCCCATCCAGCCATGCCAGTCGCTGCGGCAGACGCCGGTTGCCGCGACCTTCAGGACGACGCCGTGCGCATCCGGTACGGGATCCGGCACGGTGACCAGCGTGGGCGCTTCTTGGAATGTCTCGAACAGGACGGCTTTCATGGCAGGGTCTTTCCGTTTCGGCTTTGAGCGTAGGAGATCATAACCACGGGTATGGAAATAGCTCTGCCAATCTTCTTGAGATCCGGCTATTTCGAGAAAGAGTCTTCCCCCGAAGCCCGCAATTCGAGAGCTTTCTGCCCATGCCCGAGATCGACGCCGCGAGCGCCCGCATCCTCACCCTGCTGCAGGAGGATGGGCGGATGACCAATGCCCGCCTCGCCGACACGCTCGGGATGAGCGAGACCCCGTGCTGGCGGCGGCTCAAGCGGCTCGAGGAAAGCGGCGTCATCGAAGGCTACCAAGCCAACCTGAATCGGCGGAAGCTGGGGCTCGGCGTCATGGCCTTCGTGCAGCTGCGCTGCTCCGAGCACGATCAGGCGGCCACCGCCGAGTTTCAGCGCCTCGTCGAGACCACGCCGAACATCCTAGCCTGCCACAACACCACCGGTGCCGACGATTTCCTGCTGATCGTGGTCGCCCGAGATCTCGACGATTACAGCGGCTTCGTTGATGGCACGTTGCGGCGGCTGCCGGGGGTCACGAGCATTCGCTCGAACCTGTCGCTGAAGGAGATGAAGGCTTCGAGCAAGCTGCCGGTGTTGCCTCCCTCATGAAAGCGCGGGCCGTAGCGTTCGCTTTGCATCCGCCGCCAAGCCCCGCCATAGCTGCGCCATCCCGCGGGCGAAGGCCCGACGCCTGCAAGGAGAAGCCCGGATGACCATCCGTCCCGACCGCCCTTTGGGGGTCATACCGCCGCAAACTCTCGCCAGCCACTCGGGGCTCGACCTGTTTGCCAAGATGATCGCCGGAGATCTGCCCTCCCCGCCGGTCTGTGCGGTGTCGAACCAGTGGATCACCGCCGTGGAGAAAGGCCGTGTCACCTGGACCTGCTCGCCGCCACCGAACTTCATCAACCCGATGGGTGGCGTGCATGGCGGCTGGGCGATGACAGTGCTCGACAGCACATTGGCCTGCGCGGTGCATTCCGGGCTGCCGGCGGGCCGCGGCTATACCACCGTCGAGGTCAAGACCAACCTCACCCGAGCGCCGAAGGTGGGCGAGACCTATACCTGTGTGGGCGAGCTCATCACCCTCGGCCGCAGCATCGGCACCTCCGAGGCCAAGCTGATCGACGCCGAGGGCCGCGTGGTCGCCTTCGGCACCACCACCTGCCTTATCATGGAGCTGCCGGGGTGACGCGCAGCCCCGCTCGCGCCCGGATCCTGCAACGCACCGACCACCAACCCCCCGCCTTTCTTTTCTTGGCGCAGATCCCTGGAACAGGGCAGCGACCGGGCTGTCTTCGGCAGAGTCGTGCCAGCGAGAAAGACGATATCAGGTGGACCACAGATCGTGCAGGCCTGCCCCCAATCGTTGAAAATCCACCCAATTGTTGACAAACCTGCGGCGCATTGCGCCTCTGCCCCCGCCAAGCTTGTGCGGTTTTTCCGCCAGTATTATAGATTGATCCGACACCTCAAAAATTTCTCAAGGTGGCACTGGCGACTCGCTTGCTCCTTAATTTCGACAATTCTTGTTCGCGAAAGTAACCCATTTCATGTCCACGTCCTCGTCGAGCTATCGCCCTGAAATCGATGGAATGCGCGCGATCGCCGTAAGCGCGGTGATCCTTTACCACCTCAAGATCCAGACCTCCGAAGGCACGTTTCTTCCCGGTGGCTTCCTGGGTGTGGACCTGTTCTTCGTTCTCTCGGGCTTTCTGATCAGCGGCATCATGCTGGATGAGTTCAGCCGCACCGGCGGCATCAGCGTGAAGCAGTTCTACCTGCGCCGCGCACGGCGAATCCTGCCGGCCCTGCTGCTTGTCATGCTCGCCAGCCTGCCCGTCGCGTGGTTTCTTCTGCTACCCAGCGAGCTCGACCGGTTTTCGCTGTCGCTCGTCGCGGCACTCGGCTTCGTGAGCAATGGCTTCTGGTTCTTCGAACTCAGTGAGTATGGCGCGCAATCGGGACTGCTCCAGCCGTTCCTGCACACCTGGAGCCTCGCGATCGAGGAACAGTTCTACCTTCTGTTTCCGCCCTTCCTGATCTTGCTGCTGCCCCGCGTGAAGATGAGGCCCCTGCTCTGGATCCTCGTGGCGATGATGATTGCAGGGTTCGCGGTCGCCGCCATCACCACGGTGCTGCACCCGGCCTTTTCGTTCTACACGCCGACAAGCCGGGCATGGGAGATGCTTGCAGGGGCTGTCCTGGCGGTTCTGGTGCGCGAAATCGGCCCTGCCACCCGCTGGCGGATCTCGCGGGTCATTCCCGCAGTGTCGCTCGTGGTGCTGATCGGCGCCTTCGTCACCCAGGATCTGGTCAGCATGCAGCATCCCGGCCTCGGAACGGTGCCCGTCATTCTTGCGACCTGCGGCCTGATCTGGTGCGCCGACCGGAACGAGCCGGTGACGCGCCTGCTCTCGCTCTCCCCCTTGGTCTGGGTCGGCAAGCTGTCCTACTCGCTCTATCTCTGGCATTTCCCGATCTTCGCCTTCGGACGGATCATGTCGATCGACAAGCCGACGCCAACCGAAATGATCGCCTGGACCGCGCTGACCTTCGCGCTCTCGGCGATCGGGTACTACCTTGTCGAGCGGCCCTTCCGGTTCCAGGTGCCCTGGCGGCCCTTCGCGCTCAGCGCCGCCGCGGCGCTGGTGCCTGTCGCCGCGATCACGATCTTCAGCGTGACGACGGACGGCTCGCAATCGGGCCGCACGCAAGCGCTCGCAAAGCTCTATGGTCCGGCGGAGAGCGACAACGCCACCCTCGCTGCGGCGAGCTGGCAGCTGCTGAACAAGCGCTTCCCCGATGAAGAGATCGGGGCATGGAACGCGCTGAGGCCTTCTGAGTCAGGCAGCAAGGAGTTGTGGTTCGAGAGCGCAGGATCGGCGAACGTGCTGATCATCGGCGACAGTCTGTCGAAGGATGTCTACAACGCGCTGACGCTCAATGCCGAGCGTTTCCCGAATTATGAATTCGCCCGCTTCAATCTTCACCGAAGCAGTCTCGACGAAGATCTGAGCCTCCTGCGCGATACGCCGAACTTCGAGGCCGCCGACGTGATCATGGTCGCGCCGAACTACTATCGTGAGTTCCGCACCGCCCTACAGACCATCCTCGAGGCGGTGAACCACGATGGCAAAACGGTTCTGGTGCTCGGGAATACCGCCAAGTTCGACGCCGGCGGACCGCGCCCGCTGTTCGACTGGTTCCTGATGAAGACACAGGAGACCTCGGCGCTCACCGAGCTGAATGCCCTTGCCACGCAGTATGAAGACCGTCGCGCCCAGGATCAGAACAGCGCGATCCGCGAAATCGCCGAGGCCGCCGGGGCAACCTACCTGTCGCGCCGCCGACTGGTCTGCCCCGACGAGGCAAGCTGCACGCTGGTGACCAAGACGGGCCGAAAGACGATGTACGACGATCTTCACTGGACGCTGGAAGGCGCCGCTCTCTTCGGTCAACGCGCCGCCTCGGCTGGCTGGCTGCGCGAGATAGAGGCGCGCGCCATCAACGACTGAGCCTGGAGCATCGCGGCGCCGCACGCCCGGCCCCGTCGCATCGCATCGTCCGCTGCGCCGCCTCCAAATAGAGCCCCCCGGGCATCGGGTCGCAGCCGTCCAGCCTGCGAAATGTGACGACGTGTTGTCCGACGGTGTCCTGCTGCCCACCGGGGCCGGCCGCGGGTCATCAGCTTGCCGCAGCGATCCATCGGTCACAGCGCGAAGCGGGCGCCAGCACCAGGCCGGAAAACCACCACAGCGTGATACATGATGCCCCAGAGCAACCATAATGCGTCAACTGGCGCCACATTGTTGACAAGATTGACCTTGATCGAATCACGCTAATCACGAAAACTCTACCGAAATTTCTTCATTTTTTATCGCGCCATTTCGACTGCGAGGTTTATTTCGATGCCCATTTTCACCGGCACGTCCAACGACGACACCCTTCCCGGCTCCAACAGCGACGACACCATCAACGGTCTCGCCGGAAATGACATCATCAACGCTCTGGATGGCAACGACTCGGTCGAAGCAGGCGCCGGGAACGACTCCGTCGAGGGCGACGCCGGAAATGACACGCTGATCGGCGATTCCGGGGTCGACATCCTGCATGGCGGCGATGGCGACGACAGCATCGATGGCGGCACCGAGGGAGACACGCTCTACGGGGATGATGGCAACGACACCATCCTCGGCGGCGACGGCAACGATTACTCCTACGACAGCAACCGCGACAGCGGCGACGACAGCATCGACATGGGCGCTGGCGACGACACACTCTACGACGCCGAGGGAAACAACACGATCCTCGGCGGCGACGGCAATGACCGGCTCTGGTACGTCTCGGGCGAGAGCATCGACGGTGGCACGGGCGATGACTCGATCCGCTACTACAACTATCACAACGACGCCGTGAACGCCCGCAACGTCACCGTCGAGGGCGGCGATGGCAACGACACGATCCAGGACAGCGGCAGCTACGACTACAACAACGGCAACCTGAGCTATGACCTGCGCGGCGGGGCCGGCAACGACATCGTGCGCGGCTCAAGCTACGGCGACACCATCGACGGTGGCGCCGACGACGACTCGCTGGCCGGCAATAGTGGCAACGACAGTATGACCGGCGGCACCGGCGACGACACGCTATCGGGCGGCAATGACGACGACACGCTCGAGGGCGAGGCCGGAGACGATATCCTTCAGGGCGACCGTGGCGATGATCTCCTCGACGGCGGCTCGGGCGGCGAGACCAACGGCGACGTCGCTCAGTTCACCGGGGTACGGGCGAACTACCTCATTCTCGACAATGGCGGCGGCACGTTGCGGGTGGTCGACCGCGCCGGCACCTATGGCGACGACACGGTCTCGAATGTCGAGACCCTGCGCTTCTCGGACGGCGATATCGCGGTCTCGGCCCTGACCCTGGGCGCCGCCAGCACCGGCACCGCCGGCGGGGACAGCCTCGACGGTACCTCGGGCGACGATTCCATCGACGGTCTCGCAGGCGACGACACGATCAACGGGCTGGGCGGCAACGACTCCCTGAACGGCGACGCAGATGCGGACTCGATCTCCGGCGGCGATGGCTCGGATATCGTCAACGGCGGCGACGGCGACGACACGCTCGAAGGCGACGCGGGCACGGACTCCCTGTTCGGCGGCGCAGGCGATGACAGTGTCGTCGGTGGCACCGAGGACGACACGCTCTATGGCGACGACGGCAATGACACGCTCGAAGGCGGCGACGGCAACGACTACTCCTACGACAGCACGCGTGATACAGGCGATGACAGCATCGACATGGGTGCCGGCGACGACACCGTCTACGACGCCGAGGGCAACAACACGATCCTCGGCGGCGACGGCAATGACCGCTTGTGGTACGTCTCGGGCGAGAGCATCGACGGTGGCACGGGCGACGACTCGATCCGCTACTACAACTATCACAACGACGCCGTGAACGCCCGCAACGTCACCATCGAGGGCGGCGATGGCAACGACACGATCCAGGACAGCGGCAGCTACGACTACAACAACGGCAACCTGAGCTACGACCTGCGTGGCGGGGCCGGCAACGACACCGTGCGCGGCTCAAGCTACGGCGACACCATCGACGGTGGCGCAGACGACGACTCGCTGGCCGGCAATAGTGGCAACGACAGCATGACCGGCGGCACCGGCAACGACTCGATGTCGGGCGGCAATGACGACGACACGCTCGAGGGCGGCGATGGTGACGACACGCTGCTCGGTGACAACGGCAACGACTCGCTGCTCGGTGGCGCCGGGCTCGACGAGCTCTATGGCGGCAACGGCGACGACACCATCGACGGCGGCACCCCCGGCGGCGGCGGCGACATCGCATACTTCAACTCCGCCCGCGCGGGCTTTACCATCACCACCGGTGCGCTCGGCGAGGCGACGGTGGTCGGGGAAGGCACCGACATCATCACCGGCGTCTCGATCCTGCGCTTCACCGATCAGGACGTGGTGATCGGCACGAATCCGGGCACCAACTTCACCGGCACCAGCGGCGCTGACACCTTCGAAGGCGGTGAGGGCGACGATACCGCCACGGGCCTTGGCGGCAACGACACGTTCAACGGCAACGGCGGCAATGACTCGCTGCTGGGCGGCGCGGATTCGGATGAGCTCGGCGGTGGCCTCGGGAACGACTTCCTCAGCGGCGGCACCGAGAATGACACGCTCTACGGCGACGATGGCGACGACACGCTCGAAGGCGGCGACGGCGACGATTACTCCTACAACAGCGGTCGCGACAGCGGCGATGACAGCATCGACATGGGCGCGGGCGACGACACCGTCTATGACGCCGACGGCAACAACACGGTCCTCGGCGGCGATGGCAACGACCGTCTCTGGTACGTCTCGGGCGAGAGCATCGACGGTGGCACCGGCGATGACTCGATCCGCTATTACAACTATCACAACGATGCCGTGAACGCCCGCAACGTGACCGTCGAGGGCGGCGATGGCAACGACACGATCCAGGATCACGGCAGCTACGACTACAACAACGGCAACCTGAGCTATGACCTGCGCGGCGGGGCCGGCAACGATATCGTGCGCGGCTCAAACTACGGCGACACCATCGACGGCGGTGCCGACGACGACTCTCTGGCCGGGAACAATGGCAACGACAGCATGACCGGCGGCACCGGCAACGACTCGATGTCGGGCGGCAGGGGCGACGATACGCTCGAAGGCGGGGATGGTGACGACACGCTTGTGGGCGATCAGGGCAATGACAGCCTCGACGGCGGCTCCGGCGGGGAAACCTCCGGTGACGTTGCACAGTTCTCCGGAGACCGGTCCAACTACCTCATACTCGACAATGGCGGCGGCACCCTCAGGGTCGTCGACCGCACCGGAACCTACGGCGACGACACGGTCTCGAATGTCGAGACCCTGCGTTTCGGCGATGGCGATGTCGCCGTGTCGGGCCTGACGCTCGGCACCATCGTGACCGGCACACCCGGCGCCGACAGCCTCGACGGCACCGCCGGCGACGACTCCATCGATGCGCTGGCCGGCGATGACACCGTGAACGGCCTCGCGGGCAACGACTCGATCAATGGCGACGAGGATGCGGACTCGATCTCTGGCGGAGACGGGGCGGATATCGTCAACGGCAATGACGGCGACGACACGCTTGAAGGCGACGCGGGCACGGACTCACTTTTCGGCGGCGCGGGCGATGACAGTGTCGTCGGGGGCAGCGACGACGACACGCTCTATGGCGACGATGGCAACGACACGCTCGAGGGCGGCGACGGCAACGATTACTCCTACGACGGCAACCGCGACAGCGGCGACGACAGCATCGACATGGGCGCCGGTGACGACACCATCCTGGACCAGGAGGGCAACAACACCGTCCTCGCCGGCGACGGCAATGACCGCTTGTGGTACGTCTCGGGCGAGAGCATCGACGGTGGCACCGGCGATGACTCGATCCGCTATTACAACTACCACAACGATGCCGTGAACGCCCGCAACGTGACCGTCGAGGGCGGCGATGGCAACGACACCATCCAGGATCACGGCAGCTACGACTACAACAACGGCAACCTGAGCTACGACCTGCGTGGCGGGGCCGGCAACGACACCGTGCGCGGCTCAGGCTACGGCGACACCATCGACGGCGGTGCCGATGACGACTCTCTGGCCGGGAACAACGGGGACGATACGATCTTCGGCGGCACGGGCGACGACTCGCTCGAGGGCAACAACGGCAACGACTCCCTGCTCGGCGGTGATGGGGACGACATCTTCCACCAGAACGCCTATAGCGGTACCGGCGACGACACCATCGACGGCGGCGACGACAACTCCGGCTCGGGCAGCGATGGCGACGTGGCGGTCTACCGCGGCAACCGCGGCGACTATTCCATCGTCGGCACCGCGACCGGCCTTCAGGTCATCAATCTGACGGGCAACGGCGACGGCACCGACGTGGTCTACAATGTCGAGCGCCTGCGCTTCGCCGATGGCGACGTCGTGGTGGCCAACGGGCTGACCGGATCGCTGGTCACCGGCTCGCCGGGCGATGACAGCCTCGTCGGCACGATCCTCAACGACACCATCGAGGGCTATGCCGGCAACGACACCATCGTGGCGCTGGCCGGCGAGGACGATATCGACGCCGGTGACGGCGACGATACGATCGACGCCGGAGAGCAGAACGACACCGTCGACGCAGGCGCAGGCGACGACACCATCCGCGGCGGCGGCGGCGATGACAGCATCGACGGCGGCACCGGCACCGACACTGCGGTGTTCTCTGGCGATCTTGCGGATTATACGATCACCGGAGACGGCTCAGCCTCGACGGTGACGGGGCCTGACGGCACCGACGTGCTGACCAATGTCCGTGTGCTGCAGTTCGACGATCAGAGCTACGCCTTCAACAATGCGCCGCAGCCGGTCAGCGACAGCGTCGCCACCAATGAAGACTCCTTCATCGACATCCCGCTGGCCGATCTGCTGATCAACGACAGCGATCCCGACGGCGACCCGCTGTCGATCACCGGCGTGCAGAACGCGACCAATGGCACATTGCTGCTCTTCGCCAGCTTCGTGCGCTTCACCCCGGCGAGCAACTTCAACGGCACCGCCAATTTCGAGGTGATCGTCAGCGACGGGTTCGAGACCGCCACCTCCACGGTGACGGTCGCGGTGGCGGCGGTCAACGACCTCCCGACGGTCGCCAACGACAGCGCGACGACCAACGAGGACACGGCGGTAAACATCGACGTGCTGGCCAATGACAGCGATGTCGAGGACGGCACCGCCCTCACCGTGACCGCCGTCGGCACCACCGGCGCCGGCGTGGCGGTGATCGAGAGCGACAACACCGTCACCTTCACCCCCAACGCCGATTTCAATGGCACCGCGAGCTTCAGCTACACCGTCGAGGACAGCGACGGCGGCTCGCGCAGTGGCACCGTATTCGTCACTGTCAGCCCGGTGAATGACGCTCCCGTCGCCACCGACGACAGCGGCTCGACCGCCGCCGCGACCCCGGTGAGCGTCGACGTGCTGGCCAATGACAGCGACGTCGACGGCGATCCGGTGATGCTCGACAGCGTCGGAACGGCCTCTAACGGAACCGTGAGCATCGACGATATGGGCACGCCCGGAGATGCCAGCGACGACCGCGTCGTCTACACGCCCGATGGCGGCTTCTCGGGAAGTGACAGCTTCACCTACACGATCAGCGACGGCAATGGCGGGACAGACACCGCAACCGTGACCGTGTCCGTGTCCGGCCCGTCGAACAGCGCCCCGGTCGCCGGGGACGACAGCGTCAACCGCAACGAGGACAGCGGCACGCAGAACATCGACGTAACCGGCAATGACAGCGACCCCGACGGCGACAGCCTGACCTACTCGCTGGTCTCGGGCGTCAGCAACGGCACGCTTACCCCGGTCTCGAACGGCGTCTGGGCCTATGCCCCGCAGACCAATTTCAACGGAACCGACAGCTTCACCTACGAGGTTTCCGACGGCAACGGCGGCACCGATCAGGCCACCGTCACCATCACGGTTGCCCCTGTGAACGACGATCCCGTCGCGATCGACGATGCGGTTGTCACCACCGAGGACAACGCGGTCAACGTCGCGGTGCTGTCCAATGACAGCGACGTGGATGGCGACACGCTCAGCGTGGCCTCGGCCACCAATGGCAGCAACGGCACCACCACCGTCGAGGCCGACGGCACCATCACCTACACGCCCGACGCCGATTTCAACGGCACCGACAGCTTCACCTACACGGTGAGCGACGGCAATGGCGGCACCGACACGGCGGCTGTGGCGGTCACGGTCAGCCCGGTCAACGATGCCCCCGACGCCATAGACGACGTCGCCGCCACAAGCGTCGACACGGCGGTGAATATCGGCGTTCTGGGCAATGACGGCGACGTGGACGGCGACACGCTCAGCGTGGCCTCGGCAACGAATGGCAGCAACGGCTCCACCACCGTCGAGGCCGACGGCACCATCACCTACACCCCGAATGCCAGCTTCACCGGCTCCGACAGCTTCACGTACACGGTGAGCGACGGCAATGGCGGCACGGACACCGCGACGGTCGATGTCAGCGTCTCGGCGCTGGCGGATATCGTCTCGACCTTCGACACGGACCTGGAAGGCTGGACCGTCACCGGCGACGTCACCGGCCTGCAATGGGTCGCCTCGGGCGGCAACCCCGACGGCCATATCGAGGCCACGGACCTCGCGACCGGGCCCTACTGGTACTGGGTCGCCCCCGCCGCCTATCTTGGCGATCGGAGCGCCTATTCCGGCGGCACGCTGAGCTTCGACCTGCGCAGCACCGGCAGCGGAGGGGCCGCGAACGGCGCCGGCGACCTGGTCCTGAGCGGGGCCGGCCTGACGCTGGTGCTCGACATTGGCGCCGCTGACGGCAACTGGGGCAGCTTCAGCGCCTTCATGGACACCCGCTCCGACTGGCGGTTGAACTCCGAGAGCGGCAGCGTGGCGACACAGGCGCAGATCGACGCCGTCATGGCGGACTTGCAGAGCCTGCACATCCGCGGCGAATACCTCAATGGCGTCGATGTCGGCAGCCTGGACAACGTCGTCCTGGCTCTGCCAGCGCCCAATACCGCGCCCGTGGCAGGGAACGATCTCTACAGCGTCAGCGAGGATACCAACGGATCGGCCAATGCCGCCCTTGGCGTGCTGCAAAACGACAGCGACGCAGATGGCGATCCGCTCACCGTCTCGCTGGTCTCGGATGTCAGCAACGGGACGCTGACGCTCAACTCCGACGGCAGCTTCAGCTATCGGGGCAATGCCGACTTCAACGGAACCGACAGCTTCACCTACGAGGTGTCGGACGGTCGTGGCGGCACCGATCAGGCGACGGCGCAGATCACTGTCTTTCCGGTGAACGACGATCCGGTCGCGGCGGACGATGCCGTGGTGACCGCAGAGGACAACGCGGTCAACGTCGCGGTGCTGTCCAATGACAGCGACGTGGATGGCGACACGCTCAGCGTGGCCTCGGCCACCAATGGCAGCAACGGCACCACAACCGTCGAGGCCGATGGCACCATCACCTACACCCCCGACGCCAATTTCAACGGCACCGACAGCTTCACCTATACGATCAGCGACGGCAATGGCGGCACCGACACCGCCGCGGTCGCAGTGACCGTGACCTCGGTGAACAACGCCCCGGTTGCGGTGGACGATGCCGTGGTGACCGCAGAGGACAACGCGGTCAACGTCGTGGTGCTGTCCAATGACAGCGACGTGGATGGCGACACGCTCAGCGTGGCCTCGGCCACCAATGGCAGCAACGGCACCACAACCGTCGAGGCCGATGGCACCATCACCTACACCCCCGACGCCAATTTCAACGGCACCGACAGCTTCACTTATACGATCAGCGACGGCAATGGCGGCACCGACACCGCCGCGGTCGCGGTGACCGTGACCTCGGTCGATGATGCGCCGGTGGCGGTCGATGACAGCTATTCCACCGGTTTCGAGACCGTGCTCAACGTTCCCGCGGCAGGTGTGCTCGACAACGACTTCGACATCGACGGCGATCCGCTGATCCTCGCGACCTTCGCGCAGGCGACGAACGGCTTCGCGTTGCTGTTCGCCGACGGCAGCTTCACCTACACGCCCGACGCCGGGTTCTCCGGACTCGACAGTTTCGAGTATGATCTCGCTGACGGCCAAGGCGGGATCGTCACCGCGACGGTTGAAATCACCGTGGCGGGCCCGGTCTCGAGCTTCTCTATCGGCGACATCACCGTCGACGAGGGCGCGGGCACTGCGACCTTCACCGTCACACGCAGCGGCGATACCAGCGTGGAGAGCGATGTCCTGACCGTGGGCTTCGCCGATGGCAGCGCGACGGACCCGGCGGATTACACTGCTGGCCTGTTCCTGCCCTTCACCTTCGCCGCGGGCCAGACCACCACGACGGTCTCGACCGGCATCGTCGACGACGCCATCGTCGAGGGTGACGAGAGCTTCTTCCTGCAGCTGCGTGACGCCAACACGACGGCGCTGCTGGCCTCGGGCCAGGCGACGATCACCGATAACGATGTGGCCAATTCCCCGCCCGACGCGGTCGATGAAGCTGCCGTTGTCTTCGAGGACACCACGCTTACCGGATCGGTGGCCGGCAACGACAGCGACCCGGACGGCGACAGCCTGACCTACGCGCTGGTCAGCGACGTCTCGAACGGCAGCCTGACGCTGCAGTCCGACGGCACGATCTCCTATACCCCGGATGCCGACTACAACGGGCCGGACAGCTTTACCTACGAGGCGTCGGACGGCAATGGCGGCACCGATCAGGCGACGGTCAGCCTTAATGTCATCGCCGTGAACGATGCGCCGGTCGCGGTCGATGATACAGGCTCGGTCTCCGAGGACGGCCCGGCGGCCAATCTCGGCTCGCCGCTGGTGAACGATACCGACGTGGATCTCGATACGATCTCCATCGTTGCGTTTGCCGGGGTCGCCAGCACCGACGCGGGCTTCTTCGACACGCCGGTGCTGCTGCCCTCAGGGGCCACGGTGACCTTGAACAGCGCGACGGGCGAGTTCAGCTACGACCCGAACGGCGCCTTCGAAGATCTCGCGGTGGGGGCGTCCACCACCGACAGCTTCACCTACACGATCAGCGACGGCAACGGCGGCACCGACACGGCCACTGTCACCGTCACCATCGACGGGGCAAATGACGCCCCGGTCTATGGCGACTTCGGCGTCACCACGAACGAGGATACCGGCGTGGTAGTGCCCTTCGAGACCGCTACCGACGTGGATGGCGACAGCCTGACCTACAGCGTGCAGACCGGCCCGACGAACGGGACGGCGACGTTCAACGCCCTGGGCGAGCTGATCTACACCCCTGCTCCCGACTTTTTCGGCAGCGACAGCTTCACGCTGCTCGTAGATGACGGAAATGGCGGGACGGACACAGCGGTGGTCAATGTCACGGTCGATCCGGTCAACGACGCCCCGATCGCCGTTGACGACAGCGAGTTCACGGTGGCCGGCGCGCCGATGGGCATCGACGTCCTCGACAACGACAGCGATCCGGATGGCGATACGCTCTACATCGACAGTGTCACCCAGGGCAGCAACGGCACCGTAACCACCGATGACAACCTGACGCCGGGCGATCCCAGCGACGATACGGTCGTCTACACCCCCGATGCCGGCTTCACCGGAACCGACAGCTTCACCTACACCATTCGCGACGGCAACGGCGGCACCGCCACCGCGACCGTGACGATGGACGTCAATGCAACGGCAACGGGCGGCGTCGATGTCTCTGGCGGCAGCGGCAGCGACGGTCTGACCGGCAGCGACGGCGATGACACAATCAACGGCTTCGGCGGAGACGACATCATCTTCGGCGGCGACGGAGACGACGAGGTCAAGGGCGGCTCCGGAGAGGACTCGGTCAAGGGCAACGATGGCGACGACCGCATCCTCGCCGGCGCGGGCGACGACACCGTGATCGGCGGTGCTGGCGACGACACCCTCGCTGGTGGCGGCGGCAACGACCTGCTCAATGGCAATGTCGGCAACGACAAGCTGCTCGGCGGCACCGGCGATGACAGCCTCTTCGGCGGCGCTGGCGACGATACTGCGTCCGGTGGAACCGGGGCCGATGTCGTGAGAGGCAACGCCGGCAACGACCTGCTGCGCGGCAATGGCGGCAACGACACCATCTTCGGTGGCGATGACGACGACATCGTCCTGGGCGGTTCCGGCGACGACCTCATCAAGGGTCAATCCGGCGAAGACCGCCTGTTCGGCAATGCCGGGAACGACACCATCATCGGCGGGGACGGCAACGACACGATCTTTGGCGGCGCTGGCGACGACTTGCTGGTCGGCGGGTTCGGAAGCGATGAGTTCCGCTTCAAGTCGGGAAGCACCGGAGCCTCGCGGATCTCCGACTTCGATATGGCTCAGGACCAGATCAACGCGGGCGGCGTCGCGCTCGCCAGCGTCGTCGCGGTCGGCTCGGATGCGCTGGCCACGCTCGACAATGGCGGCACCATCCTGTTCTCGGGGCTCACGGTGCTCGAGGTCGAGTCGCTGTTCTGATCATCGAGGCGGGCCCCGGAAAACCGGGGCCCGCCTTCTCTGCACCCTCGCCGACCGGCCAGAGGCGCAGCCCTATCTCCTTACAGGCAAAACTCCCTGATCCCGAGCCGCGTTGCGCAGCAGGCCCAGATGTCCGCTGCCGTGAATTCGGCCTGCGCGAACGCAAAAACAACTTTGCCGAGCATATAACATCAAAGTGATATGCCAGTGCGTGCACCCTCCGCAGTGCCGTCACATGTGCCCGCTTCGCCTAGGAATGCGTCGAACATCGGCAACACATGGCCGCGAACCGGTCGCGTTCATTGTGGTTCGAGCCAAATCGCTCAAGGTTGTGTTAGGGAGGTTCAGCCATACAAAATGCGGGGCAGGCGCGCATGACGGTCAATTTCGAAAACTACAAGCTCATCGTCGATGAAGAGTTTGACGGGGCGAAAGAGGATCTGAACCTTCACGACGGGATCAGCGGCCTCTGGTCCACGGATATGGAAAAGGGCAACCGGGTCCACAACAGCAAGTTCTCGCTGTTTGGTGATCCCGACCTCACCGATGCCGAGGGCAACAACCTCGGACTCGATCCCTTCACCGTCGAGGACGGCGTCCTCAGCATCAACGTCTCGCGCATCGATCCGGCCAAGCAGGACGACATCCAGGCGGCGCTCGACGCGAGCCCATATGTCATGGCCGGCGCGCAGAATGCCTCGGACATAGAGTATCTCACCGGGATGCTGAGCTTGCACCAAAGCTGGGCCGAGAGCTATGGATATTACGAGGTGCGCGTGAAGATGCCCGCCGGCACCGGGCATCTCTCGGCGCCCTGGCTCACCAGCGCCCACGAAGGCTGGCCGCCAGAAATCAACATGGAAGCGCTGGGGCGCTACGACGGCACCAATGGCCGGGGCATCGACGATGCGATCTGGACCAACGTGCTCTTCAACGACTACGGCATCGGGGAAGAGGCTGATCAGGCGGTGCATGACAGCACCACCGATATCACCAACGTCTATGGCGAGCAGTGGGAAAGCGCCAATCAGGCGATGCTTGAGAAGTTCGGCTGGGGCGAGACCCGCTCCTCGCCGGGAGAGGCGCTCCACGATCCCGACAACAACGAGAAATACGTCTACAAGCGCCTGGTGGAGCTCGACGAGGTCACCGGCGAGGATGTCGACATCCACGAAGAGTTCTACACCTACGGCATAGAGTGGACGCCGGACCACATCTCGTTCCTGTTTGGCACCGACTCCTCGAACATGCACGAGATCTTCCGGACCCAGACCCCTGATGATGTCACCACCGACATGTATTTCGTGCTCTGGAACCAGTTCGGCGGCAGCTTCGCCTGGAACCCGGATGACGACCACAACGCCCCCTTCGAAAGCAGCCTCGACGTCGACTACATCAAGGTCTATGCGCTGAAACCGGATGACGAGACGGTCCCGGATGCTGCGGATGTCTACATCTATGGTCAAGACGAGGCGCAGACACGCACCCTGACCGACGCGGGCAACCATCAGAGCCGCGACCTGACCGGTGACGACGTGCTGACAGGAAACGCGCTCGATAACGTCATCTACGGCGGCAGCGGGTTTGACCAGTTCACCGGCGGCGCGGGCGCCGATACCTTCCGCGTGATCCACGGCGAGGGCAACAAGATCATCACCGACTTCGATCCGGGCGAAGGCGACACCCTCGTGCTCGAAGGCTTCAACTTCGCCGACAGCGCCGCCGCGCTGGCGACGCTGACCCAAGTCGGCACCGACGCGTGGCTGATCAACGGCGCCTACCCCTTTGCGCCGCAGACCATCATCTTCGAGAACACCGATATCGCCAGCATCACCGAAGCATCGGTGCGCGTGGTCGCGCCGCAGAGCAAGGGCCATGATTATGCGTCGCGCATCCGCCAGCTCACCGCGGAATCCTACCTCGGAACCGACGGAGAGGACTATCTCAGCGCGCAGATCCAGCATGCCGGCGCCCTCGCGGTGCTGCGCGCCCAAGAGCTGGCAGGCGGGCTTGGAGACGACACCTACGAACTGAACGGCGCGACCTATATCCGCGAGCAAGCCGATGCGGGCGTGGACACGGTCCTCGTTCGCGACAGGGTGCTCAACAAGACCTACAGGACCGACGATGCGAACGGCGATCTGGTCTACAGCCTGTTCGACATCGACGCCTACACGCTGGGTGCCAATCTCGAGAATGCCAAGCTCTATGACGATACCGTGGACGTGGCGCTCTACGGCAATGCGCTTGGCAACCGGCTGACCGGCAACGCGCTCGGCACAACCTTCTACGGCGGACTGGGGGATGACCATCTCGAGCTAGGCGGCGGCGCGGACCTTGTGGGCTACCGCGCCGGCGACGGGCACGACACCATCCTCTCCTTCGGCAGCGATGACACGCTCTCGCTTCTCGGCACCGGCTTTGCCTCCGCGGCCGAGGCGCTTGCCGCGTTCGAACAGAAGGGCCGAGATGCCGTTCTTGAGTTCGACGCGGACAACAGCATCACGCTGCGGGACGTGACCGTGTCGGAGCTCTTGGCAAGTAATATCGCGTTGCCCGTCGAAGACCCCTTCGACGTCGCCGCGGGAGAGCTCGAGCCGGCCGACGACTACGAGGAGGTGTCCGCGCCAAAGGCGAACGGCAACCTCGTGGCCGGGGACGCGCCCTCGCGGATCACCGGCGGCGCCGATGGCGATGGCATCTACGGCAACCGCCACGGCGACATTCTCAGCGGACTCGGCGGCGATGACGTGATCGAGGGCCGCAACGGCGACGACTGGATGTTCGGCGGAACCGGCGATGACAAGCTGCGCGGCGGCAAGGGCGACGATCTGATCTTTGCCGAGAACGGCAACGACCGTCTCGAGGGCGGCGCGGGGCATGACATCCTGCTGGCCGGCGCCGGGCGGGACTACGCCGTCGGCGGCGGCGGCAATGACTTGGTGTATGGCGGGGCCGGAAACGATTACCTGAACGGCAATTCCGGCGACGATGTCCTCGACGGCGGCCGCGACAATGACAAGCTCTACGGCTCGTCGGGCAAGGACACGCTCGATGGCGGTCACGGCATGGACAAGCTGAAGGGCGGCCTCGATGCCGACGTGTTCGTCTTTCAGACGAGCATCTATGCCCGCGACTGGGAGGTCGTGGCCCGCAACCGCGCGAGCCAGAGAGACCATGACGCCGCGGTGACCGCAGCCGAGGAGAGTGGCGAGGATGCGCCCGACGCCGCGTCCTGGGAGTACGAGTTTCTCGGCGCCGACACGGTGATCGATTTCCTGCCGGGCGAGGACAGAATCGACCTTTCGGGGCTGGTCGCGGCGCTCGAGGTCGAGGGGGCGAGCCAGAGCGAGCTGGCCGAGATATTCGTCCGCGACCACCTCATCCTTAGCGAGAAGAACAATGACCTGCTTTTGTCGGTCGACCGTGACGGTCCCATGACCGACGACCCAAAGCTGATCGTGAACTTCGCCCGGCTGCGGAATGTCGACATCGCCGACTTCGATCTCGATCGGGACCTCATCCTGACCGCCGATCACGCGTTGCTCTCGGTCTGAGCGGGCCCCTGCCCCGTGCGCCCCTCGGCGCCGGTGGCCGGGGCCACGAGGGCTTGGCCCCGGACGCGCTAGTCGGACAGCCAGTTCCGCTCGGCCGCGAGGGCGCCGAAATGCCGGGCGCCCTCGAGCGTCCAGTGGCTGTAGTCATAGAGCGCCTTGCGCCCGTCCGGCGTCATCAGCGCACAGCTTTCCTCGGCATCGCTGCACAACAGGTCGCGGCGCGAAAGATAGGGCACGCCCTTTTCCTCTGCGACAGCGCGCACCGACGCGTTGATCTCTTCGCCGCGGGCAATTTCATAGTTGTGGCCGAGGTGGTTGACCACCTCCGCGTCCGGCGTTGCCTGCTCGCGCCGCACGTACCAGTCGAACACCGGCAGCCCGTTCTCGAGCCGGTACTCGACGGTGTTTCCCACCAGCGCCACGCGCTTGCCCGCCCCGCCGATCGCGTCGATCAGCGCGCCAAGGCGCGACATGGTGATCTCGGTATAGCGCGGCGCGATCAGCACCAGGTCGCTGGCCTCGAAATTCGGCGACGCCAGCAGCGTCTCGATCTGGCTCTGCGGGAAGTCGTCCCCGAGGCCGAACCGGGCAAACTCGTGATCGGGGAACAGATCTCCGTTGAGGTAAAGCGCGTTGAACATGTCCTTGCTGTGCGAGTTGCCAAGGATCAGCACATGGGTCTTGTCGGAATCGCGGAACCACAGGTTCTCGGCCTCGGACCGGGATGGCCCATGCGCATTGTCGGCCGTCACGACCTCGTCCCCGGCGATGTCGTCGAGAACCGACCAGGATGCGTTCTTGAGCGCCTCGTTGTCGTAATCGTTGTCACCGTAGATCGCGGCGAGATCGCCCAGCCGGTTCGCAAAGCCATTCTGAACCAGCGTCGTTGCCGAGAACACCAGAACCGCGGCAAGACACGCCGTCATGGTCGATACGAAGAGCCGTGGCGAGGCACGGAACCGCAGCGGTTTCTCGACCAGAAGATAGCCGAGCCACGACAACAGGATCGTCAGCGCGAGCCAGACCAGCATCTCGAGTCCCGGCGCCTCGCCCATGGAATTGAGCCGCCCGAAGGCGAAGATCGGGAAATGCCAGAGATACAGCGAATAGGACAGTTTGCCGACCATAACGAAGGGGCGCGTCGACAGCAGGCGCGTTACCGGCTCTCGCGGGTCCGCGAACCAGATCATCGCGCAGGTCGCGAGGATGACCGGGATGGTCATGTAGCCGGGATGCGAGATGTCGCTGAGCTTGAGGCTCCAGAGTGACGCGAGCAGCGTCAGCAGCGCGAGGGACGGAATCACCCGCGCGGCTTTCGAGCCGCGCAAAGCGTCTGGGTCGCGCAGCGACATGTAGGCCAGAAGCGAGCCGCCGAGCATTTCCCACGCCCGGCTGGCCGGTGAGAAAAACGAGAATTCGCGCACAAATGCGGTGCTCACTTGCGAGATCACGAAACTCAGGATCATGAACGCAACAATGATCACACCGATGCGGTGCCGACCGAGCCACCGGTAGAGCACCAGCAGCGCCACCGGGAACACGAGATAGAACTGCTCCTCGATGGCCAGGCTCCAGGTGTGCAGGAAGGGCTGCAGCAGACCGGACTGGGCGCCGTAATCGTTGAGCTCGAAGAACCAGAAGAAATTGCTGTAGAACCCGAGTGCCGCGAACAGCGACTTGGCAAAGCGCTCCATCTCGGTCGGCAACAGGATCGCCCACGCGACCGGGATCGTCGCCAGCATCACCAGAAGCAGCGGTGGCAGGATGCGCCGGGCACGGCGCCAGTAGAACTGCACCACGTCAAAACGATCCGCCTCGTCAAACTCGATCAGGATGATCTTGGTGATGAGATAGCCGGATAGAACGAAGAACAGGTCCACCCCGAGATAGCCGCCGGCAAGAAGGCTTCCGTCGCCGAAAGGGATCTTGAGGTGATAGAGAATGACCGCGCTGACCGCGATCGCGCGCATGCCATCGATTTCCGGGCGATATCCGAGTTTCATCTGAGACCTATCTCTCGTCTTGTCTGGGGGCGGCGGGCGGCAAGCATGAGGGATCAGCGCGCGTTGAGCTTGGGAAACGGTCCGGGCTCGGTGCCGCTGATGCCGAGGAAGGCCAGCAGCCGTCCAGTGTCCGGCTCCGAGGTCGGGTCAATCACCAGAAGATCATCCGGGCGGCTGTCGAAGTACGAGATGATCTCGGCGTTGCGACGGGTGTAGATCTCCTTCAGGAAGTCGCGATCAAAGGCGAGATCCCAGCGCGTGACGCTCTTGCCGTCTTCGTAGACGGTCAGCAGCCGGCGCAGCACGTCGTAGACGTAACCCTTTTCGAGATACAGGTTGCGATCCCGAAACATCGCCTCGCTCGGCGCCTCATCGACCGGGACCTCGAACTCGTCGCGGTAATAGCGGATGTAGCTCTCGACCCATTTCTCCGGGTCGCGCAGCGTCAGGATGAACTTGGAGCCGGGAAACATCGCATCGCAAGCGATATAGGTCCGGTTCTGCGAGAACGGCAGATCCTGGAACGCGTCGTATTCCTCGACAAAGCCCTTCAGCAGATCGAGCCGCTTGTAGTCGAGCACCGGGCGCAGCAGCACCTCCTGATCGACCTGCTTGGGCAGGCGGAACCCGTGTTCGCGCAGCACCGCCTCGACGGTC
The DNA here is from genome assembly GCF_017309175.1 of Salipiger bermudensis. Taxonomy (NCBI): domain Bacteria; kingdom Pseudomonadati; phylum Pseudomonadota; class Alphaproteobacteria; order Rhodobacterales; family Roseobacteraceae; genus Salipiger; species Salipiger bermudensis. Next base: position 354,647 of record NZ_JAEKJV010000003.1, on the reverse strand, counting down.
GTCGTCGCGGTCTTGTTGAAGCCGATGCAGAACAGCTTCGTGAACCCGGTGTCCGCGCGTGACGGGGTCGAAAGCTCTTCGTAGGGCTTGAGCCGCACGATCTTGTAGCCGATCGCCTTGAACGGGGTCTGCAGGACCTTCTTGATGAGGGAGTCGCCCTGATATGCCATGCTCATCCTGTCCTTCTTCCAAATCCGTCTCAAAAATCGTGTTCAGTTCGATCCGCAGTGTGCGGATCACGGGCCGCGCAGCCGCGCGGACGGGTAGATCAGCCTGCCTGCCCCCTGCCGAGCGCGGCGCGGGCGGTGCGCATGTCCTCGCGGGCGCTGACGACAAGCATCACGACCATGACCATCGCGAAGTCGTGGCCCCGATAAAGCGCCGGCCCGAGGAACGACGTCGCGACCAAGGTGAGCAGCAGCACGATTCCGATCGCCGCCGCCACCGATCCGGTGAGCGACAGAAGGGCGGCGAGCCGGTAGAGGCCGGCACCGATCAAGCCGGCGACCGCCAGCAGCCCCAGCGGCCCCGTCGAGACGAGGATCTCCAGCGCGAAATTGTGGAACGAGCTGCTGGTGATGGCCCCGGCATGCTGCGTCGCCAGGCGCAGGACCGAGAATTCCGAGGCCTTCCAGAACGCCCCGAACCCGACGCCAAGTACGGGATGCTCGCCGATCACCTCGCCGGCCACCTCCCAGATTTCCGTGCGGCCGGTCAGCGTCGCGTCCTTGCCGACGGCGTTGAGCACGAAGGTCACCGGATCGTAACCAAGCACCGTCAGCACCAGCGGCGCGATGGCAAAGATCACCATCGCCCCCACGAAGAGCAGGACGACCACCATCGGCGGTGTCCGGTCCCGGCACAGGAAGAAAAGCACATAGGCCATTGCGGGCAGCAGAAGCAGCGCCGTCGCCGACTGCGACAGCGCCAGCGACATCAGCACCATCGCCATGGCGAGCAGCAGCCAGCGTTTCGAGACCCGCGAAATGGTCCGCGTCGGCATCAGCCACAGCGCGAGGATGGCCAGCGCGGCAATCAGCACCCGCAGGCCAAGCATGCTCTTGTGCGAGAAGATCCCCGCCAGACCGCCAGCGCGGGTGAAGGCCGGCCACGGGAAAATCCCGGTCGCCCAGTGCAGCAGCGACAGGGCCGCGGCCACCGAGAGGATGACAGCGACCGCGCGGATGATCAGCGTGAGCGAATAGCGCCAGCCGAGGAAGGTCGCGATGATGCATGTCATCAGCAGCTGGATGCCGCCCACGAGGCTCTCGGACGGGGCCGACGACCATAGCACCGAGGACAGGCAAATGAACGGGTAGACGAAGACGATCTTGTTGCCAGCGGCCAGCGCCAAGAATTGCGGAAAGATCATCCCGATACGCAGCAAGGTCAGCCCGTAGCACAGCAGCCAGCTCAGGGTCTGCACGGGCCCGAGCTTGACCAGCATGTCGGAGCTGGCGGCGATGGTCAGAACCAGCAAGGTCGAATCGATCAGCGCCCAGAGCTGTTCTCCCGGGCGGGTGTCATCAGGTGCGCCGTAGGTGATCTGCTCGGTGGCCGCCATATCGGTCGCTCAGCGCAGACTGCGCGCGTGTTCAAAGATCTCGAGATCCGGGGCACAGAGCGCGCGGAGGGCCTCCATCTCGGCTTGGGGAATGTCGGGCTTGCGGTCAGGTGCCGAGTTCAGCTGCGACATCCGGAGCGACACCCCGAAGATCTCGCGGTAGCGCGAGAAGAAACTCTCGATGTCGTCCAGGAAGCCGATCAGGGCGAATTTCTCCACGCGCGACTTGGCGAGCTCGATCGCCGCCGGGAGGTCTGCGTCGGGAATATCGTTGCGGCTCGCGAGATAGCGCAGAAAGACCCTGGCATGCCGCTTCGCGACATCGCTGGCGAGATACTCGTCCATACCGCCGGCCACGACCCCGGTGCGCTGCGCCATGCGGAAGTTGGAGACCGTGCGCGCCACCGGGTCGCGCATCATGGTGACGTATTTGTAGGTGTCTCCGAAATGCCGTTCGGCCTTGTCGGACCAGAAGACATGGCCGTGGATCAGCATGGTGTCCCACGCCATGTGCTGCAGCATCATGGTTTCGCGCAGGTCGAAGACCATCTGCCCGGTGTCGAGATCCTCGTGGCAGAGAAAGGCGTCATCCTTGTCGAAGGCCTCGATCGCAAGCGCCCGCCGGGTTGAGACCGCATCGATCACGCCGATGCGCTGGTTCACCGGCACCGTGGCGTACATCGCTTCCGACAGGGAGGTCCCGCCACATTTGGGAAGGTGCAGGTAGACGCTGCGATGTTTCGGCGCGGCGCCGGGAAAGGAACGTCGTCCGCGACCGGAGGCGATGGCCAACCGTCTGGTCATGCGTTCCCTGAAAGGAGCCTTGCGCGCCATATACCGCTCTCCTGTTCCTGTGATGCGTGCCCGCCAATTCGGGCCACAGGTTTTTCTATGCTCAAAATGTCCGCGCTGTCATGACGACCGTACGCGGGCTCCTTCTACAGGATAACTGCGCGTAAATGATGTGCAAATTTCGCCCAATAAGGAAACAGTCCGTGCAACTGTAGCACCCGAGGCACGGATCGGCCGCGGCCTGGGCGCGAAGGGCGTATCACATGAAAAAACACCCCCGGAAAACCCGGGGGTGTCGAAATTTTGGCCTGACGATCTTCGAAATCAGAAGATGTCGTCGTAGTCAGCTCCGCTCACACCAATCATGTTGATGAAGCCGCCGTTGTCGAGCTCGACAAGGATACCGTTCGAGGTCTCGGTGTAGCCGGTCGCGGTAACACCGCCTTCGAGACGCACGGAGTCGCCTTCGGCCATGTCGAAATCCACGATCTTGGTGGTGCCGGTGGACACCGTGGTGAAGGCGAACGTGTCAGCGCCGTCGGCACCAACCATGATGTCGTCGCCCGGGCCGCCGTAGAGAACGTCGTCGCCCGTGCCGCCATTCAGCACGTCGTCGCCTTCGCCACCGCCGAGGGTGTCGTTGCCTGCACCGCCTGCAAGGGTGTCATTGCCCTCGCCGCCGGCCATGGCGTCGTCGCCCCAGCCACCTTTCAGACGGTCGTTACCGACGCCGCCCTTGATGTAGTCGTCGCCGCCTGCGCCGTTAATAAAGTCGTCGCCGCCTGCGCCATTGATGAAGGTATCGCCGTTCGAGTCGATGATCGACTCATTTCCGTTAGACAAAATGCTCATCGGAATCATCCTTTTTTGAACCAATTAACAATTTTGAGCATACATCCGCCCCAAATTTGCCGCAATCAAAAACCCGCGACGACTTACAATAACTTGATGGAACTAAATTAACACAACCTTATCAATATCTTGAAGTTCTCATGCCTATTTTGAAAGCATTCCAAATCAGACACAGTCCGCCCAGTTTTTGCCCCACTTTCCCTCAATAGGAGAAATTTCGATCGTCACGCCACCCAAGGTGAAATCGGCGTCGGATTCGACCTCTCGGGGATCACTGCTTCCCCACACATCAGGCTGCGAAGGAGCCTGCAGCCGCCGTCAGCGCCAGCCGCTCAGAGACAATCCGGAAATCTCGCGAAAGCGCGCGCTGTCGTCGTCAAGGTCACTCTGCATCCGGACCTTGAGATCTTCGGAAAAGCCGGGGGGCACACGCGCCTTCTGAAACGCGAGCCCGCCGCGGATTCGGTTGCGCAGATCCCGGCTCATCAGGCCCGCCAAGCGTCGGCCGAGCGCGCTGCTCGCGAACCGCAGCACGAAACCCGGCACACGCGACAGCTCGGCGCTGTCGTTCTGCTTGCCGAGATCCTCGATCTGCATCCGCGACACGCCGACATGGTCCGTGACCTTGTTCATGACGGCCTGAGGGTCGCGCCGGAGTTCGTCGAAATCGAGAAACAGGAACGCCTCTTTCGGGAAGAACCGCAGATACTCCTCGACCTGACGCGCGTAGTGGCTCGAGTCGAGGATATGCGCATACTGGCGGCTGTCCTCGAAGCCCTGCAGGTCGCTCTCCAGCCCCTCCATGATGAAGCTGTGCCGGAACTGCGATTCCGCCCGGGAGACAGGTTCGCGCACGATGTAGATCAGCTTCACGTCCGGGCAGGTCTCGGAGATGCGTTGCGCGACGCCGGGAAAATCCTTGCATTTCGTGTAATTCGGGCTCGCCTCGCCGCGTACGCGATCGGCATGGGTGAACTGGTTGGAATACCAGCCAAGGCCCTTGCCCCAGTTCTTCTCGGCGACGAAGAAGTCGGTCTCCTTGTCCCGCGACATGTCGATCTCGGGATGCAGGGCGAGATAGCGATAGAGCGTCGTCGTGCCACATTTCATGGCACCGATGATGATGAAGTCGGGAAGCAGTTTGGCGTCGGTCGACAAGAGGCTGTATCTCCCTTCGGTGCCCTCAGGCGGCTGCCTGGCGGGGGGAACGGTTCTTGAAATATTTCATCAGCGGCTTTTCCGCAAAGACGTGCACGAGCGCTCCGGCGACCGTGACGATCGCGGTGATCAGCGCAAGCATCGCCAGCGGCGGCAGCACAAGATGCAGCCCGGCGGCGAGCAGCCCGACGGCTGCGATGTTCATCACCGGCAGATGCACGAGATAGATGGCGTAGGATGCATCGCCGATGAACGTCAGCCAGCGTGGCGCCGGGAGCCCGCCCTGCGCCAGCCCGATCACGATCAGCAACGCGCCAAGCCCGTAGCCCAGCGGCTGCAGGCTCTCGGGGCCCATCACCCCAAGGACGGTTTCCGAGAGGCCGATGCCGAGAAACAGGGCGCACCCGGTCCAGAATGCCAGCAGCGCCGATGACCGCGACAGATGCGTATAGGCGTAGGCCGCCACGATCCCGAAGAGGAACAGCAGGTTGTGCGGCTTGAGCAGGAAAGAGAGCGGGAAGCTCATGTCGTGAGACCAAGGCAGCGCCAGAACGCAGGCCAGCATCCAAGCACCGAACACGATGCGCCCGATGCGGAGGTTCAGGATAATCCCGGAAAAGATGATGTAGAACAGCATCTCGTGCTGCAGCGTCCAGGCAACCTGCATGATCGGACCGTCCTCGGACGGGATCAGGAGAAGCGACTGGAGGATGGCCAGCGGATCACGTGCATGATCCGGCCCCCGTCCGGGAGACACGAAGTAGATTGCCAGAAGAAAGGCCATCACAAGCCAGTAGATAGGATAGATCCGCACGACCCGCTTGCGCATGAAGACCAGTGCCTTGCTCGGCTGGCCAAAGTCGCGGCGATGGACCAGCACCATGATGAAGCCGGACAGCACGAAGAAAAACTCCACCCCGGCATAACCGAAGTTGAAGGCCGCGCCTGCGCCCTCGCCGGCATAGAACTTGCTCGGCAGAAGAAAAACGTTGGCATGAAAGATCGCGACCATCACTGCCGCGACCGCACGCCCGCACTGCAAACCAGCTAGCATCTCGTCAACTCCCCACTCGCGCTGTCATCAGCCCTGCACCCCGTAAAGGCTCTTCTCGGGCAGCTTCAGGCAGCCCGCGCAGATCCCGGCATGCATGGTTCCCCGCATCAGCCAGAACGTCCGGCGCTCGGGGTTCGCCAGTGCAAAGCCGGCGCGAAGAAAGCAGTATCCAGCCTTCACCGAGCTAGAGCCGAACAGCCCCAAGCGCTGCCGGAGGCTGTCGGCGGAGGCTGAGTAGCTCTGCCCGATCCGGAAGCGTCGGCGCAGAAGCCATTTCACCGAAAGCCGCGCCGCGGGGACATCCTCGCGCACGATGGCGCTGTCGGCGATGGCATACTCTGCCCCGAACTGGCGCAGCCGGAAGAAGAACTCCGTGTCCTCGCCGCCGGATTTGCCACGCTCGAGCGCGAAGCGCTCGTCCCGCCACGGCGCGTCACCCCAGCGCAGCAAGGCGTTGCAGGTGTGCCCGGTCTCGATCACCCCGGCGCGCGGCGCCGCGACCTGCGAATGGAAATCGCCCCGGACGATCCAGTCGGGCGCGTCGTCGTCATAGCGCGCATAGCTCGGACCGAACACCGCGTCGGCCCCGGTCTCGCGCTGACGCTTGACCAGTTCGACCAGCCAGTCGGGCTCGACCACCTCGTCATCGTCGAGAAAGGCGACCCACTCGGTCGTCGCCGCGTCAAGGCCGGCATTGCGCGCGATCGAGATGTTGGCACCCGGCTGGTGCACGTAACGCACCGGTAGGCTCATCGCGGCGGCGGTGCCGTCCACCCTCTCCTGTGCCGACGGCGTGTCGTCGTTGTCGATGACGACGATGGAGACGGTGCACCCCTCGGGGCGCTGCATCGCCTCAAGCGACTGCAGCGTGGTGGCGATATGGCTGCGCCGGAAGGTACAGATGGTGATCGTGATGTTCACTTCGCCCCCCTCCCTCTGAGGATCAGCTGCGTCAGAAACCCGGCGCCAAAGCAATTGTGCATGAGAAATAGCGCCGGCGCAGCCCAGAGCGCGCAGGCACTGCGGTGTTTCACCGCGAGGCTCACCGCGGTTGCCGCCAGCATGAGCAGGTAGATCACCGGCAGCAGCAGGATCGGCGGAAACACGACCGAGAGCAGCACCGACAGCAGGTTCACCGCGGTGACCGCCGGCGGGATCAACTGCCGCAGCCGCGGTTTCAGCCGGTGCTTGAGCACGTTCTGACCGCGCCCGAGCCCGTACCGCCAGTATTGCCTGGCCAGCTTGCGCAGCGAGTCGCGGGCGAGATAGTCGAGGCGGATATCGGCATCGAGCCAGATCTTGCCCCCGGCCAGCCCGATGCGGTGATCGAGCTCGGCATCCTCGTTGGCGACGAAACCGGTGTCGTAGCCGCCCGTCCTGCGCCACATGTCTAGCCTGAACCCGGCGTGATGGCCGTGATCGACATAGCCCGACACGGCCCCGCCGCGATGCCCCGAGCCGCCGGAGCCGAGCTTGGTGTCACTGGCCCAGGCCACGCCCTTCTGCACGCAGCTCAGCCCAATCGTGTCCATGACCGTCGCCAGGGCCGCCACGTCGCGGGCAAGAAGGCTGTCCGCCACGGCAAGCACATAGCCGTCGGGGTAGCGCGAGTGGGCGTCGACCCGCACGAGGATCTCGTGCTGCGGCTCTGCGCAGCGCTCGACCACGAGGTTCACCGCCGCCGATTGCAGCCGCGCGGGATTGTCGATGAGGACCACGTTGGGGCGGCGCTGCGCGTAGTCGGCGACAATCGCGCGGGTGGCGTCGGTGCTGCCGCCATCGGCGACCACGATCTTCACGCCAGCCATCTCCGGCCGATCGCGATGCAGCGCGTCGAGCGTGGCCTCGATATGCGTCGCCTCATTCAGCGTGGGGATCGCGACGAGGATGGTCGCCGGGTCGGCGCCTGTCCGTGTCGCTGTTGCGTCGAGCATGTCTTCCATCCCTGTCCCCTACCCCGCGCGCTCGCGGACGGTGTCGATCACCTCGGCGATGTCCGTCGGCGACTGCACGAAATCCACGGCCGGCCGGTCGAGCAGCTCCTGGCCGCGGGCCGCGATCTCCTCGTGCGTCAGCCCTGTCAAAAGCGCGATCAGATCGGCGGCCTCAGGCGCGTCGATCACCCAGCCCAGCCGGTCGTCGGCGACCCGCCGCGCGGTTTCGGTTCCGGCGACGGCGATGCTCGGGCAACCAGCCCAGCTTGCCTCGTAGATGCGGTTGGGCAGCAGCCAGTCGGAATTGTTGCCCCGCTGCCAGAGATCCTGCGACCAGACCACGTCGACGCCTTCGTAGATCTCGGGCAGGTCCTGCGGGTATTCGTAGGCGCCGTGGAAAACCATGTTGGGATGCGCCGCGATCACCTCGTCGAAATCCGGAAGAACGTGGCGGTGCACGACGCCATGAATATGGATCTCGACGCCCGGCCCCAAGCGCGCGGCGACCTCGGAGAGCAGCGCCAGACTCGGCGCACAGCGTATGGTCCCGACCCAGCCAACGCGGAGCGGACGGTCCGCGTCCGGCGCCCCGCGCGAAACCGGGCGCCCGGGCAGCGCAGATCCTGCGGCAAGCTTGTTCTCCCAGAGCGCCCAAGGCCCGTCATACCCCTGCACTGGCTCGAAGAAATTCCGCATGAAGCCCGGTGAGGAGACCACCAGCATCTGGATGCGCCGGAGCAGGAACTGCTCGGCGGCGCGCATCGCGTCTGCCTTGCGGCCCTCGCGGCAGAGCGCCCCATTGATGTCGAGGCACTCGTAGATCAGCGGCACGTCCGAGGCGCCCGCCATCGCGCGCGCCGCCCAGGCAATCGCCAGCATGTCGAGATTGCGCGCGATAATGACATCGGCCCCCTTCAGCATCTCGCGATGCCCGGTCATCTTGACGATGGATCGGGCCACGACCACCGCGCGCTTCGGCAGGTTCTCGTTGCTGGTCATGAACAGGTGGGTGTTCGGCCAGTCCGGCTCGAAATCCATGTTCATGTTGTCGCGGCGCATGGTGAAGCTGTGCACGTCGTGCCCGAGGGCGATGAGCGCCCGGATACGGCGGATCTGCGAGATCTCGCCGACGTCGAAGCCAAACACCACGATCCGGGCCCCACGCTTGGCTGGCTGGATCTCAGCGGCTTGCAACCTGCTGCCTCCTGTTCCGGTTCAGTAAGAGATTGGACAGCCCGATCTGCAAGGGCCGCTCCATGTAGAGATACAGCACGTTGCCAAGCAGCGCCGACAGGCCAAGCACGACGACGACGAAAGCCATGGCCGTTCCAGGCCCGTGCAAGTCGGGCATGGCGACCCAGACAACCTGCATCGGCACCACAACAAAGAGATGAAACAGGTAAATCGCGTAGCTGGCATCGCCGAGACGCTCGAGCACGGGAAGCTGTGGCACCCGCCCCGCAAGCCCCGCCACGCCCGAGACCAGCAGGATGCCCGGACCGCCAAAGCCGATGGTGCGGCTCCAGTAGTCGGTCGGGTCCACCTGCGGACCGAGCACGAGGAACGCCACCGCCGCGATCGCGATCAGCAGGCCGTTGCGCAGAACACCTCCCGGGGCGCTTTGCCAGATACGGGCCACCACGACGCCCCCGAGGAACTCGAGCAGAAGCGGACTGGTGTAGGTGATCGTGATGGCATCCGCAGGCTTCGCCGCGTACCCAACGGCCACCAGCGCAAACAGCAAACCTGTCAGGACGAAGAACCGGGCACTCTTGGCCACGAGCAGCGTGGCCGCGAAGAGAATGTAGAAGAACATCTCGTAGTTGAGAGTCCAACCCGGCACGAGCACCGGCCAGATGCGCGCGGGCTGGGTCGCGTTGAAATGCGGCACGAAGGCCAGCGACTTGAGGATATGCGGCGTGCTCAGCTCGACCCAGGCCGAGCCGATCACGAGGCTGACGAGCACGAAGCAGATCGTGGCGATCCAGTAAGGCGGCGCGACCCGGATCAAGCGCCGGACGAGGAAGCCGCCCGGCTCGGTCTCTTTCTTCTGGCTGATGCTCCACATGATGAAGCCACTGATCACGAAGAACAGATCGACGCCGCCATGCCCAAGCAACAGCACATGATAGAGCGGCTCCGGCAGGTCGGCTTCGACACGCTTGCCCGCGTGCAGAGCGACCACCGAAAGCGCCGCAAAGGCGCGCAGGTACTGGATGCCGTAGATCTTGTTCATAAACTCTCTACGCTATGCGGGGCGGGGCCGGTCCGGGGCATTGGACCGCGCCCCCGATCAATAGTATTCGTAGGATCCGTCGCGGTTGTAGGACTTGTAGCGCCGCAGGTTGGCACGGGTGAAAAGCAGACCCATCAGGTTCTTCCGGCGCAGGCCGGAGTGCTCGAGCGCTGAACTCACCTGCTTGCGGGCCGTCCAGCCCCAGCGCACGACATAAATGATCTTGTCGCAGTTCGATGCCAGCATGGGCGTCAGGCTCGCACCGCTCACCGGAGGAAGGTCGACCACCACGTAGTCGAAATACCGGCGCAGGAACCGCAGCACGTTGGCGATCTCTTCAAGCTCTCTCGGTCCATATTGGATCGTCGAGCCTTCGCGGCTGTTGCCGAACACTGCCAGCCCAGGGAACTCGTCGATACCCTCGGCGTGAGATAGCCCTTCGGCCGGGTTCTCCATGAGTTTAGTCAAATTGTTGCTCTCGGGCAGCATCTTGCCGAGATAGGAGGTGATCTCGCCGGCGATCAGGTCGAGATCGACGATGGCCACCTTGTTGGTGTTCGCGGCGAGATAGGAGGCGAAGTTGAAGGCGGTCGTGGTCTTGCCCTCGTCCCGCACCGTCGAGGTGAAGCCGATGACCACGCCCTCTGCGCTGTCGCTCTTCCGTTCCATCGCCTCGCGCACCATGATCGCGCGCATCGTCGTCGCGGTGACGGAACGGGGATTGTCCATCGCAAAGCGCAAACGCTTGGCATTCGAGGGCAGCATCCGCCAGCGCGGGCTTCGATCGGGCGGCGTGAGCCAGCCACCGCCGCGTGCCTCCTTGCGCTCGGTCGTGAAATTCGGGACCACACCGATGAACGGCAGGTTGAAGCGCTTCGAGAGGCTGCCCTGCGACCGAAAGCTGTTGTCCAGCGCCTCGATCGCGAGCACCACACCGATCGACAGCAGGAGACCCGCGAAGGCGGCAAGCACCACGATCCGCTTCGAGCGCGGTCCGGACTTCGTGTCCGGCGGCACCGCCCAGGCGATGACGCGCGCGGGGGTCGCGTCGAAGGTCAGAAGCTGCGAGGTGCTGTTGTACTGCTCAAGCATCCGCTCATAGAGCTCTCGCTTGGCCTCGGCCTCGCGCTCGAGGCTGCGCAGCGCAACGGTCTTTTCCATCACACTGCTGTAATCGGCATTCATCTCGCCGATCATCTCGCGCGTTGCCGAGAGTTGCCCGGCCAGCGCCCGCTCACGCGCGCGCAGCTGTTCGAGGATCGAGCGGTATTCCTGGACGATCAGCGAGCGGGTCTGCTCCATCGCGCGGCGGGTGTTCACCACGACCGGCGCGGATTCGTCATAAGTGAGAAGCGCCTCCTGCTCGGCCTGCAAAAGCTCGGCATAGCGCGCCTCGAACTCGGTGACCGCTTCGGTGCGTTCTTCCGGCGCCAGCTGGATCGCTTCGATCTCGCCGCTCTCGATCTGGTCCTCGAGCTGGTCGGCCTGAACCTTCGCCGTCACCGCCTGCCCCTGCAGCTCGACAAGCTGTTCGTTCGCGGCGTTGAGTGCGATCTCGATCGGAAGGAACTCGCCCTCGGGCACCATGAGCTGGTTCTCGCGGCGATAGGACGCCACTGCACGCTCGGAGGCCTGAACGCCCGCTGCAAGTTCCTCGATCCGGGATGACAGCCAGACCTGCGTACGCTCGACATTGGCCGTCTGCTGACGGCTCGACAGCCGAAGATACTCACGCATCAGGGCATTCACCGCCCTGGGCGCCATCTCGATGCTCTGCGAGGTGTAGCGAACGTCGATGACGAAGCTCTCGCCCGAGCGTTCGACCGCAAGCCCCTGAACGAAATTCCGCCGCGCGATCTCGAGCAGGCGTTCCTGCTGCATGTCTTCCGGAAGCATCGCCACGGTCGCATCGCCATCGCCGTCGTCGCCAATGCGGAACACGCCCTTGATCCATCCCAAGAGCGCCGACGGCTCAGAGGCCCTTGGCTCCCCGAGGCCCAGCTCGCGCACCGTCGCGGCGGTGACCTCGCGCGAGCCCAGAACGCGCAGTTCGCTGTCCACGGTCAGGGCGTCCGACAGCAGCAGACCGGGCGCGATATCGCTATCGCCGTCCGGTGACTGCCCGACGCGCGGATCGATCAGGATCGCGCCGTTCGCGGTGTAGGTCGGGCTGGCGTTCGAGACCATGATCAGGGCAAGGACGACCGCCGAAGCGACACCGACCACCAGGACAGCCCAGTGGCGGCGAAAGCGCATCATCAGATCGCGCAGTGTCTCCCCGACATCGACGGAGGGGAACAGCTGATCACGGTCTGTCTTGTGCGACATCAGGTCCGTGTCACGGTCCATATTCATTCGGCTTGCCCTGTCGCATTCACAATAACTCTTCCAAAAGTTGCGGCACCGAAGAGCACCCTCACCAAAAGAGGGCAGCTTTTTTACCGCACCGCAGCATTCTTGATAACCGACGCCAGTAACAAGCCCAAGGCCTTGGCCGTCAATCGTTAAATACAGATCAGTGTGTCGCCATTTTGCCGACGGTCTGACAAATGGGCCTTATTGCCCTCTCAAGCGCTGAAAAATCGCGATTATGGAGGTTTCGGTCCCGGCCGAAGACTTCGCCACCGACCGCAGGATCAGCTGTTGGACGGCATAGCTGAGCGAGGCCCCGAGCGCCGCGCCACTGGCGCCGCCAAGCACCCCGCCCAGAGCCGTCGCCCCGACCATGATCCCGGTGCTGAGCCCGGCCACCCAGAAGATCACGTCCTGACGCCCGGTGACGTTCAGCACGATCTGCGCCGGCCCGAACACCGCATCCGAGGCCGGGATGATCAGCAGGATCAACAACGGCGCAAGCGAGGCGCGGTATTCCGGCCCGAAGAGCTCGAGCGCCATGCCGCCGAACACGGCAATCACCGCCGCACCGGCGACCAGTCCGGCGATCTTGAGGCGCGCCGCGTTATCCAGAAGCTCGGCCACGCGATCCGCATCCTTGGCATGCAGCGCACGGGACAGCTGCGGGCTCGTCGAGATGTCGACCGCCTTCATGGCGAAATAGACGAAGGCCATGATCGACAGCGCAAGCGCGAGGTAGCCGACCTGCGCCGGGGCCAGGACGAGCCCTGCGGCCGCCACGACCACGTGCTTGAGATTGTCGCGCAGCATCAGAAGCGGTGCCATCATGGCGCCGGTGGCAAACCACTTGCGGGCCTCGTCATACTGCTTTGGCACGCCCGCGGCGAAACCGAAGGTCTTGCGCAGGAGCAACGCCTGTACCAGCGCGGTGACGGCAAAGGCCGCAAGAAACAGCAGCATGTAGACGGTCAATCCTGGCCGCGCACCGCTGAGCCAGATCAGTGCCACCAGGAGGAAGATCACCGCCGGCCGCACCAGCATGATCGGAACCCCGCCGCGCAGCACCTGCCCGAGCGCCGTGGCATGGCGCCCGTAGACCCGCGTCATCGCCACCACCGGCGCCGCGACAACGGTCACGGCAACGACACCGAGCATGGCTTCGTCGCTCCCGAAGGCCCCGGCCCACCACGCCAGCGCGGCGACAATGGCCGATGCCAGCGTCAGCCCGAGGATGGTCATCCGGTTGAGGCGGATGAAGCCCGCCGCACGCCCCGACTGGCCGGTCTCGCGATACTGCACCAGATACTTGATCGAGCCGGATTCGAGGTTCAGCGCCAGGAACACCGACAGCAGCATGATCCAGGCAAAGGCGGACATGATTAGACCGAACTCGGTCGGCGTGGTGATACGGGCGAGGATCAGCGTGTAGCCAAGGGTGAGCACATTGCCCAGCACGCGGGCACCAACCAGCGATAGTGCCTTTTGCAGCGTCCCGCCGCGCCGCGACCGCCCACCTGCCGTCGCGGCCTCCGGGTTCCCCACGGGAGCGTGTCTTGACCCGTTGCGCCGAATCCTGAACAACAAATCCAATCCTCCAAAAAGAGCGTGATCGAAAATTCGCAAGATCCCGCACGGGATTAACCCGCTCCGTGCGCTATACCAATTCGACCATTCTGCAAACGCAGAAATCATTCGGCCCTCTGCTTTTTACAGCCCTGTCTTCAGGAGCCCACCACATGCGTATTCACTGTGCAGCCCTCGCACTTCTTCTCGCCCCCGGCACATTGCTTGCCGGCCCGGATCTGTCCGGCACGATTTCCATACTAGACGAAACCTTCGACGGCCCTCTGAACCGCTATGACGGGCGGTCGGGCCTCTGGTCGACACTGCCGCGACGGGGAAACCTGATGACCAACGCAGCGGAAACCGTGTTCATCGACCACGGCGTGCTCGGCGAGGAGGCGGACGCGGTGCTTCCGAAGGTGCACGAGATCACCCCGGAGGGCCTGGCCCTGCGCACGGTGGCAATCCCGGATGACGTGCTACCGGCGCTGCGCGATTACATGAAGGCGACCCGGCAGGGCAATCAGGCCGACAAGATCCGTTTCGGCACCGGGGAGATCACCACCGCGCACACCTGGTCCCAGACCTATGGCTATTTCGAGATCGAGGCCCGCATCCCGCGCGGGCGCGGCCGCTGGCCGGCCTTCTGGCTGACCTATGCGGGGCTTGGCTGGCCCCCGGAAATCGACTTCTTCGAAGCTTACGGAGAAGGCATCGGCCGGCCGACCAAGAAAGACGGGCGTTTCAACACCTCGGTCCATTTCGACGCCCGCGGCGAAGGCCGCGAAGAGATCTACAGCACCGATATCGAAAACCCCTACGCGGACCCCGGCACCGATCCGAAACCGAACGAGCGCCCGCGCGGCGACCGATCGGTCTACACCTTCAACAAGTACCAGGACTCGGCCGAGTACGGGGCCGATATCTACAGCGATTTCCATATCTTCGCTGGCACCTGGACGCCCGAGAAAGTGACGTTCTACTTCGGCAAGGACCGCGACTCGCTGCGCGAGATCTACACCGCCCCGACCGCGGAAGACGTACACTCGCCGATGTTCCTGATCGCCAATGACCAGTTCACCGCAAGGGGTGGGTGGTGGCCGGCTCCGGAGGAAACGCTCGAGCAGGTGCTGGCGCCCGAGAACGCCTACATGATCCGGCGAATCCGGGTTCGGGCCTTCGAACCCGAGCTCCAACTCGACATGGCGGCGGGCACGTCGGCCTATGACGACCGCGACAGCGTCATTCTCGATACGCCGGGCGACGACACCATCGCACCGGCAGCAGGATTCGACGTGATCACCCTGACCGGCGGCGCCGATCTCATCCACCTGCAGCGCGGCAAATCCAACAAGATCATCCGCGGCTTCGACGCCGACGACCGCATCATCTTCGACAGCTACCCGTTCGTCGATGCCGAGGATGTCATGACCCGTCTGACGCAGGTCGGAGCGGATGTCTGGCTTCCGAGCGGTGCTGATCCGGGCTGGCCGTCGACGGTGATCTTCCGGGATCGCGACGTGGCCGATTTCAGCGCCGATCAGTTCGAGAGCCGCTGGCCGGTGTCGCTCGACCTCTGGCGCGCCGAGGCCAAGCGCAGCCGGCGCCCGGAGTTCGATATTGACGGCGACGGCCGCCTCACCGGAGGCCCCGACGGCAGCTGGCTCAACGACCAGGGCCGCGCCATCGAGATAACCGGCGGGCCGGGGCATGACCGTTTCGTGATCGCCAGCCGCGAGAGCAACGTGGTCGAGCCGTCCGCGGGAAGCATCGACCGTATCGACACCATGATCCCGCTCGATCTGCCAGCCAATGTCGAGCACGGCGTCGCCCGCCGCCCCGACGCGCTGCTCAGGGGTGGTCCCGGGAACGATCGGCTCGAGGCCGCCTCTCCCCGCGCCCTTCTGCAGGGCGATGAAGGCGACGATCTCTTTGTCATCGCACCGAATGCCACCAACGTGACCATCCGCCTCCGTGCCGGCGACGGGCACGACCGGATCCGGGGCGCCGCCTCGCAGGCGCTTCTCGCGATGGGCCCGGACCTGCTCGCGCGGCGCTCCGAGTGGCGTCTGACCGAGGTGCCCGAAGGGACCCTCCTCACCCTGGGTGAGGATCAGAGCCTCCTGATCGAAGGCCTGGACGAGACAGCCGTGCAGGCAATTCTACCCGCAACGGACTGACGACACGATCCGGCCGCGCCCGGGCACGTTGTTCCCGGTTCCACGATGCGGCCGGCGGAAGGCGCGCGAACAGCGCGACGCAAACAGAAAGGCCCCGGACTGCGCCGGGGCCTTTCCTTTCGGGATAGGGCCTTGGATCAGGAGAGAAGGAAGCCCGAGCCGCTGCCGAAATCCTGCTCTTCGATGGTCAGACCGGTGACATCGTCACCAAGGATCTTCGCGATCCGGTAGACCTGGTCACCGGTTTCGGCCTGAAGGAAGAAGGTGCCTTTCTTCTCGAACAGCGACAGCTCGACGCTGCCCGCGCCCTGCAGCCCCTCCACCACGATCCTGTCGCCTTCCTCGGCATTGAAATCGCGGATCACGTCCATCGAGGCATTGTCGGCCAGATCGAACACGAACGTATCCGCCCCGTCGCCGCCAAGCATCACGTCGCGCCCTGCTCCGCCGACCAGCAGATCGTTGCCATCGTCGCCACGCAGAACGTCGTTGCCCTCGCCTCCGTAGAGGGAGTCGTCCCCGACGCTGCCGATGAGCCGGTCACGATCGGCACCGCCGAAGATCCGGTCGTTTCCGTCGCCGCCGTTGATGATGTCTTCGCCACCACCACCGTAGACGATATCGTCGCCGCCACCGGCAACCAGCTTGTCGTCGCCGGCTCCACCGTGAATCCGGTCAGCACCGCCGCGGCCAAAGATCGTGTCGTTGCCGCCCAGACCCGACATGTCGTCACTTCCGTAATGTCCGCGCATCTGGTCGTCTCCGACTGTCCCGGTCTCAGTGCGGTCATATTCAGTACCGGTCTCCGGCGTGTCGTCCACCGGGGCCTCGGGCGTGTCCTCGACGGGCTCTTCCGGCGTTTCCTCGACCGCTTCCTCGGTCGGCACCTCGGGTTCGGGCGCGGTGACGGGATCCGGCTCGGGCACCGCCTCTACCGGCGCCTCGACCACGACCTCGTCTGGTGTCTCGACGACCACCGGCACGTCGCTCTCGCCATAGATGACGATCAACTGGGACACCGAGTAGGTGACGTCTTGGAAGGCGAAGAACTCGACATTCTTGACATGGCTCAGCGCGTTCTCATCGCCCTGCCGCATCAAGAAGGTGTAAGGATCGGCGAAGGCGCCCTCGATCTCGGTCGACAAGGCCGCGATCCGCAGCGTGTCGACGCCAGCGCCACCGTCGATCGTGTCGTTACCCGAGGAGTAATGCAGCGAGTCGTCGCCGCGGCCGCCGGACAGGAGATTGTCCCCATCGGTGCCGACAAGCGTATCGTCGCCATCCCCGCCGAAGGCGTTCTCGATTGAGTCTGGCACGCCGATCTTGAGCTTCACGCCAGCAATCTCGCTCGCGCTGGCCCCGCTCAGATCGATCAGGCTGTCACTGGTGACCGCCGCAGCGTTGATCGCATCGATGCCGCCATCCTTGTCCCAGAGCACCTGCCGATCCGACAGATCGGCGCCTTCATAGAGCGTCCCGAACTCATCGTTATAGACGTAGACATCGTCGGCCAGGCCATCGGTCTCGCCATGCAACGTCAACGTGACGTTGTTCAGGCTCCCGGTCATGGCGCTGCCATCGATATCGACGGAGTCGGGATCGCGGTTGTAGATATCGACGGTCCAGGTGCCCTTGCCCATCTCGCCCATGCTGGCGACCGACGAGAACTCGAAGTTCCGCAGCGTGCCGATGAAGTCGCGATCCTCGATCGAATAGACCAGTTGCACGGTCGTGCCGTCGGGGCTGGTCAGATAAACATCGAGATCACCGGTAAAGCGCCAGGTCAGCCCCATCGCGAGCTCGACATGCTCGACCTCGATGTCTTCGGTCACCTCGATATCGTAGGAAATATGATCGTTGCTCCCGGCCTTCAGCACGGCATCGCTCTTGCCCTTCACCTCGACGGTATCGAGGCCCTCGAGCGTCTTCTGCGTGGTCCACGTCTCGGCAAGGCGCACGGCATCATGCACGTTGAGAAAACCGAAGCCCGTGGAGTCGCTGAAGTGCTGGCCACCGCCGTTGAAATCATCGGCGCCGTTGGTGATCCAGCCGTTGCCGACCGACAGCTCGTCGGTCAAGCCGTCGCGCCGCGCCGAAAGCGACAGGATCTTCTGGATGTCGCGATAGCCGAGGTCCGGGTTCGCCTCGAGCATCAGCGCGATGGTGGCTGACACCGCCGGAGCGGCAAACGAGGTGCCCGACACGTAGGAATAGCCGTTCGGCGCCGTGCTGAGGACATTCTCGGCCGGAGCCGAGATCAGCACGTTCGCGCCAAGGCTGGTCTTGTCCCAGGCATCGCCCTCTGCAGTCACACCGCCCACCGCGATGGTGTAGGGCGAGTTCTGGAAGTTGTGATAGTTCGACGATCCGTAGGTTCCACCGTTGCCGGCCGAGAACACGATGCTCGTGCCCAGCCCGTCGCGTCCGGTTTCGACCACATGCCTGAGCGTCGCTTCCATCTCGGCACCCTCTTCACCGAGCCAGAACCGGTCGGAGAAATTGCTCGCGAAGCTCCAGCTGTTGTTGACGACGTCGAGCGCGACCGATGCGCGAAGCGCCTGCAGCACGTTCTCGACGGCGTTGCTGCTGCCGTAATCGATGCCGAACCCGACCAGCGTCACACCAGGCGCAATCCCCACGGAGCCGGTGCCATTGCCGCCCTCGGCCGCGATGACACCCGCCACCGTTGTCCCGTGCCGGTCGGTGATATCCCGCGACCGCAGGGACAGGTCGCCGCTTTCAAGCGCGAAATTGTAGTCCAGGCTGGTGTCGTAGGCTCCCAGATCCTCGTGCGTGTAATCGATCTGCGAGTCGATCACGCCGACCTTCACACCCTCACCAGTATAGTCTTCCCAGACAGACGCGACGTCCACTTTGACGTCGGATTTGCCCGATCCTTCAAGATACCAGGTCTCTCCAACCCGTTCGTCAGAGAGAAACTCATCCGCAATTCCCGCCCCCAGAATCTTGGCCTGCAGTGTCTGCATGTTCAACTTTCCTTTGGTCGTAGCTTGTGCCGCGAGTGCCGCGGGTTTTCGTTCCCAGGGGCCAAAATCATGGGGAATGCGGACGAATTTCGGGCACGGTCGGGCGTTTTGCGGGACATTTCTGAGTGGCATTGAGACAAAGTTTAGTCTCGCCGGACGTGAGTTTGCCTGAAACTAGATCGCCGCCATTCACCCAAGGGTTGATCACCTGTCACCTCAAAGGAGACCAGCGTGAACAAGGGCTTAGCGCGATGGCTGATCTGCGACGTTGCGCCGCGATGCGGCTGCAGAGTGGCGTGCTGCATGGCGGCATGAGGGCGATATTGCGGCGGCGCTCTTTGCAGCGTCCAGATCCGGCGCCGCGCACGAAAAGATCGCGCCGGAGCCAATCGTGGCCGCCGAACGGCGCGGGTTCGCATCGCAGGCGCGGTGCGAATCTCATGATCATGCTGAAAGCAGCGCGACAGGCTGGCGAGAGTTGCAGCCGCTCACGATCCCGTGAGGGTTGATCCGTGCAGCGGGGAATCTCTAAAGCAATAGAAATCTTAAGAAATGGTAATCACGTTTCACCTTCAGAAACTTTTATGCGACAAAAACGCCTATTTCCCGCGATTTCGGCAAATATTGTTCTCCGATCAGAAACGCTTGCGGTATTGTTCTCGGACCGCCCATTGGAATTGGGAGAGCAGAATGGACGCGGACAATCAATACAATGCGCCGGCAGGCGAATATGAGAGCTGTCGCAGCATGCGCGCTTCGGAGCTTCCGGTTCGCAGCGGCGAGGCGATCTTGGCGGCGATGTGCGCCATACCGGTCGCCTTCCTAGTGGCCGCCCTCACCAGTCTTCACTTCAAGCTCGAGCTTGCCCCCGCGCTGGCGCTCTACACCCTGGTCGGCAGTGTGGTCATGTTCGGTCTTCTCGCCTACAGGCTGTGGCGCGCAGGCCCCCGGCGCTGATGCGAGCGTCGCAGCGCTCCGACGCGCGGGCCACCCGTCCGAATACGAAAAACGCCGAGGCAAGCCTCGGCGTTTTCATCAGATCCAATCAGTACGGACCGTTACGGTCCGTACTGCGCTTTACATTCCGGTCTTGCCGAGCACTGCACCGACCGTGAGGAACAGGATGCGTACATCGCCCATGAGCGAAACACCGTTGTGATAGGCCACATCGAGTTGAACGCGCTCCTCATAGGAGACGTCGTTCCGGCCGGAGACCTGCCACAGGCCGGTGATGCCCGGACGCATGGCAAGGTAGGCCCATGCGGCACCGCCATAGCGCTGGAGTTCGGGTTCGGTCACCGGGCGCGGGCCGATCAGGCTCATCTCGCCGCGCAGCACGTTCCAGATCTGCGGCAGCTCATCCAGCGAACTGCGGCGCAGGAACGCACCAAGCCGCGTGACGCGGGGATCGTTGCGCAGCTTGCGGTCGCGCTCCCACTCGGCGCGGGCGGCGGGATCGTTGCGGAGCAGCTCCTCGAGACGCTCCTGTGCGTCCGGCACCATGGTGCGGATCTTCCAGCAACGGAACTGGGTCCCATTGCGGCCGACGCGCTTGTGACCGAAGAAGCCTGGACCACCCTCGGCCCGGACGGCAATGTAAAGAACCGCGATGACCGGCAGCAGAATGGGCAGCATCAGAATGGAGAGGACGATGTCGAAAGCGCGCTTGGTAAAGCTTCCGTTGCGGGCCGACCGAAGATCGTTCGACCTGTCCGACCCTGCGGTGACGATGTCGTTCACATTGGTAGAAGTGTTAGACATTGAGACATCCTTAAAAGAAGAGCGCGGCGCCTAGAAAGCAGAGGGGCACCGATCGAAAACTATGGCCTGACGACGTCGAGCGCCGACCTTAAACATGATTTAGAACTACGCCATTCTGCAGCTGCAAACAAATCTGCATCCTTGCAGACGTCAGCAGCGCGAACGTGCGCCATTCGAAAAAAATCCTTCATATTCAACCCGTTACAAACGCGTCAGCAAACTCTTGTGCGATCAGAAGAAGAAAAAACTTTCTGCACCGCAGTAAAACGCGCCCCAAAAACGTCTCATCTGCACAATCATTAGTCAAGCAGGCTCACGCCATTATGTCCAAATTATGTCTACAGCGGCCCCATTTCGGGCCGCTGTTTCCGAACTGTCATGTCACCGCTCAAGCGGGCAGAGAATTCGATTCGATCCGACTCAGCCTGAGGTAGATAGATCCGCGTTTTTCCCCGACTCACCCGTCGGACCGCGCCCCGTCGAGGCGCCGTGCAGCCCTCGGTCGTTTCGCGCCAACGCGGTGGCTCCCCGTCATACGCGAAGCGCCGCCAGATGGCGGCGCCCGTAGCGTCGAAAAGACGGTCGCTCAGAGCAACGACAGAAGGGCCGCGCCCGCGTCACGGCCGTTCTGTTGCATGCCGTGTGCGGTGTAGTGCGGGTCATCCGCGCCGCTGAGCTCGCTTCCGGTCTCCGGCACCACCACTCGAAAGCGGTCGATCGCCCACGCCGCGTCGCCGCTATCCTGATCGAGACGCAGCTGCGCCGCCCGCATCGCCGCCCCGCGTCCGTCATAGGGGGCAGGCTCGTAGTGCTGACCGACGCTCCACATCACCATCGGCACATCGGCGATATCGGACCGCAGATCGCTGACGAACTGGCGCATCTGGTCCATCCACTGACCCGAGACGCTGTAATCGCCTCCAAACAGGTCGTTCGCCCCCTGGCTCCACACCATGCCGACAATCTCATGCGCCGGCCCCAATGCATCGAGCGCGGCCTTCATGGCGAGGAGCTCGGACCACATCCGGCTGCCGGTGGTGGCCACGGCCGAGGATTTGCGCCAGTCCTCGGTGTTCATGAAACCCGACCCCGGGTCGCCGAGCGCCATCACGAGAAGCGGCCGCCCGCGCGCCGCCGACCAGCCGACCAGCGCACCGGCCACCGCATGGACGGGCGACATCCGCCGCGCCTCGACCGCCGCCACCGGCTCGATGCAGGGTTGCGGCACGTGGCGAACGCTGTCGGTGGTCGGATAATTGCCGGTCGCGCGCAGGCAGGGCATGTACCAGATGCGCGGATCGAAGGGGGTCTCGCGCGCCGAGGTCGGGATCTCGTCGCCGAAGCGCTCGGACGTAGCATTGGCGCTGTTGCTGTCTCCGCCGACGATGATCACGTCGCAGGCCACGAGATTGGGATCGACGGTGGACAGGTCGTAGGCGGCGATCGCCCCAACCGAGCCGTCGTAATCGGTGCTGGGTTGCAGATCGAGGCGCGTTGCCGCACTCGTCATGTCCGCGGCCGGGATGACCTCGTGATCCATGTAGGATGCGGTCAGCTGGCGACTCGGCGTCAGGCCCGGTGCAGCGAACCGCGCCCTCAGGCTGCCGGCGGAGACCTCGTGGTCGAAACGGATGAAATGCGCGTGCCCCGGTGTCAGCGCCGCCGCCAGGGACAATCGCGCGGCCTGTCCCGCCGTACCGCCCGCCACCGGGCTGCGCAGGCGCCCGTTCGCGATCTCCCAGTTGCCCTGCAAATCGATATGCGCCGCGTCGACGAGGCTCGACTGAGCCGTGGTGAAAAGGTTCGGCGGTGCCACCAGCCCCACCGGCCCTGCCCCTGCCGACACCGAGATCGCAAACGCCGCGAGGCTCACGCTCGCGCCCGCCGCATCGGTGACCCCGACGACCAGACCCGAGCGGGTCTCGACCTCGGTCGGCGTGCCAGCGATCGCGCCGCTCGATGGGTCAAACAGCAGGCCCGCCGGCAATTGCCCGGAGACCAGCGCGAAACTGTAGGGCGCGGTGCCGCCGCTCACGGCGGGAGAGAAGCTGTAGGCAACACCGACCGTTGCCGCGCTCGCAGGTGTCCCGGTCAGTGCCAGCGGATCCGAAGGATCCTGCGGATCTTGCGGGTCCGCTGGCTCCGGAGCCATCAGCGGCTGCACGCTGCGCCGGGCCACCATCTCGCCATGCATCAGCACCGAGATATTGTCGGCCACACCAGCCCAGACATTGTAGACATAGCTGCGCCCTTCCTCGAGCACCTCGAGCGTCTCGGGGTCGAGGTCGACATCACCTTCGGCAGTCCGCTGGATCAGCGGGGCCTGCACGTAGTCCTCTGCCACGGTGACCGTGACGAACTGCCCCGGTGCGAGGCCGCTGACCCGGACCCGAAGCGTTTCTCCACAAAAATAGGCCAGCCGCCTGCTCAGCCCGCGCTGCGCCGCCTGTGCATCGATCATCTGTATCACGCAAAACCTCCACGGTGGATTCCGCATGAGGCTAGGGCACACAGGATTAACCAGGCCCGACGGCTCCGAACGTTGCCACGGCCATGCTCATGGCGCGGCGCGGGGCATGTCTCAGTTCGCGACCTCGTCCTCGAGGGGGCGGATCGCGACCAACAGCGTGTCACCGGGCAGGATCGGCGTGGACATGGAGATTTCTCCCTCGGTGCCGGTGTCGCTGCGGCGGCTCTGGATCTCGAAATCCAGCCCGACGATCTGCGACGCCACCACGGCGGCGGCACTGCCGCTGCTGAGGATACTCACCTGTTCCACGGCCTCGCTGTAGGAGATCGTCTGCAATGCAATCTGCTCGCGGGCGTCATTCACCCCGTCGAGCGCATCCTGCCGCTGCGTGGCGAGATACTGCACCCGTTCGCGCTGCGCAGAAGCGATGGCACGGGTCGCGTTGATCTTCGCGGCCTCGAGTTCGAGAACCTTGCTGCGCGCATCGGCCTCGCGCTGCTCCGCCGCCGAGAGGTTCGACGCGGTCTGCAGGCCGCGTTCGGAAAGCTGGCGCGCCGCCGCGAGCGCATCCGCGGTGCTGGCGACGATCTCGTCCTGAACGGAGATCCGCGCGTCGAAGTTCTCGCGCTGGTTCTCGATCGTGGCGATCTCGCTCTCCCAGAATTCCAGAAGCGTGCGCGTGCGCTCGCGCAGCGCGTCGAGCTGAGCCTGACGCTCCGAGACCATACCCTCGAAGTTCACAAGCCCCGGCGCCGGAACCCCCTGCATCAGGGCGGAGTCGACCGACACCGGCGCATCGCCTTCGGCCAGACGGGCCTGATGATAGGCCAGATCCGCAACCGCTCGGGCGAGATTGAGGTTCGCGACTTTCATGTCGTTCTCGACCATCGAACGCAGACGCAGAATCTCGGTTCGGGTCAGCCCCTGCACCTGACTGCCGCCGGCCATGGCGAGGGCGGAAGAGACGGTCATCCCGGGAAAGAACTCGACCATGCCGGGGTTGAGCACGTCACCAGCGACGATCACCGGGGCGTAGGAGACGAGCATCAGGCTCACGTCGGGATCGACGAAAAACCCCTGAGCGACAAGCTCCGCCTCGACCATGGACTCGGCCTCATCGAGGGTCAGGTCGGCGACGGTGATCCCGCCGACATCTACGAGCCGGATCTGACCGTTGGCATCGACGACCGCGCTGACTTCCTCTTCCTCGCCGGACCGGCGCACCTCGACCACGTCGCCCGGCGCCAGCCGGTATTCCTGTGCCCCCGCGACAGAGGCAAACGCCACGATACCGAGAAAGCTGAGCAGTCGGAGCCCGATACACATGGTTTCAATTCCTTCCGTTACAATCGGCCGAAGTGTTGCCGCACATGGCGTCAGAAACAACTCAATTATTGCCTCGCTGCCGCGGAAGTCGCGCCTTTGTGGCGCACCGGCCCGACCGGTGACGTGCCCACCGCGGCCATACGTGGCGACGGCAAGTCTGCCGAACAGATCAGCCGAGAACCGCCCGGTGCAACGCGGCCAGCCCCTCGGTCATCAGCGCCTCCGCTCCGGCCTTGTCCGATGCCTCGACATACAACCGCAGCTCCGGTGCGTTTCCCGAGGGGCGCACATGCACGATGCGGCTATCGGTCAGTGTCATCCGGACACCGTCGGTCAGGTCCGTGCCCGCCTCATCACCTCCAAGCTCGGCCAGGAACGATGCGCGCGCCTCGGCGCTGTCTGCGAGCCGCGCCACGAAGGGTTGCGAGCGCTCCTGTGGCACCTCCTGCAGCCGGTCGGCCATGGTCACCACCGGCGGCTCCTGCGCCACCCGCGCCGAGACCGTGCCGTCTCCGGCTGCGATCAGCGTCATGATCAGCGGCAACATGCAGTCGCGCGTGACGAGCGGCGCCAGCGGACCCGCCGGGCCCTGCGCCTCGAAGCCGAGCAGGAAGCCCCCGTTGGCCTCGTAGCCCACCACCTTGCCGCCGGCCTCTTCCATGCCGGCGATCACGAAGGGCGAGCCGATCCGGGTCAGCCGCACCGCGCCGAAGCTCTTCTTCTGCACGCCAGAGTTGGACGAGATCGGCGTCACCACCGTCTCGGCCCCCAGCATCTCGGCGGTAATCTGCCCCATCACGTCGCCCGGCACGATGGTGCCGGTTTCGTCCGACAAGAGCGGCCGGTCGCTGTCGCCATCGGTCGAGACCAGCGCGTCGAGCCCGTCGGCCTTGACCCAC
This sequence comes from Salipiger bermudensis, assembly GCF_017309175.1. Classification (NCBI taxonomy): domain Bacteria; kingdom Pseudomonadati; phylum Pseudomonadota; class Alphaproteobacteria; order Rhodobacterales; family Roseobacteraceae; genus Salipiger; species Salipiger bermudensis. The sequence continues at coordinate 329,516 of NZ_JAEKJV010000003.1, read as the reverse complement.
GCCGCGATCTGCGCACGCGTGTCTGGATCGACCGCCTCGGTATCGACGGGAATGAAGGTCTCCGAGCGACCATACTCGACCACCTCGGCACCAAGCCCGTGCAGGATGGCGGCAAGATCGTCGCGTCCCACGGCGGAATGGGCGTAGAGCCCGATCTTGCGCCCCTTGAGCGCGCGCGCGCCACAGGCCTCGATATAACGTTCGACGAAGCGCGCGGCGGCGCCCTCGTCCTGCGCCATTTCGCTCTCGGCTTTGCCTGCCGCGCGCCCGAGCGCGCCGTTGATCGCCGCCTCGTCGGTCTTGGTGATCTCGCCGGTCCGCGAGTAGAACTTGAGACCGTTGCGATCCGCCGGGATGTGGCTGCCGGTCACCATGATCGCCCCGGCGCCGACCTCCTGTGCCGCCAGCGCCAGCGCCGGCGTCGGAAGCGCCCTGCAATCGATGACGCGGATGCCCTCGGCCCGCGCCGCCGCCGCGATATCCGCCGCGATGCGCGGGGAGGACGGGCGCAGATCGCGCCCGAGGCACAACCCGTTGCCGATGTCACAGGCCGCGATGAAGGCCCGCACGTGGTCTGCGACCAGCTCGGGCGTCAGCTCTGTCACCAGGCCGCGCAGGCCGCTGGTGCCGAATTTCGGTGCCATTGTCTCTGGTCCCTCAGTCAGTTGCGCAAGGCGGACGGCGCTCAGCCCTTCGCCCCCTGCCCCCGCGAATAGACATCCTCGTAGCGCACGATGTCGTCCTCGCCCACATAGGAACCAGTCTGCACCTCGATCAGCACCATCGGCACCTTGCCGGGGTTCTCCATCCGGTGTTTCGCGCCGAGCGGAATGTAGATCGACTCGTTCTCGGTCACCAGTTTGACGGTGTCGTCGCAGGCCACCCTGGCCGTCCCCTCGACCACGATCCAGTGCTCGGAACGGTGGAAATGGCTCTGCAGCGACAGCGAGGCGCCGGGATGCACGACGATGCGCTTCACCTGGAAGCGCGAGCCGACCACGAGGCTTTCGAACCAGCCCCAGGGACGGCGATCCTTGGGGAACTCCACCGCCTGCTTGGCGCCCTTCTTCTTCAGCGCGTTGACCGCAAGCTTGACGTCCTGCGCCCGATCCTTGGGGGCGACGAGCACCGCGTCGTTCATCGCCACCGCGACGATGTCCTTCAGCCCGATCCCGACCACCTCGACCGTCTCACTTTCCGAACGCAGCAGCGAGTCTTCGCAGTCGATGGCGGTAGCGGTGCCGTGGGTCACATTGCCGCTCTCGTCCGGCCCGGCCTCGCGCCAGATCGCGTCCCAGCCGCCCAGATCCGACCAGCCGGCATCGAAGGGCACAACCTCGAGGCCTGCGGCCTTTTCCATCACCGCGTAGTCGATCGAGATGTCCTCGGCCCGCGACCACGGCTCCGCCGCGAGCCTCAGGAAGCCAAGATCGACCTGCGCCTCGTTGACCGCCGCGGTCACTGGCGCAACAAGCTGGCTGGCATGGGTATCGAACGCCGCGAGGATGTCCTTGACCCGGAACAGGAAGATGCCGGCATTCCAGAGGAACTCACCGCTGGCAAGCATCTCGGCCGCCGTCGCGGCATCCGGTTTCTCGACAAAGCGCTTGAGCGGCACGGTGTCACCGCCGCACCCGTCCAGTTCGAGATAGCCATAGCCGGTCTCGGGCCGGTCGGGGCGGATGCCGAACAGCACCAGCTTGCCCGCCTCGAGCGCTTTCAGCCCGGTCTCGACCGCGGCGCGGAAGGCGGCGGTATCAGCGACCTCGTGATCTGCCGGCGCCACCAGCATTGCGGCGTCGGGATCCTTGGCATGCAGATACAGCGCCGTCGCAAGCACAGCCGGCGCGGTGTTGCGCCCCTCGGGCTCGATCAGGATCGCACCCGGATCGATGCCGACGGCGGCGAGTTGTTCGGTCACGATGAAGCGGAAATCCGAGTTGGTCACGGCGATGGGTTTGTCGAAGCAGGCCGCCCCGCTCAGCCGCATCGCGGTCTTCTGAAACAGGCTCTCTTCCTCGAGAAGGCTGGCAAACTGCTTTGGAAAGCTCTTCCGCGACACCGGCCAGAGGCGTGTGCCGGAACCACCACAGAGAATGACGGGGGTGATCTTTGTCATAGAGAACCAACTTCTCCTTCAAGTGCCGCGAACCGCTTCGCTTTTGCCCGGACGGTAACCCAGAGGTCCTCGAGTTGCCAGAAGCAGTCATTGGGCGTTGCAATTTTGCCGGTCGGCTGTGCCTCTACGCTCGCCTCGGCCTGCCCGGACCAAAAACGCCCCCACGGCGTTCCGCGGGGGCGTCAGTCTCGGGCGGGTCAGCCGTCCTCAGCCAAGAGACCGGTAATCCGGTCTACTCCGCCGGGTTGACCTGACCTCCCGGAACGCCGTCCTCGCGCCCCCGGTCGCGCTCGACATAGGCATCGTGGATGTCGCCGGGCATGTTGTGCTCGGCCTCGCGGTCGCTGCGATAGCGCTGGCGATGGCGGTGCATCATCAGGTTGTCCCAGCGCAGCGCCCGTACCAGCGCCCAGGCGATCAGGAACAGCACCACGGCGAAGGGGAAGCCCGCCACCACCGCGGCCGCCTGCAACGCCTCGAGCCCGCCTGCCAGCAGCAGCACGGAGGCCACGGCGCCTTCGGCCACGGCCCAGAAAATGCGCTGGATCTTCGGCGGATTGGGGTCGCCGCCGGCTGTCAGCATGTCGATCACGAAGCTGCCCGAATCCGACGAGGTCACGAACCACATCACGATCAGCACGGTGGTGAACAGCGCCGTCAGGCTCGAGAGCGGGAAATACTCCAGCAGCACGAACATGGTGTTGGCATAGTTCTCCTGTGTCGCCTCGACCAGCGCCTGATCACCGCCAAGAGAGATCGAGATCGCGGTGCCACCGAAAGCGGTGAACCAGAAGAACATAATCGTGCAGGGCAGCAGCATCACGCCGAGCATGAACTCGCGCACCGTGCCGCCGCGGCTGATGCGGGCGATGAACACGCCAACGAACGGCGCCCAGCTCACCCACCAGGCCCAGTAGAAGATCGTCCAGCTGTCCTGCCAGGTGCTGCCCTCGTTGCCGCCGACCCAGCCTTCGTTCCAGGTTCCGAGCTGGATGAGACGGCTCAGGTAGTAGCCGTAATTGTCGACGAACGTGTCGAAGATGAACAGCGTCGGGCCGACGATCAGCATGAAGGCCAGCAGGATGATGGTCAGAACGATGTTGATGTTCGACAGCCGCTTGATGCCGCCGTCGAGGCCGGCCACCACCGAGATCGTCGCCATCAGCGTGATCGCGGCGATGATCATGATCTGCACGCCGGCATTGTTGGGCACGCCGAAGACCTGCTCGAGCCCGGCATTCACCTGCGTCGCACCAAGGCCCAGCGAGGTGACGATGCCGAACATGGTGCCGAACACGGCAACGATGTCGACCACGTCACCCCAGAAGCCATAGACCTTGTCGCCGATCAGCGGGTAGAGCGTCGAGCGGATCGACAGCGGCAGGCCCTTGCGGAAATGGTAGTAGGCCAGCGCGAGGCCTACTACGGCGTAGATCGCCCAGGCGTGGAAGCCCCAGTGCATGAAGCTGAGCGCCATTGCCTCCTGCGCGGCGGCGACGCTCTGCGCCTCTTCCACCGGCGGAGCGAGAAAGTGGTACATTGGCTCGGCCACACCCCAGTAGATCAGCCCGATGCCGATCCCGGCGCTGAACAGCATCGCGGTCCAGGAAAAGATCGAATACTCCGGGTCTTCGTCCATGCTGCCGAGGCGCACGTCCCCGAACGGCCCGATGGCCATGATGACGACGAAGAGCAGGAGAGCGTTCACCAGCAGGATCATCGCCCAGCCGAGATAGCGGGCCAGAATGCTCTGAAGTCCAGTGAAGATGGTGTTGGCGAGGTCGTTGAACAGGACGCCAAAGAGAATGAAGCCGACGATTAGGCCGGCGGAAACGATGAAGACGGGCCGGTGAACCTTTGGAAAGATCCAGAAGGATTCTTGCGGTCTCATTTGCTTCATGCGGGGCTCCCTATCGGTGTTCTCGTTACCGACGGAACGCCCCGCACTGCGAAAGGTTCACAACGCAGTGAGCTTATTCTCCGAGATGGAACCGGCGGGCCCCTGCCGAGAGGGGTGATCCGCTGCGCCCGGTTCCCGCCGAAGCCGGCAGGCGCAGCGGTCAAAGGCAGGTCAGGCGCCGCCGGAGAGATCCTTCAGGACCGCCACCGCCTGTGTCTCGACGGTGAACTGCGCCTCCATCGTCTCGGCGCAGGCCACCGGCTCGCGCGACGTGTCGAGGATGAGCTGCCAGTCGCCATCCTCGGGCAGCGTGAAGGTGCAGGCATCGCCGCCATTGATCAGCACGAGAAGGTCCGAACAGTCTTCCTGATGGTGGCGCATGCCGACCGCGAAGAGCCCGCCATCCTGCCAGTCGTCGCCCGACATGTCGCGGCCCTCGGGATGGATCCAGATCGTCTCGGTGGCCTCTGGGCGCGGCCAGAACCCGTAGGGCGCGAGATGCGCGCGCCAGTCCCGGCGCAGCGCGGTCAAAGCGGCGACCGCCTCGATCAGGCCGGGGCGCGCGCCCTCCCAGTCGATCCAGGTGGTCTCGTTGTCCTGGCAATAGGCGTTGTTGTTGCCGTCTTGGGTCTGGCCAAGTTCGTCGCCGGCAAGGATCATCGGCACGCCATGCGACAGCAATGTGGTTGCCAGCAGGCCCTTCACCCGCGCCTCGCGGGCGGCGTTGATGCCCGCGTCCTCGGTTTCCCCCTCGTGGCCCATATTGTCCGAGAGGTTGTGGCCGTGACCGTCACGGTTGCCCTCGCCATTGGCCTCGTTGTGCTTGTCGTTGTACGACACCGTGTCCCAAAGGGTGAAACCGTCATGGGCGGCGACGAAGTTCACCGACGAGGTTGCGGGCCGCAGCGAATGGTCGAACTGCACCGGGCTGCCCATCAGCCGCTCCGACAGACCCGGGAGGAGCCCCGGATCGCGGCGCCAGAAGGCGCGCACGTCGTCGCGGAACTTGTCGTTCCACTCGCGGAAGGGCCACGGGAACCCGCCGACCTGATAGCCGCCATCGCCCACGTCCCACGGCTCGGCGATGAGCTTGACCTGGCTCAGCACCGGATCCTGCCGGATGGCGTTGAAGAAGGCGCCCTCGCGCTCGAACCCGTCGGGCTCGCGCGCCAGAGTCGACGCCAGGTCGAAGCGGAAGCCGTCCACGTGGAAAGCCTCGACCCAGTAGCGCAAGCTGTCCATCACCAACCGCAGCACCATCGGGTGTGAGACGTTGAGCGTGTTGCCGGTGCCGGTGGTATCAAAGCCGTGGCGGCGATCCACGGGCGAGAGCAGGTAATAGCTGGCGTTGTCGATGCCCTTGAAGGACAGCATCGGACCAAGCTCGTTGCCCTCGGCGGTGTGGTTGTAGACCACGTCGAGGATCACCTCGATGCCGGCGGCGTGGAAGCGCTTGACCGCCGCGCGCACCTCGCGCACGTCCTCGGAGGCGAGGTAATTGCGGTTCGGCGCGAAGAAGCCCAGCGTATTGTAGCCCCAGTAGTTGCGCAGCCCCTGCTCGACGAGGTGGCGGTCCTGCACCATGGCGTGGATCGGCAGAAGCTCGATCGTGGTCACGCCGATCTTCTGCAGGTGCTCGATCACCGGCTCCGAGGCGAGGCCGCGAAAGGTACCGCGATCGGCCTGCACCACGCCCGGATGGCGCATGGTGAGGCCCTTCACATGCGCCTCGTAGATCACCGTATCCTGCCAGCGCACGCGCGGCTGCTGGTCCGCCTCCCAGTCGAAGACCGGGTCTGCGACCACCGCCTTGGGCATGAAGGGGGCACTGTCACGGGTGTCGAGTTCGAGATCCGAGCCGCCCACCGGGTAGCCGTAGAGCGCATCGTCCCACTCGAGCGTGCCGCGCATCGCCATGGCATAGGGATCGAGCAGCAGCTTGTGCGGGTTGAAGCGATGGCCGTCCTTGGGCTTATGCGGTCCGTGCACGCGGTAGCCATAGGCCTGCCCCGGCGTCACGCCCGGGCAATAGCCAAAGAAGATCCCGCCCTCGGCGCGCGGCAGCTCAAGCCGCGCGAGCTCTTCGTTCCCCTCGGTGTCGAAGAGGCAGAGCTCGACCGCGTCGGCGTGCTGCGAGAACAGCGCAAAGTTGGTGCCCTCGCCGTCAAAACGGGCGCCGAGCTGATCGGGGCGGGAGCGGGCGGGATCGACGCTGGCTTCGCGCGGATCGATCGTCTCGTTGTGCGAGTGAAGCATGGCAGGTTCCGGGATCATGGGGAGGGGAGAGGCGGAGAGATAAGCGAGCGGGCGGCAGGCACGACGTGCGAAAGGCGATGTGGCATTCGCGTGGGCATCCTCTCGGGGTCGCTCGGGTGTCTTTGGGGTCTGCGCGGTCGTGTTGTCCGGCGGCAACTGAAAGGGGGAGACTCGCAGGCCGGACATCCGCTGACCACCAGCCTAACCTCTTCGAGCCGTTCTGGTTCCCAACTTTCTTCGGACGCGTGTCGAATTCCGGGCGGCCGATATGTTTGGCACCGCGCCAGAGCCCGCATCGGTCGAAATCCGCCAGCGCCCGTCGCGTCTTCGAACGGCCCGCTTGCACCCGCTTTCGCCTGCGCCTAATTCCCGGCCATGACTTCGAAAATCTTCGTCATGGACATGCGCGACGACGGCACCTGCCGTCTCTCCCTGAGCTTCCGGGGAGACCGCGGCACCGGCATCAGCCGCCTCTCCTGCGACCTGTCGCGGGACGACCTCTTGCAGCTCGCGGTCTTTGCCGAGGCCAGCGGATTGCGCGACGCGCTCGGCGAGTCCGAGCCCTCCGAGCTCGAACTCGAGGGGCTTACCGTGGCCGACGATCCCAAGCGCGGCGAACTGACGATGATCCGCCAGCAGGGCTACTCCGAGCAATCCGCCAAGGTCGGCCGGGCGGTGTTTCAGGCCGAGATGGCGGGCGTGGTGGAGGTCTGCCTGACCCGCGCCGAAGAGTCCAAGCACGGCGAGACGCTGCGCGCGCTGCTGTCCGAGCTCACCCCACCCGAGCCGCTGCTCGCCGGGCTGAGCCCGGATGTGGCGGAGATGACGCTCTACCGGCTGCGCGAGATCACCCTGATGCTGCTGGCAGCCAGGGCGGCAGAGCGCGGCTCGTCTCTGGGCCGGCTCCTGCGGGCCAAGAAGAGCCGCGAGCGCGCCGAGACCGAGATCACCGCCTACCTCTCGGCGCTGACAGGCAACCTGCTGCCCCGCCAGGTGCGCCGCGCCCGCGAGGCGCGGCTGGGCCTGCGGGTGATCGACAATCCGGGGAAAATGTCGGAGCGGAGCTAGACCCTCGGCGTTGTTCTCCGGCGCGCTTCTGTACGTGCCGGATGAATAGTGCCTCGCGTCGTCACGCGGCGGCCTGCGGCCTCGTTCCGCGCAGGCAACGCGCTCGACGGTCGAACCGCATTGCCAGCGATAGAGGCGCACCTTTCGGCGCGCCTCTCGCGTCTCGTCAGTGTGATCACTCCACAGGCAGGCGGTAGACCGAGACCATGTCGCCCACCAAGGGCTTGAGGATGGAGTTCCCGCCCGACACGAAGGCGACGTATTGCGCGCCGTCATGTTCGTAGATCGCCGGGTTAGACACCGAGGGCGCCTCGGTGAGGTCTTCCCAGAGTTCCTCGCCGGTCTGCAGATCGTAGGCGCGGACCTTGGCATCCATGGTGGCGCCGATGAAGATCAGCCCCGAGGCGGTCACTGCGGGTCCGCCGATGGTGGGCGAACCCCACATCTCCGGCATGTAGAAGCCATAGCGCTGCGACGAGCCGAACGGTTTGCGCCAGACGATCTCGCCGGTGCTCATGTCGATGGCCGCCAGCTCGCCAAAGGGCGGCTTCCAGCAGGGCATGCCCCAGCGGTTCAGCGCGGTCTTGAGCGACATGCCGTAGGGCGCGCCGGTCTGCGGGTGGAAGCCGCTTTCGCCCGGGCCGGCCTCGCCGTTGATGCGGTCGTATTCCTCGCGCTCGTAGAGCTGGATGTACTGCACCACGTGGCTGAGATTGACCACCGCGAGCTGGCGCTCCGGGTCGAAGCCCACGCCGCCCCACTGCACCACGCCGGCCGAGTTCGGATAGGCCCCTGCCCCGGCGCCCTCGGTGGTGGGCGGCTGGTACATGCCGGCATATTGCATCTCGTCCCAGAGCGCCGAGCACTCGCCGAAGGAGGCGATATCGGCGAGGGGCCAGACGTCGGGCAGCGTCGACTGGTCGATCAGCGGCGCTGGCACGGTCGGGAAGGGCTGGGTCGGGGGATAGCGCTCGCCCTCGATGTCGCCGGCGGGGACCGCGCGTTCCTCGATCGGCCAGATATCCTCGCCGGTCTCGCGGTTGACCACGAAGAGGAAGCCCATCTTGGTGGCCTGCATCAGGGCCGGGATCTCCTCGCCGTCGACGGTGATGTCCATCAGCGTGGGCGCCGAGTTGATGTCATAGTCCCAGATGTCGTGATGCACCCATTGCCGCGACCAGATCACCTCGCCGGTCTCGATGTCGAGCGCCGTGGTCGAGGTGGCATAGGGGATATCCTCGGTGCGGTTGCCGCCCCAGTAGTTGGGCGACGGCGAGGCCACCGGCAGGTAGACGATGCCGCGCTCCTCGTCGGCGCTCATCGCGGTCCAGACATTGGCGGTGCCGGTGCGTTCGCGGATCTCTTCGGGGATGGTGTCGAAGGTCCATTCCAGCTCGCCCGTCTGCGCGTTGACCGAGAACACCGAGCCCGGAGGCGCCTCGGCCCAGTCCCAGTCATTGCCGGCCCAGCCGATGATGACGTGATCGTCGACGATGGTGGGTGGCTGCAGCAGGGACAGCGGCCAGCGGTCGTTGACGGTGTTCCACTGGTTCACATCGAGCACGCCGCCATCGGCAAAGTCCTCGCAAAGCGCGCCGTCATCGGCGTCGAGCGCGAAGAGCTGCGCGTCCATGGTGCCGAGATAGACGATGCGCTGGCAGGCCTCGCCCTCGACCGGCTCGGCGGCCTCCCAGTAGGCCACACCGCGGTTCTTCAGCGCCGGCTGGGTCAGGGCCTCGAGGGTCGACTGGCTGTCGAAGCTCCAGACCTCTTCGCCGGTGGCAGGATCAACCGCGAGCACGCGGTAGAACGGCGTCCCGATATAGAGCAGGTCGTTGGCGTAGATCGGCGTCGCCGACCAGACCGTCGCCGGCAGATCGCCGGAGCCGTCCGAGACGTCGCCGGTCTCGAGCCGCCAGGCGAGCTCCAGCTCGCCGACATTCTCGGGCGTGATCTGCTCGAGCGGCGAGTACTTGGCGCCCGAAACCTGACCGTGGAAGCTCGGCCAGCCGGGCCCGGAGGCCGGCACCTTCGCATCCGAAGAGGGCCGGGCCTGCGCGGTCTCGCTCTCGGGCTCGGCAGGGGTATCCTCCGACGCAGCCTCCGCGCTGTCGGCTGGGGGCTCTTCCGACGCTGACGCATCGTCTTCAGCCGTGCCCGGCTCGGCGGCGGGCGCATCGGCCGCAGGTGTCGCACCGTTGGTCTCGGCGGTGTCAGGCTCGGCCGCGTCGCGGGCTGGCGCGGCGTCACCCTCAGCACCCGCCTCCGCGGGTTCGGCGGGCGCATCGTCCGCGTCGGCGGTGGCCTCTGGCTCCGGCGCGGCCTCTTCGGGCGCGGGCACACCGGTCTCCGGCGCCGCGGCCTCGGGTTCAGCGGTCGGACCAGGGGTATCTTCCTGCTGAGCGAAAACGGGTACGGCAAGCAGGGTCAGGATGGCGGTGGATCGCAACAGACGGTTCATGCGACATCTCCTTCCGGTCCGGAAACGGCGGCCAGCCAGCCCACGGCGCAAAGCCCAAGCGCGGCCAGCATGATCCACTGGTGCAGCAACCATGCGGCGAAGGCGGTGAGAACGATGCCAAGCGCCAGAAGCAGCATCAGCACGAACCGGGCGCCGCGGCTGCGGGCACGCACCATCAGCGCGCCACCGAGAAGAATGCAAAGCGCTCCGAAGGCGGCCGCGAGCGGCCCCCAGACTCCGGTAACGCCGGTGAGCGGGGCGAAATAGCCGTAGAGACCGCAGCCGATGGCAACGATCGCAAAGACCATTATGACCGTGAGGCCATGGCGATATGACATGAGTGGCTCCTGTTCATGTGTCAGGGGCGATGCGCCGGGGAGCAGCACGCCGCCACACGCATGAGGAGTAGGGCGACACACGGCGCTGACAAATAATTGAGAGCCTTTCGTGAGAATTGCCCGTGACGGCAGATCGGCGGGAACTCGCTGGCGTGACGGCGGGTTCATCTCCAATAGCCTTTGCCGACCGGAGCCAGTCATGCCCGCAGAGACCTCTTTCGCCTCCCGCCCCGCCGAACTCGGCCGGGCCAGCTGGAAGGCCGCCGCCCTGCGCGTGAAGGACGGGATCGGCGAGGACCGGCTCAGCCTGATCGCCGCCGGGGTCGCCTTCTTCGGGCTTCTGGCCATCTTCCCGGCGATCACGGCGCTGATGGCCGTGGCCGGGCTGTTCCTGACCCCGGCCGACGTGACCGACCAGATCCAGCAGATCTCGGCCATGCTGCCGGACCGCGCCGCCGAGATCGTCATCGATCAGGCCAAGAGCGTTGCCGGGTCGGACCAGGGTGGGCTCGGTCTCGCGGCTCTGCTGGGCCTCGGGCTGGCGCTCTACTCGGCCTCCGCCGGGGTGGGCAACCTCGTGGCCGGGCTCAACGTCGCCTACGGCGAGCGCGAGAGCCGGGGCTTCGTCAAGCTGAAGCTCACAACCATGGCGCTGACCTTCCTCTTGATCGTCGGCCTTGTGCTGGCCTTTGCCGGGGTGCTGATTCTGCCCGGCGTCCTCGCGGTGATCCCCCTGGGTGGCACGGCGGAATTGCTCGTCTCGGGCCTGCGCTGGGTTCTGCTGCTGGGCTTCACGGTGCTCGCCGTGGCGCTGATCTATCACTTCGGCCCCGACCGCCGCCCGGCGCGCTGGCGCTGGGTCACGCCTGGGGCCGCCATCGCCTGCCTGCTGTGGATCGTCACCTCGGTGGGCTTCTCGATCTACGCGGAGAATTTCGGCAGCTATCAGGAAACCTTCGGATCGCTCGCCGGGGTGGTCATCCTGCTGTTCTGGCTCTGGATTTCGGCCTTCGTGGTGCTGCTTGGCGGCAAGATCAACGCCGAGCTCGAGCATCAGACCCGCGCCGATACAACGCGCGGTCCGCGCCTTCCGATGGGCGAGCGCGGCGCCGTCGTCGCCGACACCACGCCCGAGGGCTGAGGCCTCAGCGCGCCAGCTGCCCCGCCACCCGCTCGGCAATCGCCAGCGACGCGGTCAGCCCCGGGCTTTCGATACCGAAGAGATTCACGAGCCCCGCCACTCCGTGCACCTCCGACCCGTCGATGCGGAAATCTGCCGCCGGCTCACCAGGGCCCGAGAGCTTGGGTCGGATGCCGCAATAGGTCGGCGCGAGCGCGCCTGCCGGCAGCGCCGGCCAGTACCTGCGGATCTCGGTCTCGAAATGCCCCGCGCGCGCGCCATTGACCCGATAGTCGACGCCGTCGATCCACTCCACATCCGGCCCGAACCGCATGCCGCCGCCCAGATCGAGCGTCAGGTGCACGCCGAGACCGCCGGGCTCGGGCACCGGGTAGATCAGCCGCGAAAACGCCGCCCGCCCGGGGAGCGCGAAATAATTGCCGCGTGCGTAGAGGGTCGTGGGGACGTGAGCCGCGCCAAGACCTTCGATGCGCGCCGCAAGCTCGGAGGCATGAAGCCCGGCGGCATTCACGAAATGCGCGCAGCCCATGGTGAAGCACTCGCCGCTGGCGACATCCTCGCTGGTCACCTCGAACCCGTCAGCCGTCGCCCGCACCCCGGCAACCCGCGTCCCGAGGCTCAGGAGGGCGCCGGCCTGTTCCGCCTGCCCCAGCAGCGACAACATCAGCGCGTGGCTGTCCACGATCCCCGTGGAGGGCGAGAGAAGCGCCGCCTTGCAGGCAAGCTCGGGCTCCATGGACAGCGCCTCGTCCGCCGGGATCAACCGCAGATCATGCACCCCCGCCGCCTTGGCCTTGGCGCGGATGCCCTCCAGTGCTGCCACCTGCGCGTCGCTGGTCGCCACGATCAACTTGCCGCAGCGCCTGTGTGGCACGTCGAAGGCGCGCGCATAGTCGTAGAGCCGCGCCTTGCCCTCGACGCAGAGCTGCGCCTTCAGGCTGCCGGTGGGATAGTAGATGCCGGCGTGGATCACCTCGGAGTTCCGCGACGAGGTGCCGGTGCCAAAGGCGTCCTCTGGTTCCAGGATCAGAACCTCGACGCCTCGCTGCGCGAGCGCCCGTGCGATGGCGAGCCCGACGACGCCCGCGCCGGCAATGATGCAATCGACCTTGTCCATGCAGCGCTCATGCCATCGCGGCCCGGTCCGGGCAAGATCAGAGCGTGACACGCGCTCAGATCCACGCCCCATGGCGCGCCCGCGCTTCGGATGCTTTCCCCGATCTTACCCGCCGTCCAAGGCGTTGCGCGAAGACAACCGCCGACTAGGCGGGCTCGGCGCGCCGCTGGTCCATGAGCCGACCAAACAGCATCAACAGCAGAAGAACCGGCGCCGGTTGCAGGTTCCAGGCAAAGGCCGCGAGATAGCAGAGGTAGGGCAAGAACCACGCCACGTACCAAGCGATCTGCGCCACCGCTTCCGAACGCGTCGGGAACAGCCCCTTCGGATCCCCGACCCAGAGCACCAGCATGACCTGCACGATCACGAGGTCATAGTAGAAGCTGTAGGGCAGCAACAGGAACGTGCCGAGGCTGAACCACGTGATCCAGTCCCGCAACGTGCCCCCCTGCCCCGGCCAGCTGCGCCAGAGCAGCAGCAGCGTCAGCATCGCAACGCCGCCGTGCAGCAGGTAGGCCGCACCGGTCTCAAGCCCTGCAAGGCGCCCGGCGATAAAGGCGGTCGGCATCAGCTTGAGCAAGAGCCCGCGCCACTCTTCCACCACCACCCGCTGCTGCGCGGTGGTCTCGGTGAGGAACAGGCGCCAAGGCTCGGCCCCGTAGAGCGCCAGTGTCAGCGCGACGATCACCGACAGGCAGACCGCCCCCGCCGCCACGATGCGCCATTGCCGGCGCAGCAGCACCATCGGCAGCGCCAGCAGCCCAAGATGCGGCTTGACCGTGAGCAGCGCCCAGCACAGCCCTGCCCCCAGCCAGCGCCGCCGTTCGGCCAGCGTCAGCGCCAGCAGCAGCAGCCCGGCGGTATAGGTGCCGTTCTGCCCGGCCAGAAGGTTGACCGTCACCGCCGGGGACAGCACGATCGGCAGAAGCCACGCCAGCGGCACCCCGGCAAGCCGTGCCCCGACGCAGGTCAGCGCCACACCGAGCAGCGTCCAGAGCCCCAGCGCCACGAAATACGGCAGGCTCGCGGCGAGCTGCGCCACCGGGAACATGTGCGGCGGGTAGGACCAGTTGTGGATCGTGTAGTCGCGCCCGAGATGCGCCCGCATCGCCTCGGCATAGGCCTGCTGGTCGAACAGCGTGGTCATCTCGCCCTGCCCCAGCAGGGTGCCGGCGAAATGCAGGTTGAGGAAATCCCGGCCCAGCAGCAGACCGGCGGCGTCGAAGCCGCCCGCCTGCAGGCCGGAAAGATACAGCAGGTAAAGCGCCCCGGTGGCGACAAGCGTCAGCAGCAGCGTCGCGAAATATGCAAGCGACCGCGGATGTCCCGACGACACATTTCCTGATGACACGACGGCTCTCCGAGTTCGATCTTTCGGACGAAACCTGTCGAAGGGCCGGGCGCATCGCAAGCGCTGCCTCAGCGCCGCGCAGTCGTGCTCGGCAAGGTGTCGCGTTTTTGCCCGCGACCGGGCGTGAGCCCCCCGCCCTCGCATACGAGGACGGGGGAAGATCAGAAGCGGATCAGCCGATGATGCCGTTCAGCGTGCCCGACGGGCGCATCACGGATGCGGTCTTGACCGCGTCGCCGTGGTAGTAGCCGCCGAGATCCACAGCCTTGCCCTGTGCCGCCGAAAGCTCGCCGACGATGGCGGCTTCGCTGGCGACCAGCGCCGTGGCGATGGGCTCGAAATGGGCCTTCAGCTCGGCATCGGTCGACTGCTCGGACAGCGCCTGCGCCCAGTAGCGGGCGAACCAGTAGTGGCTGTCGCGGTTGTCGGGCTCACCGACCTTGCGCGAGGGCGAGCGGTTCTCGTCGAGGATGCCTTGCGTGGCGATGTCGACCGCCTCGCCCAGCACCCGCGCCTTCTCGTTGCCGGTCTGGTCGGCGTAGAACTTGAAGCTTTCGCCAAGCGCGCAGAATTCGCCAAGCGAGTCCCAGCGCAGGTGGTTCTGCTCCATGAGCTGCTGCACGTGCTTGGGTGCCGAGCCGCCGGCGCCCGTCTCGAACAGGCCGCCGCCGTTCATCAGCTTGACGATCGACAGCATCTTGGCCGAGGTCGCGAGTTCGAGGATCGGGAACAGATCGGTGAGGTAGTCGCGCAGCACGTTGCCGGTGATCGCGATGGTGTTCTCGCCCTTGGTGATGGTCTCGAGCGAGGCGATGGTGGCTTCGCGCGGCGCCATGATCTCGAACTTGTCGGCCACGCCCTTGGCCTCGAGGATCGGCTTCACGTAGGCGATCAGCTCGGCATCGTGGGCGCGGTTGGCGTCAAGCCAGAAGATGGCGCGGTAGCCGGTGGCCTTCTGACGCTCGATGGCAAGGTTCACCCAGTCCTCGATCGGCGCCTTGCGGGCCGAGGCCGAACGCCAGATGTCGCCCGCTTCGACCGCGTGGCTGTGCAGCACGGTGCCGTCGTCGAGGATCATCTTCACGGTGCCTGCCGAGGGGATCTCGAAGGTGGTCGGGTGCGAGCCGTACTCTTCCGCCTTCTGCGCCATCAGGCCGAGGTTCTGCACGGTGCCGGCGGTGGCCGGGTCGAGCTTGCCGTTGGCCTTGAAGAACTCGATCGCGGCGTCATAGACCGGCGCGTAAGAGTTGTCGGGGATCACGCAGTTGGTGTCGTGCTGCGCGTTGTCCGGGCCCCAGCCCTTGCCGCCATCGCGGATCAGTGCCGGCATCGAGGCGTCGATGATCACGTCGGAGGGCACGTGCAGGTTGGTGATGCCCTTGTCCGAATTGACCATGTACATCGGCGGGCGGGTGTCGCGCACCTCCTCGATGGCCTTGAGGATCTCGGGCTCGTCCTTGACCCGCTCGAGCAGCGCACCGAGGCCGCCGTTGGGGTTCACGCCGAGCTCTTCCAGCTTGGCGCCGTACTTTTCGAACACCGGCTTGAGCCATTCCTTGACCGCGTGGCCGAAGATGATCGGGTCGGAGACCTTCATCATGGTGGCCTTCATGTGCAGCGAGAACAGCGTGCCCTCGGCCTTGGTCTTCTCGATCTCTTCCGCGAGGAAGGCGTCGAGCGCCTTAGCCGACATGTAGGTCGCATCGACCACGGTGCCCTCGGGGTAGGAGACGCCCTCTTTCAGGACGGTCTCGCCTTCGGCGGTCTCGAGCACGATCTTGGCGGTCGCGGCCTTGGGCAGGGTCGCCGACACTTCGTTCGAGAAGAAGTCGCCACCCGACATCGAGGCCACGCGGGTCTTGCTGTCGGAGGTCCACTCGCCCATGCGGTGCGGGTTGGACTGGGCGTAGTTCTTCACGGCAGCCGCGGCGCGGCGGTCGGAGTTGCCCTCGCGCAGGACCGGGTTCACCGCCGAGCCCTTGATGGTGTCATACTTGGCGCGCACGGCCTTTTCCTCGTCGGTGGACGGGGAATAGGGGTAGTCCGGCAGTGCGTAGCCCTGCTCCTGCAGTTCCTTGACCGCGGCGACGAGCTGCGGCTCGGACGCCGAGATGTTGGGCAGCTTGATGACGTTCGCTTCGGGCTTCTTCACCCACTCGCCGAGCCATGCGAGGTCGTCCGACTGCTTCTGTTCGTCGGTCAGCACCTCGGGGAAGGTCGAGATGATGCGGCCGGCGAGCGAAATGTCCTTGGTCCCGACGCTGATTCCCGCCGCGGACGCAAAGCTCTGGATGATCGGCAAAAGCGAGGCCGAGGCCAGCTCGGGCGCTTCGTCTACCTTTGTATACACAATGTCGGGAGTGTTCTGGTCGGCCATGGTACTTTCGCTCCTCCGATGGATCTGGGGGGATGCCGATAAGCGGCAGGGGTGGTTGAGCAAGGGCTTAACATCACCTTAGCGGGGCAGAAAGCCCCTATTGGCGGTGTTAGCGCGCAGGGCGGAGGGGAGACGCGCATCGCCTGCCCGAGCGATGGCGATGCGCCTGCCGAACGCCCCGGTTTCTCCCGTCCACCTTTGAAAGACCTCGACAGGCGGCGCCAGCGTCACCAGATCGCCAGTCCCGGCGGCGTCACCTTGGCTTTGCGCGCAGAGGCTCAGCCCTTGCGGCGCCGGGTCATCCCGTAGGCCGGGTCATAGCCCACCAGCGCCAGCCCGAAGAACACCGCGAAACTCAGACAGACCCAGAGCAGCGCCCAGCCGTTGAGCTCGAGATAGAGCGCAAAACGGATCAGCTCGACCGCGTGGGTGAACGGGTTCCAGGCGCAGATGTCGCGCAGTAGGGTCGAGCTCTCGGCCATCTTCCAGAGCGGGTAAAGCGCCGTCGACAGGAAGAACATCGGGAAGATCACGAAGTTCATCACCCCCGCGAAATTCTCGAGTTGGCGGATGGTCGAGGAGATCAGCAGCCCCAGCGCCCCCAGCATCAGCCCCGAGACCAGCAGCGCTGGCAGCACCAGCGCATAGCCGGCCAGCGGCAGCACGATGCCGAACCCGGCCGCGATGGCAAGAAAGACATAGACCTGCAGGATCGACACCGCCACGCCCGCAAGCAGCTTGGAGAAGAGCAGCCACCAGCGCGGCAGCGGCGAGGTCAGCAGCAGCCGCATCGAGCCCATTTCCTGATCGTAGACCAGCGACAGCGAGGACTGCATCCCGTTGAACAGCTGGATCATGCCGCAGAGGCCGGGCACGATATAGACCTCGTAGGTGATATAGGTCTGATAGGGCGGGATGATCGACAGCCCCAGCGCCGCGCGGAATCCGGCGGCGAAGACCACCAGCCAAACCAGCGGCCGGACGAGTGCGGCGAGAAAGCGCGAGCGCTGATGGATGAAGCGCAGCGCCTCGCGGCGAATGATCGCGAGCATGGCGGTGAGATAAAGGCTCATCGTGTCTCCTCCCCGCCGGTCATCTCGATGAAGACCTCGGCCAGCGGCCGGCCCTCGCGCAGCTTGGCGGCGGCGCGGTGCGCCAGCACCCGGCCCCGGTGCAGCACCACCACGTCGTCGTAGTCGCGGATTTCGTCCACCAGGTGCGTGGCCCAGAACACCGTGAGCCCGCGCTCGGCCAGCCCGTGCACGTGGTCGACGATGGCCTGACGGCTCTTGAAATCGAGCCCCACCGTCGGCTCGTCGAGCAGCAGCACCTCGGGCTCGTGGATCAGCGCGCGGGCGATCTCCATGCGGCGGCGGTGGCCGCCGTTGAGGTCGCGCACCTTCTCGCCCGCCCGCTCGACCATGCCAAGCTGCGCCAGCGCGCGCTCGGAGCGCGCATTCGCCTCGCGCCCAGAGATGCCGTGCAGCGCCGCGAAATACCGCATGTTGCGCATCACCGACATGTCGAGATCCAGCGTCGGCTGTTGGAACACCACGCCGATCTTCGACAGCGCCGCGCGCGGCTCGCGCGCCAGATCGTGCCCGGCAACCGAGATCCGCCCCTCGCGGCTGACGAAAAGCCGGGTGAGCAGCGAAAACAGCGTCGACTTGCCGGCACCGTTGGGGCCAAGCAGCGCGGTGAACTTGCCCGGCCGCAGGGCAAAGCTTACCCCGTCGAGTGCGCGCTTGGCACCAAAGCTGTAGCCGAGGTCATTGATTTCCAGAGCGGTCATGCGGGCCTTTTGCGTATCATTGTTGTCGTGGGCGTTTCGCCGGGCATCACCCGCGCCATCGGCGCACCCGACGCTCCCAGGGTTGCAGCACCAGCCACTCCACCGCCAGCATCACCGCGATGAAGGAGAAGGCGTAGACCAGCACCATGGCCACGTCGAAGAGCTGGAAATACAGGTGGATCTGGAAACCGACGCCGTTCGAGCGGCCAAGGAACTCGACCACCAGCACGATCTTCCAGATCACCGCGACGCCCGAGCGCGCGGCGGCGGTGACAAAGGGCGCGAGCTGCGGCAGCACCACGTGGCGCATCCGCGTGGCCCAGGGCATCCGGTAGACCCCGGCCATATCGTCGAGCCCCGGATCGAGCGCCCGGGCGCCCTCGCGGATCACCGTGGCGACGTTGGGGATCTTGTTGAGTGTGACGGCTGCGATGGCGGCGGTCTCGGTGAGACCGATCCAGAGATAGCACAGCACGATCAGCACCAGTGCCGGCAGGTTGAGGAAGATCACCAGCCACGGATCGAGCCAGCGATCCAACGCCGGAAGCCGCCCCATCGCCAGTCCCAGCGCGATGCCGAGGCTCATCGCCAGCACGAAGGCCCAGGCCACCCGACCCAGCGTGCGGCCCAGGTGAAAGAGCAGCTCACCCGAGCTCAGCGCCTGCACGAAGGGCTCGATCAGGTCCCATGGCTGCGGCAGCACCTGCGCGTCATCGGTCAGCGTGGCGGCCAGGACCCACAGCAGCACCAGCCCGCAGAGCGAGATCGCGGTCACCGCGACGCCCCCGGGCGCCCGGCCCGTGGCGCTCCCCGTGCGCTGCCAGCGCTCGGCCGTATCTTGTCCCTGCACGGGTCTCCTCCCCCTGCCTCCGGCGGGAAGCGTGGCCCCTTGTCCGGGCGGCGTCAATTGCTCCTAAGGGAGGAGGCGCATTTTCGTCGGGATCACCGCAGGATGGGCGAAATTGCCCAGGCTGCGATGCGCCTTCGCAACCACGGGTAAGACAGGCGCTACGCTCGCAAAGTCACAAACTCCGGGGACCGGAAAGGATCAAAGAAGGAGTCACGCGGCCGGCCCTCCCGACAGGGCCGCGTGACGGGATCAGACCTCTTTCTCGTTCGGGTTGACCATCTGGCATTTCCAGCCGGTCACCCGAAAGGCCGGATGCGTCTCGGTCCATTTCGCAAGCTCGGGCTGCGCGCCCATCATGCAGGTCATGGGAGAAATGTCGGTGAACAGCAGGCTGCGTTCCTGGCACTGATCTGGCGCTGTGGACAGGCAGGCCACAAAGAGAAGCTCAATCATGTTTGCCTCGTGGGTTGGGACGTGATGCAGTGTCAGAGTCACGCAGGCAGGATGAAAATGGGTTCAAAGCATTTGTGTCACCCATGCTGCATTGCAGCATTAGACGGATTTTTCGGCAGTGAATGCCCCAGAATGCCACATTTTGGGCGTTAAATAAAGGTAAACAAAGCTGACCAAATGTTAACGCGCCGCTTGCCGCCCCTGTCGCTCAAGGCCCGCCTCGGGCTTGCCGCGGGCCTTCTGACCCTGACCACCCTGCTCACCGCGGCCATGGTGGTGCTCGGCATGGCGCAGGTCTCCGACCGGCTCGACAGCGCGCTCGCTGCCGAACGCCGGCTCGAGGAATACGCCGCGCTCTCCACCCAGGTCTCCACCTTTATCGTGGTCGCCGCCGAGGTCATCCAGCGTGGCCAGCCGCCCGAGGTGCGCGCCGAGCGCACCGACACCATCGCCGCCAACATGCGCCGGACCTTCACCCGGCTGCGTGCCGGGCTCGATGCCGAGGTCACCAGCGCCGAGAGCCTCGGGCTCGACGCCCAGACCCGCCGCGCCACGCTGTCTCTGTCGATCGCCCGTATGGAGGCACGCTTTGCTCAGGCCCATGACGGTCTGATCTCGGCGACAGATGACCGCGACCGCCTGCGTGCCTATCTCGACACCTTCGCCTCCGGCTTCGAGCCGCTTCTCGCCGAGGCGGTCAACGAGGAGAAACGCCTGAGGCGCGAGATCCTGACCGGCATCGACAGCCTGCGCCAGCGGCTGACCAGCGTTGCGCTCGCGATGGGACTGGCGGCGCTGCTGCTCTGCGCCGCAGTCTATCTCGGCCTCGTGCGGCCGCAGTTCCGGCGGCTCGACGCGCTGCGCGCCGCTGCGCAGCGCATCCGTGGCGAGGATTT
This sequence comes from Salipiger bermudensis, assembly GCF_017309175.1. Lineage (NCBI taxonomy): Bacteria > Pseudomonadati > Pseudomonadota > Alphaproteobacteria > Rhodobacterales > Roseobacteraceae > Salipiger > Salipiger bermudensis. The sequence goes on along the minus strand of NZ_JAEKJV010000003.1, from coordinate 309,397 downwards.
CGCCATTCGCCTGCCCGACGACCGTCAAGACGAGATCGGCCAGCTCTACGCCGAGACCAACCGCATGGCCGAGGCGCTCGCCACCCGCGCCGAGACCGTGGCAAAGGATCGCGCGCGCCTGAACCAGATCATCGACGAGCGCACCGAGGCGCTGCGCGCCGCCAACATGCGGCTCGAGCGCACTGACGAGGACCGCCGCCGCTTCTTCGCCGACATCTCGCACGAACTGCGCACACCGCTGACCGTCATCCTGATGGAGGCACAGCTCGGCCGGCAGGGCGCGCCCGACCCGCAGGCGGCCTTCGCCACCATCGAAACCCGCGCCACCCGCCTCAATCGCCGCATCGACGACCTGTTGCGCATCGCGCGGTCCGAGACCGGCCAGCTCGGGCTCGACACAGCGCCGGTGGATCTCGGCGCTCTGGTGCAGGACGCCATCGCCGAGACCGCCGCCGAACTGTCGAACGCCGGCATGACCCTCGCCGCCCCCGGCGCTCTCCCCGAGGTCACCGTCGAGGGAGACCGCAACTGGCTGCGGCAGGTGATCGTGGGACTCATCCGCAACGCCATCCGCCACGCCCGCAGCGGCGGTGCGCTGCGCCTCGAGGTCACGCCCGATGGCACGGTCGCAGTCAGCGACAACGGCCCCGGCATCGCGCCCGGGGATCAGGCGCGGATCTTCGACCGCTTCGCGCAAGGATCGGGCGGCACCGCGCAGGGCTTCGGTCTCGGCCTCGCGCTGGCGCGCTGGGTGGTTGAGCAACAGGGCGGCACGATCGCGGTGACGAGCCCCCTGCCCCGCGAAATCGCCCTCGGCGACGCACCCGGGACAAAAATCTCGGTTCGTCTTCCTGCGGCCAGCGCCTAAGCTCTCGCCATGAAGGATGCCGCCCCCCTCCTTGTGGTCGATGACGACCCCGAGATCTGCTCGGCGCTGGCGCGCGGGCTGGGGTTGCACGGCTACGCGGTCGAGACCCGCAACCGCGCCGACACCGCCCTGCCCGAGCTGACCAGCCAACGCTATGTCGCTGCGGTGGTCGATGTCATGCTCGGCGCCGACAGCGGCATCGAGCTGGTGCGCGCCGCGCGCGCCGGGGGCGCGCAGCTGCCCATCGTCATGCTCTCGGCGCTCTCGGAGGTCGAACACCGCGCCGCCGGACTCGAGGCGGGGGCGGATGATTACGTGGTCAAACCGTTCTCCTTCGACGAGTTGGTGGCGCGGCTCAAGGTGCAGGAGCGCCGCGTCGCCGCTCTGCGCCCCTCACCGGCCCAGCTGCGGGCGCAGGACCAGAGCCTCGTCACCGAGACCCGCTCGGAGCACCTGACGGAACGCGAATTCGCGCTGCTGGCGCTGCTGGCAGACCATGCCGGCTCCCCCCTGCCCCGCGGCACCATTTTCGATGCGCTCTGGGCCGGCGAGTCGCGTTCGGAAAACGTGGTCGACGTGTACATTGGCTACCTGCGCAAGAAGCTGCATCCTGCCTCGGATTTCGGCTTCGAGATCACCACGATGCGCAATCGCGGCTTCTGTCTGGATGGTGTTGCCCCCACCCGCTGACCCGGCGGCAGTTTGGCCTTGCGCGCTCGCGCGTGTTTGGCGCAAACACCGGGGATGCTAGGACAGGAGCGACCAATGGACCCGAGGCAGCTTGAAATGACCGTTCTGATGACGCCGGACATGGCGAATTTCAGCGGCAAGGTGCATGGTGGCGCGCTTCTGAACCTGCTCGACCGTGTGGCGTTTTCCTGCGCCTCGCGGTTTTCCGGGCGCTACGCGGTGACGCTCTCGGTGGACCAGGTGACCTTCAAGCAGCCGATCAACGTCGGCGAGCTGGTGACCTTCCGCGCCGCGGTGAACCATGTCGGGCGCACCTCGATGGAGATCGGCATCCGGGTCGAGGCCGAGGACATCCGCAAGGGCACGCGGCGGCACACCAACTCGTGCTATTTCACCATGGTGGCGATGGGCGATGACGGCAAGCCGGCGCAGGTGCCGGAGCTGAAGATCCTCACCGAGACCGAGGAAAAGCGCAACCGCGCCGCCGATGTCCGCCGCCGCCTGCGCCGGCAGTTCTCCGAGGAGCTGCAAAAGGCGTCCGAGGGCTGAGGGGCCACCGAGCATTGCGGCGCCATGCGGGCTTGGGTCCGCGCTGGGGAACTGATCGCGCCCCGGCGTGACAGGCCCCTACTCCCACTCGAGCTCGGTATAGGCGACCGTCGCGTTCCGCGCGTTGAACGCCTCGAAGAGCGCCCACGCCCCCGCCTCGCTGATCCCGATCTCCTGCACTGCGTCCCCCAGCCGCATCCCTGCGTCGATCGCCGCCCGCGCATCCCGCGCCAGCACATCGAGATAGCCCAGCACCGGCGCCCCGCCCTCGGGCCATTCGAGCACCGGACCGCCATGCCCCGGCACCAGCCGCGCCACGTCGAGCCCCTGCATCTCGGTCAGCACCGCCTGCCAGCCCCGCAGGCTGCCGTCGAGCGCAGGCACGTGCCCGTCGAAGATCAGATCGCCGGCAAAGAGCGTCCCCGTGGTCCGGTCCAGCACCGTCAGATCGGTGCTGCTATGCGCCGTCTGCCAGGCGCGCAGCTCCAGCACCCGGCCCCCTAGGTCGATCAGCGTGCCGCTCTCGACGCCGCGCGTCACCTCGGGCGCCTCGGTGCCGAGAAACAGCGGCAGGCCGATCTCGCGCTCGAAACTCTCGAGATAGTTGCCCTGCCGTTCTGCCAGCGCCCGCGCCAGACCCGCGTGGCCCACGACCTCGGCGCCGGGGAAGACGCTGGCGCCCAGCACGTGATCGGGATGCACATGGGTGAGGATCACGTGCCGCACCGGCAGCGCCGTCTGTGCCCGGATCGCCCGCCACAGCGCCTCGCCGACCCACGCCGCCGAGCCGGTGTCGATCACCGCCACCGCCGCGTCGCCGATGACGAAACCGAGGTTCGACACATCGCCGCCGTTGCCGACATCCGGCTCCTCGATCCGGCCGACATGCACGAAGACCCCGGGCGCCACCTCCTCGACCGCAAGCGCCCCACCTGCGGCCTGGCAGACCGCGCCCTCCACCGCGCGCGCCGCAAGCGCCGCCTCGCAGGCCTCCAGGCTCTCCGCCTCGTAGCCCGGCACCAGCGCCGCGCGGCAGGGCTCCCCCGCCAGCGCCGCACAGATCATCACGACCGCCTCGATCATCGCGCGCCTCCTCGCCGCAGCCTCGCGCCACACACAGGCGTGATCCACACCGACAAAGCGCTCGGTACCGTGAGTCGCAGATCTGTGGCATGATCCGACAATATCCCATGCGAGGAGGAGAAGCATGGACAGCCTCACCATTCCCGCCGCCCTTCTGGCGGCCGCCCTGGCGGTCCCGGCGCTCGCCGCCGACACCCAGAACCCTCTGACCGAGAGCCCGACATGGCAGAGCCTGCGCGCCGACGTGGTCGGCGACGCCGAGATCACCCCGGCCGACGGGCTCTTCACCATCGAGGCGCCCTACCGCGCCGAGGACGCCGCAACCGTGCCGATCCACATCGTGCAAACCGATCTCTCGGCCCGGATCGACCGCGCCACCGTGGTGATCGACGAGAACCCGGCGCCTGTCGCCGGCGCGTTCACCTTCGCGCCCGCCATGGCCCCGCTCGATTTCGAGATGCGGGTGCGGGTCAACCAATATTCCAACGTCCGCGTCATCGCCGAGACGCCCGAGGGGCTGCGCATGGGCGGGCGCTTCGTGAAGGCCTCCGGCGGCTGCTCCGCCCCCGCCACCCGTGACCCCGAGGTGGCGCTCGCCAACATGGGCCAGATGAAGCTGCGGCTCTTCGGCGAGGCCGAGGCCCCGGCCATCTCGATGCCCCGGCGCGAGGCGCAGATCCAGATCCGGCACCCGAACTATTCCGGCCTGCAGCGCGACCAGATCACCCAGCTCTTCATCCCGGCACATTTCATCGACCATCTCGAGGTCTGGCAGGGCGAGGAAAGGCTGTTCGCGATGGATGGCGGCATCTCGATCAGCGAAAATCCGGTGTTCCGCTTCAGCTATCTCGACAACGGCGCGCCAGCGCTGACGGTCAGGGCCAGTGACACCGACGGCAACACCTTCGAGACCGAACTGCCAAAGGTGGAAAGCTAGGGCGGAGGCGGCGGCTCTGAGACGCGCGCGTCACCGCAAGCAGCCGGTCAGCAATCGTCACCATCGCAGGGGCTCGAGACTGAGGCCCGAGGCGACGGGACCGGTGGCACCGACCAAGGGGGCAACGCCTCAGAAGAAACACACCACCTCGGCCTCGGCCTGCGCCCGGCGCAGATCGACCACCAGGTTGTTGGCGGCGACGGCGCTGCTGAACACCGCCATGCGCTCGCCCCCGGTAAGCCGCATCGACAGCACCGTCTCGGCCTCGACATATTTTTCGTAAGGAAGGATCGACGCGATCTCGTCGATCGAGCAGGCGCATTGCCGCAGCACCTGCCGGCTCTGCCCGTTCGACGCCATGCAGCCAAAGACGTAATCCGCCCGCGCCTCGGTCGGGTAGTCGTTGAGCCGTTCGGCGACGCTCTGTGCCGCGGCCCAGCCCGGCGCGAGCATCGCCAGCCCCAGCACGACCGCGCGGATCATTGCTCCGTCACCTGCTCGAAGCGCAGCGCCGAGACGTAGCCCTCCTCGGTCCCCTGCGCTCCGGGCGCCTCGGCCACCAGGCTGAGATACCACCCCGGGACCGCATCCGACATGGTCACCCGCAGCTCGAGATCGCCAAACCCCATCATCCGGTCGCGGTTCGGATCGTCGAGGAACGGCCGCAGCGTGACCGTCCGGGTCGCCACGGTCTCGCCCCCGAACTCTGCCTCCCCGGTTTCGATCTCGGCGGGCTGCACCAGCGCCTCCTTGACCCGGTTTCGGATGTAAAAGGGCGATCCGCCGGCGGTCTCGGCCATGTCGCGGATCACGCTCTCGTAGAACACCATGATCATCGGATTGCCGACGCTGGCCGGAAAGCTGCCGAGATTGCGGTGCTTGCCATCCTGACGGAATTCCAACGTCGCCACCACCGCCTCGCCCTCCTCGAAGGACAGCGCGATGGCGCCGGTGTCGCGCTCCGCCGCCTCGGGCTTGGCGGCGTTGTGCACCTCGCGGGTGTAGGTCAGCTCCGCGTCGCGGCTCACCGCGTCGAGCGTGCCGCCCTTGAAGAGCAGATCATAGGTCTGCTCCGCGTCCGTCGTCGCCGCCCCGCCAGAGACCGCGAAACAGCTCAGTGCCGCCACAAGGGCCAGTGTCTTGCGCATGATGTGAATCCTCCCGAGCCCCATGCTATTCCCCCTGCCCCCCCTGTCATTGCCGACTTTTGTCGGTGCCGCGCTCCCGCGCCACCCCGCGCCACGCCCTGCCCTTCTTCTGGCCGGAAATATCCCGGGGGGTCCGGGGGGCTGGCCCCCCGGCGGCACGGCGTCGACACCAGCGCCTCACTGCTCCCCATCCACAGGCCCATCCTCCGGCGCCTGCCAGCGCACCTTCCACTCGATGAGCGGGCGCAGGCGCGACAGCTGCACCGGCTTGGTGAGCACCGAGAACCCCTCGCGCGCGCCGCGCTTCAAAAGATCGTTGCTGCGGTCGGCGGTGATCATGATCGCCGGCACCTGCACGCCGCACTCGGCCCGCACCGCGGCGATGGCCCGATCCCCGGTTTCGCCATCGTCGAGCTGGTAGTCGGCGAGCAGGATGTCCGGCGCCATGCCCATGTCGCGCACATGGGTCAGCGCCTCCACCGCCGAGCACGCCGCGAACACGCTCGCCCCCCATTGCTCCAGCTTTCGGGTGAAGGCATACAGCACATCCGGGTCGTTCTCGATCACCAGGATGATGTAGTCCATCTCGGCCTCGACCACCGCCGGCGTCTGCTCGCAGCCCTGCTGCGGCGCCGCATGCCGGCCCGCCGCCGCCTCCATCTCGACCGAGAAGACCGAGCCGATGCCCGGCTTCGAGCGCACCCGCACCTTGTGGCCGAGATGGCGGCAGGTGCGGTCGACGATGGACAGGCCCAGCCCCACGCCCGAGCCGAGCGGCACGTTGTCTGCGCGGGCGAACTCCTCGAAGATCCGCTTCTGGTCCTTGCGGCTGATGCCGATGCCGGTGTCCCAGACCTGCAACTCCACCGCCCCGCCCTTGCGGCGGCAGCCCACCAGCACGCGCCCGCCCTCGGGGGTGTATTGCAGCGCGTTGACCACGAGGTTCTGGATCGAGCGCAGCAGGTAGACCGGATCCGAGCGCACGAAAACCATGCTCGGCACCACGTCGAGTTGCACCCCCTTGCGCTGCGCCACCGGGGTCTGATCCTCCCAGACGCTGCGCATCAGCGTGCCGAGGCAGACATCCGAGGGTGTCAGCGAGCGGTCTGCCGATTCCAGCCGCGAGATGTCGAGCAGCGAATGCAGCAGCTGTTCGATCGAGGAGAACGAGCCGTCGAGCCGGTCGACCATCGGCGCGAAACGGGTCTCGGCGGCGCTGTCCTTCAGAGTCGCGATCAGCAGCTTGGCGGCGTTGATCGGCTGCAGCAGGTCGTGGCTCGCGGCGGCGAGGAAGCGGGTCTTGGACGAGACCGCCGCCTCGGCGCGTTCCTTGGCCACGCGCAGCTCCTCCTCGACCCGGGCCATCTCGGCAAATTGCTGGCGCAGCTGTGCGTTGGCATGGGTCAGCTCGGTGGTGCGCTCGGCCACACGGTTCTCGAGCATCACCGTGGCGCGTGTCTCGAGCGTCACGTCCTTGAGCTCGAGCAGCACACCGCCGTCGGGCAGCCGGTGCGCGTGCAGGTCGAGCATCCGGCCCGTGGCATGGCGCACCCGGCGTCGCAGCCGCCCCTGCCGCTCGAGCCGGTCGAGCCAGTAGCCGATATCGAAATCCTCGGCCTCGGTGATCAGCGCATGCTGGGCCACGAAGTCGAGCATCCGGTGCAGGTCGGAGCCCTGCTGCAGCATGGTGTAGGGCAGCCCCAGAAGCTGGCGGAACTGCTGGTTGTACATCATCACCTCGCCCTCGGGCGAGAAGGTGCAGACCCCCGAGGTCATGTTCTCGAACACCGCCTGGAGATAGTCGGCCTGTCGGTCGATCAGGCTCTCCTTCTCCGAGCGGTTGCGGCGCACGATGGTGGTGATCTCGGTGAGCAGCAGCACCATGTTCTCGGCGCTCGTGCGCTGGAGGTTGATCTGGTACCAGCGGTCGCCCACCAGCTCGATCACCAGTGATACCACCGAGGCCCCCACCCTGCCCCGCCGCGCCTGAGCCAGAGCGGTGTCGAAATTGCCCTCCACGGTCACCAGGTAGAGGCTGTCGGACATGGCGGCGAAGCAGGCGTCGATCTCCAGCCCCGGCTGCAGCCGCTCCGAGATGTCGGGCAACAGCGCTTGGAAGATGTCGTTGCAGACCTCGAGCCGCCCGGCGGTGAACAGCGCCACGCCCCCATCCATCGCGGCCATCGCGTCGGCGAGGTTCTTGCGCATGCGCTGGGTGTCGTCGCGGGCATGGCGCAGCTCGTCGGTGGTGCGCTCGAGATCGCGGGTCTTGGCCCAGATCTGCCCCTGCAGCGCAATGGCCGACTGGAAGGCGCCATAGGCCGAGCTGCCGACCTCGTGCTGCCGGTTGGCACGCCGCATCAGCGCATCGATGATCTTGGCCTGCCGGGCGAGCTGGATGTCGAGCGGTTCGTCCGGATCGATCATGCGAAGGCGTGCCTCCCCGGCTCGAAGAAGGCCACCCCCACGAAGGTCTGGTTCACGTGGACCCCGCAATGCTGTTCGCCATAGGTGTTGAAGCCCAGCACCCGGCGACGACGGAAGATCTCGCTGACCTGCGAGGTGAGCTGCTTCTGCTCAATCTCGAGCTTGCGCAGCACGCAATCGAAGCCCAGGACGAAATCCGGCGCCGCCTCGCGCGGGCCCTTCACGTCGAGCTCGGCCTCCAGCGTCTCGAGGATCTCCTTGCCGCGGCCCAGCGTCAGGATCAGCCCGTCATCGATGGCGCCAAGGAACGACAGCGCATGCGCGCCCGGCGCGTCATGCACGGCGCGCACGTGGTAGTTCATGTTCTGGCGCACCAGCATCGGGTTCTCGGCAAACACCTCGGGCGAGAGCTGCTCCACCGGGCAGCCGACGATGCGCGCATATTCGAGCGCTGCCGGCGCGCCGTTGATCTCGAGCACCAGCCGCTCGTCGGGCAGCGCCTCGGTCACCACCATCTGCTCCTCGGTGGGCAGGAAATGATCGAAGCCCAGCCCCTGAAACGCGAGGTCGGTCTCGAGCAACAGCAGGAGCGCGGCATTGGTGTGAAAACGCCCCTCATGCAGCACGAAGGTCTCCCGGAAGGCCAGGTTGTCGCCCGCCGATCCGCCGAACACCGGCACCTCTCCGAGCGCCGCCTCGAGCGTTGCGACCAGCAGGTCCTCCTGCTTCGACAGCCCGTCGGCAAAGATCAGCGCCAGCCGGTTCCAACCCGCGGTGCGGCGGAAGCGGGCCGCATGGGTGCGCAGCTCGCTGGCGATGGATTTCATCGACATCGGCTTGAGCGGCGCGATCAGCATCGAGGCACAGCGGAAATGCGCTCGCGGGAAGGCGAGCAGCAGCAGCGCCTCGGTTTCGTAGCCTTCGGTGGTGATCGTGCCAGCCGTCGTGCAGCCAAAAACCGGCACCCCCCCTGCCCCGGCCTCGAGCGCGTTCGCCACCGCCTCGAGCGACAGCCCGTCAGGGACGAAGGCGAGCAGGAAGCAGGTCTCGGGCAGGTCGATCCCGGCCAGCGCCTCGCGGACCGCCGCCTGCGCGTTGGTGTCGCGCGACACGGCGACCTGTACGAAGCGCGGCGGCGTCTGCTCGTCGCGCATGGCTCAGCGGCTCAGAAAGGCCTGCGCGTCGGCCTCGCCGGCGCCGATGGCGGTGGCCGGGGCCGAGTTCTCGACCAGCACCGCCGCCTGGGTGCGGTTCTGCACCCCGAGCCGGCGCAGCAGCGCGGTGATATGCGCCTTCACCGTGGCCTCGGCCAGCGACAGCTCGTAGGCGATCTGCTTGTTGGGCTTGCCGGCGCAGATCAGCTTCATGATGCGCTGCTGCTGTGGCGTGAGCTCGGCGAGCTTCGGGTGCAGCGCCTCGAAGGGCACGTCCCCCGTGCTGGACGCGGCACTGCTCTGGTAGCCCGGGTGCACGTAGGTCGCGCCGCCGGCGATATCGCGCAGGGCCTGCCGGAGCATCGGCGCCGGGGCGTCCTTGGGCAGGAAGCCCGCCGCGCCCTCCGCCATCAGCGCCTGCACAACCTGCGCCGAGGTCAGCGACGAGATCACCAGCACGGGCACATCCGGCAGCGCCTCGCGCAGGCGCTGAAACCCCGAGATCCCGCAGACATCCGGCAGCTTGAGGTCGAACATCACCAGATCGGGCGAGACGCCATTCTCGATCATGGTCAGCGCCGCGCCCAGCGTCTGGGCCTTCTCCATTCGGCAATCGGGAAAGACCAGCTGGATCGCAGCCGCCAGCGCATCGCTGTAGAGCGGGTGATCGTCCACGATCACGACCGATCGCACGGCACCCGGCGAGCGGGCCTCGGTAACGTCTTTCATTGAAATGTCCTCCCGGGTCGGAGGTTAGCGCAGGATTTTTCGTTCGCGCAATGGTGTTGTGGGCGCCCGGCCCTCGCGGCGAGTTTCCGCGGAGCCGGGGGCGATTGTCAGCCGTCTACTTCAGAGCGCCGCTCTGCTTGGCGACATGGGTTGCGATGGCATCCATCAGCGGCGGCGACAGGCAATCGTAGGGCTCGAGCCCGAGCTCGCGCAGCCGGCCGCGGATCTCATCCATGCGGTCCGGGTCGACCCCGGATTCGATGATCGAAGACACGAAGGCCGCGAACTCCGCCGGCGACCAGCCCGATTGCGGCGACAGCTCGGTATGGACGAAATCGAGCCCGTGGAACGGATGCCCGGTGTTCTCGATCCGGCCATACATGTGCACGCCGCACCCCTTGCAGGCATGGCGCTGGATCGCGGCCGAGGCATCGACGATCTCAAGCTTTTCCTCGTGCTCGGTGACCTTGAGCTTGTCGCGCCCGACCACCGCCACCTGGCTGAAGATCGCGCCCTTGGGCTTCCAGCACTTGGTGCAGCCGCAAACGTGGTTGTGCGCGGTTTGCGCCTCCACCATCACCACCACCTGATCGCTGGGGCACTTGCACTTCAGCGTGCCACCCGAAAAGCCGGGGGTCGCTGGCTTCACCTCGTCGTCGACTGCGGGGTGTATCTTCACATGCGTGTATTTCGGCGGCACGCTGTCGGTGTCGCCGCCAAAGATCTTGTCGAGAATTCCCATCTGTTGATTTCTCCTCCCTGTGAGGCGCCGCCTCCATACGGCGCCCGGTCGCGAGGGTGCGCCCGGTCCGAGATTCGGGCAATGCAACCATTCGTATCGGCCCGAAGTCGGAAACGCCGACTTTCCGGGCCCTCACTGCGCATTTATCGAAGATAAATGCCAGTTCAGCGGGTCAATGGGGCGAGATTCTCGGATAAACGCGGGAGAATCGCAAAGTTCGGCATTGTAAGCCCGCAACTTTCGCCCTCTTAGCCTTGCTGCGACCAGTCCGAGCGCAAAACCCGCGCCATCGCGTCGGGTGGCAGGCAGGCATCGAGCGAAATCGCGCTGGCCCCGGCCAGATCAGGGGCCGGGTGATCGTCCTGCATCTCTCCCGTGAAGGAGAGGTCGGTGATCCGGATCAGCCGCAGCACATGGGTGTGACCGAGCATCCCGAGCCGCCGGGACAGCGCCGCTCCGGGTGTCTCGAAGCCGGAGGCGATGACAAGCTCGCCATCGGTTGTCAGCCGGTCCAGCGAGACGAGGCTCCGATCAAGCGGCGGATCGTCGAGGCATCCGGCCATGGCATTCGCCGCCGCCAGATCATGCGCCCGCACCAACTCCGAGATCACCTCCGGCATTGCCCCTGCCCCGGCAGCCGGCGCGACAAGCACGGGCGCGCCCGACCCGATCGCCAGCAGTCCCACTTGCCCGCCAGCCTCGGCCACCCGCCAGCCGACCAGCACTAGCGCTTCGGCGGCGGCTACGGAACGAAACGCCCGGATCAGCCCGCGCAGCATCGACGGCCGGAAATCCGCCACCAGCATGGTTTGGCACGGCTCCCAGCTCTGTCGCCCGCTCAGCGCGACCTCACGCAAAGCAAGCAGATCGCGGCAGTGAAGCGTCGCGCCGGGGACATCGAGCGCCGCCGTCATGCGGCGGGTCCGTCAATCTGGGCAAGAGGCGTCGAAGTCGGGCTCATCATCGCTCTCAAGGTCGCTGCGGGCCGAGCCCGGGGAGCTTCAGTCTAGCCAAGCGGTCGATCTGCCGGAACACAGCCAAGGGTCGCAACGCATTGTCAGCCGTTTTGCTGGATTTGCCTGACTGGCAAAACACTAACCGATTGAAAAGACGCATTTTTCAGGATTGTCAGCTGACAATTACCGGATTTCTGCTGGTTTTCAGGTGATTTTGGAGGATTTGGGCCAGACCGGCCGGCATTCGGGCCCGATTTTCCGCCTTGACGAAAGAGGCCAACCACTCGACGCTTCTTTGCGAAGAGGCCGTGCCTATCCTATGCCGGACCGGGCGCCCTGTCGCAAGCCCCTCCTCGACATGCCAGACCAATTCGCAGAGGGGCTTGGCGCTTTGATCCTGACCTGCGCATCCCTGAGGCATCACGCGCGTTCGCTTCAGCCCGGCGCCGGCCCCTGAGACGCACAGCCGTACGGATTGCTGCTGAAGTTCCAGCAACCCACGACTAGGCAAAGGCCGGCGTTGGCGCGCGTCGGCTGGCAGCTGCAAGCATCGCACTGACCGAGAAGCTGCCCTTCCGCGCCACCTGTGTCAGCCGTCGCAGATACGCACCTGGCTTGCGGATTTCGCTGGCCCGTTCGAGCAGGCAAAGCACCGTCGCGGCAGCCCGCTCATGTCCCATGATCCGTTGCGCCTCCTGTAGCACCGGCGGGTCGATCCCCAGCATGGGCGCAAGCCTCTGCGAGATCGAGACGACATCGTGCCAGCCTCGCGGCTGATCTGGGAAGAAGGCCCGATATTCCCGACAGGCGTCTGTGATCATCGGAACGGTGATCGCATTCGGCGTCTCTGCAGATGCCGAGCTTTCCGTTGGCGCAGCGTCAGACGTAGGCGCGGACTCAGAGTCAGAAATAGATTTATCTGTTTCTTGTATGTGCCGCTCATTCCGGGCGGCGCTGGCGCTCATTTTGGTTGTTTCGGTGATGGGCTTAAGGGTCGCCTCGACGAGTTCCGGGGTAGGGAGTGCAGCTTCGAGCCGGCTCACAAGCTCGGCCAGATCCTGTTCGGAGGCCCGGCGGCGCAGCATCAGGCGCGCCGCGTCGATCAGAACGTCCGGAGCATCTTCCTCGGTCAGACGATGGCGCAGCATCCCGAGACGGGCGCGCAGGACGGCGATCCGCTCGCGCTGCGCGGTGACGGATGCCGCCGCAGAGGCCAGGGTCTCGGCATGACGGGCGAGGGGGGAGAGATCGAACCCGAAAGCGATCCCGATCACTCCGGACTGGCCGCGGGCATAGCGCTTGCGGTTTGGGCTGTCGTGACGGCTGACAACGCCGGTCTCGACCAGCTTCGCCAGGTGCCGGCGCAACGTGCTCTCGGGCATCCCGGAAAGCCGCTCCGACAGGACGCGGTTCGACGGGAACACGATGGCTTCGTCGGGATCGGCGGGCAACTCTCGTTCCGGCCAAAAGGTCAGCAGCGCCTTCAGCACCGAAAGCGTGCGGTGGCCCAGGCCGAACGCCTCGGCGCCGGTGGTCAGGTCGCGCAACAGGGCCCATTTGTCGGACATAGGGGTAGCGTGCCGTTGCGAGGCTTCCGATGACGGCAGACAAGCCGCCACCGGTCGCCCGAACGGGGGTCGGGACGTGTTTTCCATGTGACATTTCACGAAAGACAACAATTCTCCGCCCCTGCACCGCGATGCATGGTTGACAGAGTCCGGGTCTGGCGGCTAACTCAAATTGCTACGTTCGAGAAGGGCCTTCCGGGATCAATCCTGGGGGGCTTTTCTTTTGTCGCCTGTCCTCTCGTGCCTCCTTGTTATTCTTCCACTGCTCTCAGTCCTCCGACCGGGTGCTTTGCCAGCGGTCGTGAAGCTCTTTCATGATTTCGTCCGCCTGCCCGTCGAGCCAGCGGTCGAAGCCGTTCGCGGTTTTCGACGGCACGGTCAGGGTCAGGCCCCGTCCGGTGCTGCGGATTTCGGCCAGCGGCGCGCCATCCACCGTGCGCAGGGTGCGCGGACGCGGGGCAGGGGCCTTGGCCGGGGTCGTGGTCTTGCGCTGCGCGGCGCCGAACACTTCCTCGAAGCGGGCGTCTGAATCGAGCGCCTCGAAGCCGGGCGCGTCCATTGCCGTCTCGACGCGGGCCTGCGCGGCGTCCTCTTCCAGAAGCTTGGCGAGGCTCATCCAACGATCGCGCCCAATTCCGGGGGCCGAGCCGATGCGGCGCAGGAAGGGCAGCGAAAAGGCCGTGCCCACCTTGAGCATCCGGCTGACCATCGGCAGGTCGATCGACAGCGCCGCGGCGATTGTCTGCCGGTCATAGCCGCCGTCCTGCAGCTGCGCCGCGAAGCTCGCCTTTTCGACGAAGCTCAGGTCCTGCCGCGAGGTGTTTTCCTGGCCCTGCGCCATGACCAGCGCGTGGTCGTCGAGCTGGCGCACCATCGCCTTGACCTTGAGGCCAAGGTCGCGCAGCGCCCGCAGGCGTCGGCGGCCATAGACGATCTCGAAGCGTCCGGCGTTCTTGGGGTGGGGGCGCAAAAGCACGGGAACCTGCTGACCATAGGTCTGCAGGCTCTCTTTCAGCTGGTTTTGCGCCTCGTCGTTGATCCCGAGCCGGTCTTCGTAGCCGGCATCGTCGATCAGCGCCGGCTCCACCTCCTGCACGGCGTTTTCCTGCAGTTTGGTGAGCGAGGATTGCAAAGCGCCGACCGCCCCGCGGGGCATCATCCGCGCCTCGGCGGCGGATTTGCGATCGGTTGGCGCCGGTCCGCCGCCCAGCGGCGTGATGCGTGGTTCAAGAATTCCCTTGCGTGCCATCAGCGTCCCCATGCTTTCTGAATGAGAGACTCAATCTCGTCATTGACCTGATTCAGTGAATCCACCGCACGGTCATAGGTGTTGCGGTGAAACTGGCTGCGGTCGACCTCGTAGACGGTCTGCTGCGTGAGACCCGCATCCGAGATCGCCGTGGACTTGAGCATGGCGTTGACCATGACCTCCTCGCCGAAGAGCTGGCGCAGGAAAGCCACGACCTGCTGCTGCGGGCCGTCATTGGGCTCGTATCGGTTGATCATGAAACGCAGGAAGTCGAACTCCATGCTGGCGCCGGCATTCGACACCACGTCGAGCAGGTCGGCGCTCATCTGCAGGAATTGCGACATCGAGGCGATGTCGAGCATGTTCGGAACGATGGTGATCAGCACCCCGGTCGAGGCGCAGAGCGCCGACATGGTGAGATAGCCGAGCTGCGGCGGACAATCGAAGATGATCACGTCATAATTCGCCTCGACCTCCTGCAGCGCCGCGGCCATGCGGGCAAAGAAGGCGGGCTGGACGTTGGTCATCAGCGCCTGCGGGGTTTCATGCTCGAATTCCTGCAGGATCAGTCCGCCGGGGGCCAGGTCGATGCCGGTGAAGAAGGTCGGCTGGATGATCTGGCTCAGCGGCATCGGATCATCATAGCGGATCGCGTCGTAGATCGTGCCCGACTCGAGGAAATCATACTCGGGGCGGTAGCCGAACAGCGTGGTCAGCGAGGCCTGCGGGTCGATATCGACGCAGAGCACCCGGTAGCCCTTGAGCGCGAGGCGCTGCGCGGTGTGGATCGACGAGGTGGTCTTGCCCGAGCCGCCCTTGAAGTTGAGGAAGGACAGCACCTGCACCTTGTCGCCCTCGCGGCGGCCGCGCAGGTAGGTGCCCTTGGTCTTGGCCGTGCTGTCGAGCACCTTGCGAATCTCGAGCACATCGGCGGCGGAATAGTGTCGTCTTCCGCCCGGCGTGGTATGGACCTCGGGGATGCGGTTGTCGAAATGCAGCTTGCGCAGGAAGCTGGCGGAGATGCCGAGCAGCTCGGCCGCTTCTCCGGCGGAGAAGCGTCTGAGTTCCTTGCGCGCGTCGGGGGCGAAGACCTTCAGCATGTGGTCTTCCAGCGCCGAAGTCAGTGCCTCGGCGTTCTCCCGTACACGGGCGTTGATATGAATGGTATCCGCCACGTCTGCCCTCATTTTCGGTAACGCTGTTTTTCGTCAGCGCTTTTATTACCGTTTCTTTACGCAAGAGAAGGGCAGGTTGTCCACAGTTTCCTTCGGTTGCGTGGCAGGGCAGGGGGCCCGCCCCTCCTGAGGCAGTTCAGGTGCCAAGTGCAATACTGTGGGTAAATCTCTGAAAAATATCAAATTTTTTTGAACTTCGTGCTGCAAGTCACGGAAAAGGCGGTCTTTTTCGAAGTTGCCCCCAAACAACGCACGTCCGGACGAATTTGTCAGCACACCGAGTCGTTTGGGCATTTTTCGAATAGGGCAGGGCGCTCCGATTCTGAGCCGAAACAGAGCCTCATGGGGTCTTTGCGGCCCCGCATGGCGATGTTTGCCGGAACAGGCTGCTATTCGGCGGGCTCGGGGGCCTTGCCGGGCGCGGAGCGATAGATCAGAGCGGCGTCTTCCGCGGCCGCGTGCGCGTCGGCGCGCGCCTGCAGGTCGACATGGTGGGGCGACTTTATGCAGACCGGGTCGGTGGCGGCCGGATCGCCCGCCAGCGCCATCGCCTGACAGCGACAGCCGCCGAAATCAACGGTCTTGCGTTCGCAGGAGGAACAGGGCTCGGGCATCCAGTCGGTGCCGCGATAGGCGTTGAAGGCGGCGCCCTCGTACCAGATCTCGGCCAGCGGCCTGTCGCGCACGTTGTCGAAGCGCAGATGCGGGATGGTCTGGGCCGCGTGGCAGGGCAGCACCTGTCCGTCGGGCGCGACGTTGAGCCCGGTTGAGCCCCAGCCGCCCATGCAGCGCTTGGGATAATCGGAATGGTAATCGGCCGGCACGTAATCGATCACCAGCGTGCCCTTCAGGCGCAGCCGCGCCTCCTGCACGATCCGGGTGGCCTCGGCAGCCTGTTCGCGCGTCGGCATCAGCGCGTCGCGATTCTTCAGGGCCCAACCGTGGAACTGCACGGTGGCAACCTCGATGCGCCGCGCCCCCATCTCGACCGCCATCTCGAGCGCGCGCGGCAACTGGTGCAGGTTGCGCCGGTGCAGCACCGCGTTGAGCGTCAGCGGGAAGCCGATCGCGGCGATCCACTCGGCCACCTGCATCTTGCGCTTGAAGCCGCCCTTGTAGCCGCCGATCTCGTCGGCCATCTCCGGGGTCGTCCCCTGCAGGGAAAGCTGCACATGGTCGAGCCCGGCCGCGTCGAGCACCTTGAGGCGGCGTTCGGTCAGGCCGATGCCGGAGGTGATGAGGTTGGTATAGAGCCCCGCCTCGCGCGCCGCCTGCACCAGCGCCTCGAGATCGCGGCGCGTGGCCGGCTCACCGCCGGAAAGGTGCAGCTGCAGTACGCCGAGATCGGCGGCCTGGGCGAAGACGCTTTTCCACTCCTCGGTGGAGAGCTCGGCATCCTGCCGCGCCATCTCGACCGGGTTCGAGCAATAGGGGCAGGAGAGCGGGCAACGATGGGTGAGTTCCGCCAGCATGGCGATGGGGGGGCGGGCTTTGGTCATGGCTGGGCCTCCGGGCGCCGGGGAGTGGCGCGATGGTATTTCGATGCTGTGACGCGGTGTCGAGCGCCTTTGTCGGAACCAGGCACAGAAGGTCTCACGCCACCTCGAGGAACCGCCGCTCCCTCAGCGCGCCGAGAAAGCCGGCGCTGTCCTTGGCGATCTGCTCCTGCGGGGCGTTGTATTTCGCTGCAAGCCCGGCGGTGATCTCACCGAAGCTGCGGCTCCCGTCGACCTCCGACAGGATGGCGTGGCCGACCTGGTCGAGGGTGATGGCGCGTTCGGGCGCCAAGAGCACCCAGGTCTCGCGCACCCTGTCCCAGTGCAGGCGCACGCCGCGGGGCAGGGTGGGGATCTCGGCGGGCTGCATCATGCCGCCTGCGCGTTGGCGAGCCCCTCGCCGGGCTGCCACGCGCCGGGCGGGATGCGGGCCGGGTCGACATAGGCGCCCCACAGCGCATCGAGCTGCGACCAGAGCACATCGGTTTTGAAGATCAACGCCTTGGCGGCCGCGTCCTGCTTTTCCTGCGTGTCGGCATGGTCGAGCACCCATTGCAGCCCGAAGGCCACGTCCTTGGGGGCTTCCTTCAGCCGGTTACGGAAATAGGAGAGCGAGGAATCGTCGGCGAACTCATAGTTCTTCAGAAGCCCCTCGATGCGGTTGGCGTGGATCTTGGGCGCAAACAGCTCGGTCAGAGAGGCCGCCACCGCCTCGAGCAGGGTCTTGTCGCGCACGAAGCGCACATAGGCGTCGACCGCGAATTTCGTCGCGGGCAGCACACCGTCGCAGGAGGCGACATAGTCGGGATCGAGCCCCACCGCCTCGGCCAGCCGCAGCCAGCGGCGGATGCCGCCCTCGTTGGTCTCGGTGCCGTCGTGATCCTCGATGCGGCTCCGCCAGGCGCGGCGCAGGTCTGGATCCTCGACGCGGGACATGAAGGCCGCGTCCTTCATCGGGATCGAGTGCTGGTAGTAGTAGCGGTTGATGACCCAGGCGCGCACCTGATCGGGGGTGCAATCGCCGCCATGCAGCTTGTGATGGAACGGGTGCAGATCGTGGTAGCGCTCGGCGCCGATCTGGCGCAGCCGGGCCTCGAATTCCGCGTGTGTCTGGGTCATGCCGTCACCTCCATACCGTCCTGACCGATGATCCATCCCGCATTCTCCGCCGCCCGGCGCTCCTCCGAGCCGGGCCGCAACACGGGGTTGGTGTTGTTCATGTGGACAAAGACCTTGCGGCCGATCTCGAGCCCGGCGAAGGCCGCGATGGAGCCGTCCTCGCCGCTCATCGATATGTGGCCCATGCGCTTGCCGGTCTTCTGCCCGAGCCCTGCGCGCACCATCTCGTCATCGCGCCAGAGCGTGCCGTCGAAGAAGATCAGCGAGGCGCCGCGCAGGCGCTGGCGCAGGGCGTCGTTCAGAAGCGCGCAGCCGGGAATGTAGAACACCGTCTCGGTGTCTGTCTTCAACTCGACGCCGACGGTCTGTTCGCCCACGAGATCGGTCTCGACCGTCTCGCCCTCCATGTAGAGCGGCACCTTGCCCGGCACGGCAAAAAGCGTGGCGGTGAGCCCGGGAACGATCTCGGCAGGGGCCTCGAGCGCCACGTTGGCGCGGGTCACGACCGAAGGATTCAGGGCGGAAAAGATCGGGTTCTCTGCCAGCACCTCGTGGATGCCGGAGGTGGCGAAGAGCGTGAAGGGCTGCATCTCGCGCAAGGTCAGAAGGCCAGCCACGTGGTCGATATCGCCATTGGTCAGAAGCACCGAGCGCAGCGGCATGTCACGCAGGCCGGTCGGGTGCAATTCGTGAGTGGCGGCCAGTTGCGCCCGGATGTCGGGCGAGGCGTTCAGGATCGCCCAGTTTTCACCGTCCGCCGAGACGGCGAGGGAGCTCTGGGTCTGCGAGGGAATCTCGCCGGCCCGTGCGAGCCGGCAGTTCTCGCATCCGCAGTTCCATTGGGGCAGTCCGCCCCCGGCTGCGGCTCCGAGAATGCGCGCGCGGAATTGCATCACGTCCTCCCGCGCGCGGCTGATCAGAACAGGACGCCGTCGTCGTGTTCCGGGCCGTACATGTTGATTTCCATGCCGCACTCGATTTCGCGGATGACAGGCTTGTTCCAGGCCATGAATCTCTCCTCCTCTTGGATTCCGGTGACTCGGTTGAACAGGGTCAGCTTGGCAAAGAGGAGGGGCGGCTGGCTATTCTTATCTTCTAAGAAGCGGTGAGACTTTGGTCGGTAACAGGGGCAGGAATTGCGACGAATTGGTTGGTTTTGCCGGGGTGGCGCCGCTCCTGAGGGGGAAGCCGCGCGGTGGCCGGCCCGCGGGGTGGCGCTCAAAGCTTGGAGTCCCTTGATTTATCCGGGCACGTCCGAAGGACCTCGAAGCGAATTGATGATTTCACCATATCGCCAGCCCGGGGGGCGGGCCGGCGATCGCGCGGCCTTGATTCCGCGCGGGGAGCTTCGCGCTCCGGCGGTACTGGGCGGACGCGGCCAATGCCGGAGGCAAATCAGCCCTTCACCGCCCCCGCGAAGGCCTCGATAAAGCGATCCGCCTCGGCCATGTTGAGGCAGAGCGGCGGGCGCACCTTCAAGGTGGCGCCAAAGCGCCCGGCGGCCCCGATCAGCACGCCCGCGGCGCGCATCCGGTCGATGACCTGCACGGTGTAGCCCGCATCCGGCGCACCCGAGCCGTCTTCCGCTCCGAGATCGACGCCGAGGAACAGCCCCGCGCCGCGCACCTCCGTCACCCGGTCCGAGCCCGCGGCGACCTCCGAGAGCCCCGCCTTGAGATGCGCGCCGACGCGCAGCGCGTTCTCCTGCAGGCCCTCCTCGGCGATCACGCGCAGGACGGCCAGTCCGGCGGCGGCGGCCACCGGGTTGCCGCCGAAAGTGTTGAAATAGCCCACATCCTCGCAGAAGGCCGCGAGATGCTCGGGACGTGCCGCCATGCCGGCCATCGGGAAACCGTTGCCCATCGGCTTGCCCATGGTGACGATGTCGGGGGCAATGCCGTGACGCTCATAGCCCCAGAACGCATCGCCGCTGCGGCCAAAGCCCGGCTGCACCTCGTCGGCGATATAGAGCCCGCCGGCCTCCTGCACCGCCTGCACCGCCGGCAGCAGGAAGCCCGCCGGGTCCGCGAAGATGCCATCGGAGGAAAAGATCGAATCCGCGAGGAACGCTGCCGTGCCGTGGCCGCGCGTCTCCAGCGTCTCCATCGCCGCAACCACCGCCGCGCGGAAGCCGTTCGCGATGTCGTCTCCGTAAGCCGCGGCCCCCGGAGCGGGTACGGTGACCACGTGGTCGGGCAGCGGGCTGCGCTTGAGCGCCGAGGGCGAAACCTCGGTCACCAGCGCGGTGTTGCCGTGATAGGCGGTTTCGGTGACGATGACGCCGGTCTTGCCGCTGACCGCGCGGGCGACGCGGATGGCGAGGTCGTTGGCCTCGCTGCCCGAGCAGGTCATCACCACGTTGGACAGCTGGCCATGCAGCTTGGTCTTCAGCGCCTCGAGGTAATCGTCCACGATCTCGACGAGATAGCGGGTGTTGGTGTTGAGCTTGGCCACTTGCGCGCTTACCGCTGCGACCACCTCGGGATGGGAGTGCCCGACCGACGGCACGTTGTTGTAGAAATCGAGATACCGCGTGCCGTCGCGCGCCTCCATCCACGCGCCTTTCGCGGCCACCATCTCGATCGGCACGCGGTAGAACAGCACCGAGGCGGCGCCGAGATTGTCGAGCCTGCGCTTCACCGCGCCTTCTCCGCCCGTCGAGGCATCGAAGGCGTTCATGTCGAGGATCTGGCGGATCTGGCTCATGCTCCGTGCTCCGCGAGGTAGGCCTCGGCCAGCGCCACGGTGCCAAGCGTGTACGCGGCGTGGCCGGCCTCTGCGGCGGTTTCGGTCTCGGCGTGGCTTGCGATCCAGGCGGTGAGCAGCAGACGGCGGAACATGATGAAGGTCGGGATCATCGCCACGTGTTCGTCATCCAGCTCCGCGACCGAGCGGTAGCCTTTGATCCACGCCTCCTGAAGTGCCGGGATGTAGGGCTCTGTCTCGAGGAACGAGATCGCGGCGGCGAAGTCGTAGACATACCACGACAGCCCGCAATCGTCGAAGTCGATCACACCGAGCCTGTCGCCATCCTCGAGCAGGTTGGCGAGCCGCAGGTCGGCATGGACAAGGCCGAAGCGGTCGGGCGTCTCGCCATAGGCGGCGAGCTTGCGCTCGAGCACCTCGCAGAGCCGCTCGAGCACCGCCTTCTGGTCCTGCGTGAGACCGAGCGCCGCGCGCCAGTCGCCCCAGAGCGGTTCGGGGCCGAAGGCGCTCTGGAAGTTCCAGGTCTTGCGGGTGAAACCCTCGGGCCGGGTCCAGCGACGGGCGTGCGCGTGCAGCCGGGCCGAGATCGCGCCGAGGATCTCGAAGCCCGAGGCGAGGCTCTCGCCGGCGGCGGGCTCCTTGCCGGACATGAAGGAGAAGGCGACGACATGGCGGATTTCGTCGCCATCCTGAAACGAGGCGATGTGGCTGCCGTTCGCCGCCAGAAGCGGTTCCGGCGTGTCGACCGCGCCGCTGTCGCGCAGGGCGTTGATCCACGCCAGCTCGGATTCGATCTCGGCCTTGCTGTGATAGGCCGGACGGTGCACCCGCAGGATGATCGGCGCGGCGCGGACGGGATCGGTGGCGATGAAGGTGGCGTTCTCCGACAGGGTCAGAAGCCGGATGTCGCAATCCGCGCTCAGCTGCCACTCTTGCCGCAGCGACAGCGCGCCCTGCCGCAGGCGCTCGACAAATCCATCCTCGTAAAGTCCTGCCATCGCCTTGCCCTTTTCTTTTGCAGTCGCTTCTTCGCTAGGTTTGAAATCTGCGTCTTGCAACATTTTTGCTTGTGTAGGCGCAGAAAGCGGCGGTTCACTCGGGACAGATGCACAAAAAGCGGCACCATGGACGGGCGCCCGGAGCGGCCTGCGCGAGCGTGGTGACCATAGCAGGGAGACACAGGAATGCTCACATCCATTGCCGGGAAATCGGTGATCGTCACCGGCGGATCGAAGGGGATCGGCAAAGGCATCGCCAAGGTGTTCGCCGCACAGGGCGCCAAGGTGATGATCGCGGCGCGCGGCGAGGAGGCGGCGAAGCTGGCGGTTGCCGAGATCGAGGCCGCCGGCGGAACCGCCACCTATCACCTGACCGACGTGGCCGACTGGGAGTCGGTGCAGCAGATGGTCGCCGCCACCGTTGGCGCTTTCGGCGGGGTCGACATCCTCTGTGCCAATGCCGGCATCTTCCCGCAGGTGAAGATGGTCGACATGTCGCCCGACGACTGGGACACCGTCATGCAGGTGAACCTCAAGTCGAGCTTTCTCTGCGTGAAGGCCTGCATCCCGATCTTCGAGACCGCCGGCAAGGGCCGCGTCGTGCTGACCTCGTCGATCACCGGGCCGGTCACGGGGTTCCCGGGCTGGTCGCATTACGGCGCGTCGAAATCGGGCCAGCTCGGCTTCCTCAAGACCGCCGCGATGGAGCTGTCGCGCTACAACACCACGATCAACGCGGTGATGCCGGGCAACATCTTCACCGAAGGGCTTCAGGATCTGGGCGAGGACTATCTCAAGACCATGGCCGCCTCGATCCCGCTCAAGCGGCTCGGCGCGGTCGAGGATATCGGCAACGCGGCACTGTTCTTCGCCTCGGACGAGGCCGGCTACATCACCGGCCAGCAGATCGTGGTGGACGGCGGGCAGATCCTGCCGGAAAGTCTCGAGGCAATCGAGGAGATCTGATGAGCTGGAAGACCGCGTGGCGTTCGTTCTACTACGAGACCGCCGATGAGCCCGAGGATATCGTGCTGGAGGCGCCGAAGACGGCGCTTCTGGTGATCGACATCCAGAACACCTATCTCGAACTGCCCGACGATCCGGTCGAGGCGCGTCGCTGGGCGCCGTTCTTCGAGCGCATGCACGAGACGGTGATCCCCAACACCGCAGCGCTTCAGGGCTGGGCGCGCGACAATGGCATCGAGGTGATCCATGCCCGCATCGCCTGCCTCAAGGAAGACGGGCGCGACCGCTCGCTGAGCCAGAAGAAGCCGGGCTTCAACTACCTGCTTCTGCCCAAGGACCGCGCGGATTCGCAGATCGTCGGCGCGGTCGGCCCGGTGGGCGACGAGATCGTGGTGACCAAGACCACCGACTCGGCGCTGACGGGAACCAACCTGCGCATGGTGCTGCACAACATGGGCATCACCGACGTGATCGTGGCGGGGATCTTCACCGACCAGTGCATCTCGTCCTCGGTGCGCTCGCTTGCCGACGAGAGCTTCGGCGTCGTGGTGGTCGAGGATTGCTGCGCCGCCGCCACGCGCGAGCTGCACGAGGCGGAACTGCGGATCATCAACATGATCTACTGCCACGTGGTGAGCAGCGACGAGGTGAAGGGCTTTCTGACCTGAGCCAAGACGGGGGCAGGGGGCTCAGCCGCTCTGCCCGGCCTCCTGCAGCATCTGCGAGATCGCGTAGAGGCGCTTTTCGAGCAGCGTCGGCGTCTCGCAGAGATAGGTGATGGTCTTCTGCCGGTCGGTGAAGATGCGCTGGTCCCAGTCGACCTGTTCCTCGAGCGCATCGACCCGGTCGAAATCGGGCTCGGACTGTGCCATCTGGCTGTCCATCTCGGCGCGGGCGCCGTCGATCTTTTCCGACAGTGCGATCTGGCCGAGCGAGAATTCCCCGATGCCGTTGATGATGCGGGTGCGGCGGTTCGAGAGCCGGTCGAAGACGCGCTCGAACACCGCGCCCATCAGCGCCATGTCATGGCCCTGCACCTCGGCGAAGGTGGCGACCGCGCCGCGGGCCTCCTCGAGATCGACCCGGCGCAGCGCCAGCGTCTCGGCGAGCTCGTCGACGGCGGTCTTCGTGGCAGGATCGAGCACCTCCTCCGAGAGCGGCGCGGGCCACATCAGACCGACCGAGAGCCGCTCGACCTTGCGCTGGATGCAGGGCCAGGTCGGGTCGGAAAAATCCGCCGCATTCCCAGCCGTTGCACAGGATATGACCAGTGCAAAAACCGCATAGCATTTATGAGTGTACATCAGCTTTCCTCCCGCAACCGACTATGAAACAGGGTGGCGGCGAGGTCCATTCCGGGGAATACCCACCATTGGGTGTATTGTTCGGTATGCGATAGCGCACCCATACTCTGGGCAATCGCCGCAGAGCGTATTGATTTGAAGTCAGGAGGGAGTCTGCATGCGCACCCGTGCAGCCGTGGCCTTGGAGGCCGGCAAACCGTTGGAAATCATGGAAGTGAACCTCGATGGCCCGAAGGCCGGCGAAGTTCTCGTCGAGATCAAGGCCACTGGCCTCTGCCACACAGATGAATTCACCCGCTCGGGCGCCGACCCCGAGGGGCTGTTCCCGTCGATCCTCGGTCACGAGGGTGCGGGCATCGTGCTCGAAGTGGGCGAGGGCGTGACCACGCTGAAGCCCGGCGATCACGTGATCCCGCTTTACACGCCCGAGTGCCGCGAGTGCCCGTCCTGCCTGTCGGGCAAGACCAACCTCTGCACCGCGATCCGCAACACGCAAGGCCAGGGCCTGATGCCCGACGGCACCACGCGCTTCTCGATGCTCGATGGCACGCCGATCTACCACTACATGGGCTGCTCGACCTTCGCCAACCACACGGTGATGCCCGAGATCGCGCTTGCCAAGGTTCGCGATGACGCACCGTTCGACAAGATCTGCTACATCGGCTGCGGCGTCACCACCGGCATCGGCGCGGTGATCAACACCGCCGGCGTCGAGATCGGCTCGACCGCGGCCGTGTTCGGCCTCGGCGGCATCGGCCTCAACGTGATCCAGGGCCTGCGCATGGCGGGTGCCGACATGATCATCGGTGTCGACCTGAACGACGACAAGGCCGAGATGGCCAAGAAGTTCGGCATGACCCACTTCGTCAACCCGTCGAAGGTCGACAGCACCGTGCAGGCCATCGTCGACCTGACCAAGCGTGGCGCCGACCAGATCGGCGGCGTGGACTACAGCTTCGACGCCACCGGCAACGTCAAGGTGATGCGCGACGCGCTCGAGTGCTCGCACCGCGGCTGGGGCGTCTCGGTCATCATCGGCGTGGCGCCGGCTGGGGCCGAGATCTCGACCCGTCCGTTCCAGCTGGTTACCGGCCGGGTCTGGAAGGGCACCGCGTTCGGCGGCGCCAAGGGCCGCACCGACGTTCCCAAGTTCGTCGAGTGGTACATGGACGGCAAGATCGAGATCGACCCGATGATCACCCACAAGATCACGCTCGACGAGATCAACCACGGCTTCGACCTGATGCATGAAGGCAAGTCGATCCGCGCGGTGGTCGAATACTGATGGAAACTGTTGCGGAAAACCGAAGCTTCGGCGGAACGCAGACCGTGTACAAGCACGCCTCTGAGTCCTGCGGCTGTGACATGACCTTCGCGGTCTACATGCCGCCGCAGGCCAAGGACGGGCCGGTGCCGGTTCTGTGGTATCTCTCGGGTCTCACCTGCACCCACGAGAACGCCATGACGAAGGGCGGCTTTCAGGAACACGCGGCGAAACACGGCCTTGCGGTCGTGTTTCCCGACACCTCGCCGCGGGGCGAGGGCGTGGCCGATGACGACGCCTACGATCTCGGCCAGGGCGCCGGGTTCTACGTCAATGCCAAGCGCGACCCGTGGAAGCCGCATTTCCAGATGTACGACTACATCACCAAGGATCTGCGCGGCATCGTCGAGGGGCTGGACGGCATCGGCGGCAAACACGGCATCACCGGCCACTCGATGGGCGGACACGGGGCGCTGACCATCGCGATGCGCAACCCGTCGATGTTCGACAGCCTGTCGGCCTTCGCGCCGATCGCGCACCCGACCCAGTCGGACTGGGGGCGCAAGCAGCTCTCGGCCTATCTCGGCGATGACGAGGGCTGCTGGGCAGAGCACGATTCCACGCTGCTGCTGGAGGAGCACGGCTGGAAGGATGACCTGCTGGTGGACCAGGGGGCGAGCGACCAGTTCCTCGACCTGCTGAAGCCCGAGGCGCTGGCCGCGGCGATCGCCAAGCGCCGTCAGCCCGCCACCTTCCGGATGCAGGAAGGCTATGACCACTCGTATTTCTTCGTGAATACGTTCGCGGGAGATCACGTCGCCTGGCATGCCGCGCGACTGAAGTAACGAACCCTGGAAAGGGAGGAGGACAAAGATGATCCAGAAACTGCTCGCCACGGCGTGCCTGCTGAGCCTTACGGCCGGGATTGCCTCGGCCGAAGGCGACGCTGAGAAAGGCGAAAAGGTCTTTCGCAAGTGCCGCGCCTGCCATGCAGTGGGGGAGGGGGCCGAGAACAAGGTCGGCCCGCAGCTGAACGGCATCGTGGGCCGCGACATCGCGGCGCTCGAGGGCTTCGGCTATTCCGACGCGCTGACCGAGCTTGCCGCCGAGAAGGGCGCCTGGACCGAAGAAGAACTCGCGGCCTTCCTCGAGAAGCCGCGCGACTACGCCAAGGGCACGAAGATGTCGTTCGCCGGCCTCCGCAAGGAGGACGAGCGCGCCGACGTCATCGCCTACTTGGCCACGTTCACCGAGTAAGGGAGACACTCGACACCAGAGACAGGAAATTCCGGTGACGGCGGGAGGAAGAGGAGCCCGATCCGGATGAGCCCGAGGCAGCACCGACCGTCGGTCGGCTGCCCCCGGGACAACAGGCGGAAACGCCGACACACCCAAGGGAGAAGGAAATGAAGACACTGACGTTGCTGACGTCGGGCGTGGCTCTTTTTGCCGCATCGTTTGCCTCGGCCAACGAAGACCTGATGACCCAGATGGACGACGCTTCGCAATGGGCGATCCAGACGGGCGACTACGCGAACCAGCGCTACTCCGAACTCGACTCCATCAACAAGGACAACGTGGGCGACCTGCAGGTGGCCTGGACCTTCTCGACCGGCGTGCTGCGCGGCCATGAAGGCTCGCCGCTCGTGGTCGGCGACACGATGTTCGTGCACACGCCGTTCCCCAATATCGTCTACGCGCTGGACCTCAACGAGGACGGCAAGATCAAGTGGCGCTACGAGCCCAAGCAGGATCCCAACGTGATCCCGGTGATGTGCTGCGACACGGTGAACCGCGGCGTCGCCTATGCCGATGGCAAGATCTTCCTGCACCAGGCCGACACCAAGGTGGTCGCGCTCGACAGCGAAACCGGCGAAGTGCTCTGGGAAGCGGTGAACGGCGATCCGTCCAAGGGCGAGACCAACACCGCCACGGTTCTGCCGGTGAAGGACAAGGTCATCGTCGGCATCTCGGGCGGCGAGTTCGGCGTCCGCGGATCGGTCACGGCCTACAACATGGAGACCGGCGAGCAGGAGTGGCGCGCCTATTCGATGGGGCCGGACGAGGACATCCTCGTGGATCCCGAAAACACCACCCATCTCGGCGAGCCGGTTGGCGCGGACTCGGGCACCAACACATGGGAAGGCGATCAGTGGATGATCGGCGGCGGCACCACCTGGGGCTGGTATTCCTATGACCCCGAGGCCGACCTGATCTACTACGGCACCGGCAACCCCTCGACCTGGAACCCGGCGCAGCGCCCGGGCGACAACCGCTGGTCGATGACCGTGATGGCGCGTGACCCCGATGACGGCATGGCCAAGTGGTTCTACCAGATGACCCCGCACGACGAGTGGGACTACGACGGTATCAACGAGATGATCCTCACGGATCAGGAGATGGATGGCGAGATGCGCCAGCTTCTCACCCATTTCGACCGCAACGGCCTCGCCTACACGATGGACCGGATCACGGGCGAGCTTCTGGTCGCCGAGAAATTCGATCCGGTGGTCAACTGGACCACGGGCGTCGACATGGACCCGGCCTCGGAAAACTACGGCCGTCCGGCGGTTGTGGCCGAGTACTCGACCGAGCAGAACGGCGAGGACGTGAACTCGACCGGCATCTGCCCGGCGGCGCTTGGCACCAAGGACCAGCAGCCGGCCTCCTACTCGCCCAAGACCGAGCTCTTCTACGTGCCGACCAACCACGTCTGCATGGATTACGAGCCGTTCCGCGTGAGCTACACCGCCGGTCAGCCCTATGTGGGTGCGACGCTGGCGATGTACCCGGCGCCCGACAGCCATGGTGGCATGGGCAACTTCATCGCCTGGGACAACATCAACGGCGAGATCAAGTGGTCGATCCCCGAGCAGTTCTCGGTCTGGTCGGGCGCTCTGGCCACCGCGGGTGACGTGGTATTCTACGGCACGCTCGAGGGTTACCTCAAGGCCGTGGACTCCGAGACCGGCGACGAGCTCTACCGCTTCAAGACCCCCTCGGGCATCATCGGCAACGTGATGACCTACGAGCATGGCGGCAAGCAGTATGTCGGCATCCTCTCAGGCGTCGGCGGCTGGGCCGGCATCGGCCTCGCGGCCGGTCTCACCAACCCCAATGACGGTCTCGGCGCCGTGGGCGGCTACTCGGCCCTCAGCGACTACACCGCGCTTGGTGGCCAGCTGACGGTCTTCGCCCTTCCCGACTGATCCGCAGCCATCGCAGGACCGGCGGGGTGTTCCGCCCCGCCGGTCCAGACTTCCCAGTGATCCCAGGACCGATAGCCAATGACCCGACCCTTTACCCTTCTTCTTGCCGCGGCCGCCTGCGCCATGTCGGCAAGCGTGGTGTCCGCCGCGGACGCCGTCTCGATGGATGACCCGAACATCGCGGTCGATTACGAGGAAGGCGGGCGCTACTTCACCGAGGACGGCATCCCGACCTTCAACGTGGCCGAGGACGGCACGGTGGATTGGCCGACCTTCTCGGGCTTCCGCCGCTACCACGCCGAGTGCCACGTCTGCCACGGCCCGGATGGCGAGGGATCGACCTATGCCCCGGCGCTCAAGGACTCGGCGCTCGACATGGATTATTACGATTTCGTCGACGTGGTGGTGAACGGCCGCCAGAAGGTCGGTGCGGCCGAGAACTCGGTGATGCCCGCCTTCGGCACCAACCCCAACGTGATGTGCTATCTCGATGACATCTACACCTATCTCAAGGCGCATGGCTCCGGCGCCATCGGGCGCGGACGCCCGGCCCAGAAGGAAGCCAAGAGCGAAACGTTCAGCGAGATGGAAGATGCCTGCATGGGTTCGTAACCGGCGCGGCCTCCTGGCGGTCGCGCTGTCGGTCCTGATGGCCTCCCATGCAGGGCCGGGGGAGGCGCAAACCTCGGATCTTGTCTCCCGGACGGCATTCAGGGTTTGCGCCGATCCGGCCAACGATCCGATGTCGATGGAGGACGGGTCGGGCTACGAAAATGCGCTGGCCGATCTGATCGCCTCGAATCTGGAACTGCCGGTGCGCTACGAGTGGTACCCGATGGCCACCGGCTTCATCCGCAACACGCTGAAGGCGGGCAAGTGCGATGTGGTGATGGGCTATGCCCAGGGCCACGAGCTGGTGCTCAACACCAACCACTACATGGTCTCGACCTACGTGCTGGTGGTGCCGGAAGAGAGCGCGCTTGCCGGGGTGACGCAGCTCTCGGATCCGCGGCTCGAGGGCCGGGTGCTCGGCGTGGTGGCGGGATCGCCACCGGCCAACCACATGGCGCGCTACGGGCTGATCGGCAAGGCCAAGCCCTACCAGCTGGTGGTCGACCGGCGGTATGACAGCCCGACGGTGAACATGCTGAACGATCTCGATGCTGGCGAGATCGAGGCGGCGGTGATCTGGGGGCCGATCGGCGGCCCGCTGGTCAAGCGCGATCACCCCGGGCTCAAGGTGATCCCGCTGCTGAACGAGGCGGAATTTCCGAAGCTCTTCTACCGCATCACCATGGGGGTCCGGCAGGGCGAGAAGGTCTGGCAGCGCAAGCTCAATTCGCTGATCCGCCGCAACCAGGGCGAGATCGACGCGATCCTTGCCGAGGCCGGCGTGCCGCTGGTCACCGACATGGGCGACGGGCTGCGCGAGGTCGGGCAGTGAAACGGGCGCTGGCGGCAGTGGTTGGGCTGCTGCCGGCGCTCGCGCTTGCGCAGGTGCCAGAGCCCGAGGGCTACCGGATGGACCACTATCGCGCCCCGGTCCCTGAGACGCTGGCCGGCGCCGCGGTGGTCGGACCGGAAGAGGCCCACGCGCTCTGGGAGACCGGCGAGACCGCGTTCATCGACGTGCTGCCGCGAGCGCCAAAGCCCGCGAACCTGCCAGAGGGCACGATCTGGCGCGACACCCCGCGCGACAGCATCGCGGGCGCGATCTGGCTTCCCAACGTGGGATACGGTGCCATTGCCGAGGTGACGGCGCGCTACTTTCGCGACGGGCTCGCCGCAGCGACCGGCGATGATCTTGCGCATCCCGTGCTGTTCTTCTGTCTCGACGACTGCTGGATGAGCTGGAACGCCGCAAAGCGCGCGCTGGAATACGGCTACGAGACGGTCTACTGGCTGCCCGAAGGCACCGATGGCTGGAGCTTCTTCGACTTTCCGCTCGAGCGCGTCACGCCCCATTCCGGTCATCCCTGAGCACCGGCCCATCGGATTTTTGGGCGCCCTCGCCGGAGGTCAGCGTGGCGGCCAGAGCCGGCCTGCCTCCGGCGGGAGTATTTTTGACGAAGAGAAGCCAGGGGGGCAGCGCCCCCTGCGTCGGTCGACGCGCTTGCGCGGCGAAATCCCTTCAGAACCCCGCGAGCTCGGTTTCCGCCGTCGTGACGGTGCCGCTCGTGTCGGTCATCGTCACGCCCACGCGGCGCGTGTCTGCCGGCACCGAGAGGCCCACCTGCGGATTCTCCGACATCGAGATGCTGCCCGTCACGTCGACGTAACCGCCGCTCTCGGTCTCGATCTTGAGCGTTTCGACATAGCGCATCGGGATGAAGAGCAGGCTGATCTGGTCCATCTGCATCCCCGAATGCGACGGGTGAGAGATATCGACATCGAGCCGGCGCAGCCGCTCGGAGAGCGCTGCGAGCCGGTCCGCAGCAGGGCCGTCACCCACCGAGAGCACCATGTCGCCGAGCGTGGCGAGCGCGGCCTTGGGATCGGTGCCGGGAGGTGCGGCGCAGGCGCCCTGGCCGGAGGTCTTGACGAAGGCCTCTGTCACGAAGAGCCGGCCATCGGTCATCTCGGCCACCACGTGCAGCGGCGTCGGGCCGTTGATCCGGAGCGTGGTGTCGAAGAAGAAGCGCGGCTGCGGCTGACGCAGCTCGAACAGGGCCGAGACCGGCATCGGGTTTTCGTCCAGCACCACCGCCACCTTGCCGATCTGCCCTCCCTGTGGGGCCGCGACTTGCGCGGCGATGCGCGTGCGGGCGTCGTTGTCGGTGCGGTAGGGCGCGTCGAGCGCGATGATCCCCTCGCCGGGAAGCATGGGGCGGTCGCCATAGAGCTGGGTGCGGATGCTGTCCCAAGCGTCGCCGGCCTGCAGCGGCAGTGCCGCGAGGCTCAACAGGGCGGCGAGCAGGAGGCGGGGCAGGGGGGCGGTCATGGCAGGTCTCCTCCGAACAGGAAAGCGCCGAAGGCGCGCGGGCCGTCGGCGGTCTCGAGCACGGCCACGGTCTCAAGGCTGGCCGCGTCGATCACGCTCAGGGTGTTGTCGAACCAGTTGGCCACGGCGATGCGGCCGTCGTGGGTTGCGGCGATGCCTTCGGGGTATTCGCCGGTGTCCAGCGTGGCGACGGGCGAGAGATCCGCGAGTGCAATGACCGAGAGCGTGTTTTCGTACTGGTTGGTGACGAAGGCGCGCCCGGCGGCGAAGGCCACGCCATAGGGGCGTTCGCCCACCGGCACCGTGGCCAGCACCTCGCCAGAGGCCGG
This sequence comes from Salipiger bermudensis, assembly GCF_017309175.1. Lineage (NCBI taxonomy): Bacteria > Pseudomonadati > Pseudomonadota > Alphaproteobacteria > Rhodobacterales > Roseobacteraceae > Salipiger > Salipiger bermudensis. Next base: position 277,790 of record NZ_JAEKJV010000003.1, on the reverse strand, counting down.
GTCGATCACCGTCACATCGTTGCTGCCGACGTTGCCGATGAAGAGCCGGCCGTCGGGCGCGAAGCCGAGGCCGAAGGGCCGGGTGCCGACCGAAACGCTGCGCAGACGGGCGAGAGTTTCGGTGTCGTAGAGGCTGACCCGGTCGGCGTCGCGTTCGGCGGCGGCCAGCAGCGTTCCGTCGTGCGACAGCGCGAGGCCCGCGGGCGCCGCGCCGGCAGGCAGCTCTGCCTGAACCTCCAGCGTCCTGCCGTCGAGCGCCCAGAGCCGGGCGTTGTACCAGTCGGAGACAAAGAGCCGGTCGTGGCGCGCGTCATAGGCGGCGCCGATCGGGCCGCCGTCGAGGGTAATCGAGGCGGACACCTCGCCACGCAGGGAGAACCGCCGCACCGTCTTGCTGTCGGGCGAGACGGTGAAGACCGCATCTTTGCCCACAGCCACGCCCGCGGGTTTGCCGGGCACCTCCCAGCGGGCGCGCTCGGTGCCGGTGTCAAGGTCGACCACGCTCACCGCGTCGCCATTCTGGCAGGTGACGAAGGCGACCTCCCCCGCCGCGGGAAGCGCGGCGAGGGTCAGGCTCAGCCCGAGGGCGAGATCACGAAGACGGCTCACCGAACCGCTCGACCAGCGCCTGAAGCCCGGCCTCGTAGACGCCGGTCACCGCCGCGACGGCGGCCTCGTCGTTGAGCTCTTCCGGCGGGTCGTTGTTGGGGTAGCCGCGGTAGAACGCGCCGCGCCATTCCACCACCGAGCCGCCGCCGTCGCGCGGCATGACCGTGAGGTGCGACGAGTAGTTGGTCACCGGCAGCACCTCGACCGCGACCTCGGTGATGCGGTAGCTGTAGCTCATCTTCTCGTCGGAATACTTGTAGAGCACCTCGGCGATCATCGGCCCCTCGGCGCCCTGATCGGAGAGGTAGAGCGTGCGGGTGGCGTCGATCTCGTTGCCGCCCTCGCCGCTTTGCGAGACCACCGCCGGGTGCCATGTCAGGTCCTGGAAATCGCCGATCGCGGCCCAGACCTCGGCGGGCTCGGCGGCGACCTCGGTGGTCACGGTGATCTTCTGGCGGGTCGGCCCGTGGGCCATGGCGGCTGCGGGGATCATGGCAAGCGCCACGCCCGCTGCAAGCAGGGTTCGTCTGTTCATCCTTCCTCCTCCTTGAAGAATGCGGTTTTCAGTATGTAGCTCATGCCCCGCCGCCAGCTGTCATCGGTGTTCGACCGGATGTCGACCACGCGGCCCTTCACCGTCTCGCCCGTCGATGCGTCGCGCATCTGCAGGTTCATCGACAGGATCAGGTTCGAGACCTTCTGGACCTCGCCGACGAGCGCGTAGTCCGCCCCCAGCTTTGCCGCCATGCGCGTATCGCAGCCATAGCACTTGGCCGGGTTGACGATACGATCGAGATCGTCCGCCACCGGGTCGAGATCCAGCAACTCGTAACCCCCCTCCGCAAAGCGCTCCGCCACCAGCTCCTCCAGCATGGTGATGCGCGAAAGCTCCGCCGGGTCCTGGCCCAGTTCGGCGGTCTGCAGCGAGGAATCCAGCAAGGTGATACCGAAGAACGCGACCTTCTCGCCGGCCCAGGCAGGGCCGGCAAGCGCCAGAAGCAGCAGGAGCGCGGGTCTCAGCATCGGATCCTTCTTGGAAACTTCTTAGAAATTAAGAGTCGTAACTCATGGTGCCGTCGCTACCCTCGTTACCGCAACCGAACCAAAAGTATCGGTTTCGGGAAAAGCCTTTGACCGTCAGGGTTTGAGGCGGGCCCGTCAGAGGAGGACGGGCAAGGGAGGAGACATTGCTGAAATCGCTTGGACCGCTCTTGGCAGCGGCATGTCTGATGGTTTCCGCCGCCGGTGCCGAGGCGCAGGAGGTCCGCGCGGCGGTGCTGCGGGTCGATTACCCGAGCCTGCTGCCGATCTCGCGCTACGATCTGCGCACCGAGGATCTGGCCTTTGCCGGGGCGGCTCTGGCGGACGAGGACAACAACACGACCGGCCGGTTCATGGGGCAGACCTACGAGACCGTGACCGTGGCCACCGCGCCCGAAACGGCGGCAGAGGAGATGCGGGCGCTGCTCGACGACGGCATCCGCTACGTCGTGCTCGACGCGCGGGCCGGCGAGGTGACGGCGCTGAGCGACATGGCGGCGGAGGCGGGGGCGCTGGTGTTCAACGTTCGCGCGCCGGAGGTGGCGCTGCGCGGCGAGGCGTGCCGGGCGAACCTGCTGCACATCGCGCCCTCGGTGGCGATGCAGGCCGATGCGGTGGCGCAGTTCGCGATCTGGAAGCAGTGGAAGCGCTGGCTGCTGGTCTCGGGCTCGAACCCCGAGGACCGGGCGCTGGCCGAGGCCTATCGCCGGGCGGCGCGCAAGTTCGGCGCCACCATCGTCGAAGAGCGCGAGTTCGAGGATACCGGCGGTGCGCGGCGCACCGACAGCGGTCACGTGCTGGTGCAGCGGCAATTGCCCACCTTCCTGCAGGGCACCGAGGCACATGACGTGGTGATCGCCGCCGACGCCACCGATTATTTCGCCGCCTACCTGCCCTATCATCTCTGGACCCCGCGCCCGGTGATGGGCAGCGCCGGGCTGCGCCCGGTGACCATCCACGCCGCCCACGAGGCCTGGGGCGCGACGCAGTTCCAAAACCGCTTCGAGGAGCTCACGCGGCGCCACGTGCAGGAAGAGGACTACAACAGCTGGCTCGCGCTGCGGGTGCTGGGAGAGGCGGTGACGCGCACCTCCTCGACCGATCCGCAGGTCGTCGAGGACTACATCCTGTCGGACGCGTTCGAGCTGGCGGCCTTCAAGGGCCAGAAGGTGACGTTCCGACAGTGGAACGGCCAGCTTCGCCAGCCGATCCTGCTCTATGACGACCGCATCACCGTGAGTGTCAGCCCGCAGGAAGGCTTCCTGCACCAGCGCTCGCCGCTCGACACGCTGGGGCTCGACGCGCCCGAAACCGATTGCACCGCATTCCAGTGAGGACCGCCATGAAACACCTGATGCTCTCCGCCACGCTCTGCATGGCCGCCACCGGGGCGTTTGCCGGCAAGGCCTTCGTGTCGAACGAGCGTGGCAACACCATCACCGTGGTCGATACCGAGACCTGGGAGGTGCTCGACGAGTTTGCCGGCGGCAACCGTCCGCGCGGCATCACCCTCTCGCCCGACGGCTCGCTGCTTTATGTCTGCGCCTCGGATGACGACACGGTGCGCGTCTTCGACACCGAAACCTATGAAGAGCTCTACACCCTGCCCTCGGGGCCCGATCCGGAGCTCTTCGTGATCCATCCCTCCGGCAGCCCGCTCTACATCGCCAACGAGGACGACAACCTCGTCACCGTGACCGACACCGCCGATCACACCATCCTCGCCGAGGTGCCGGTGGGGGTCGAGCCCGAGGGCATGGCGATCTCGCCCGACAGCAACTGGGTGGTGAACACGTCCGAGACCACCAACATGGCGCATTTCATCGACACCAGCGATTACGAGATCAAGCACAACATCCTCGTCGATCAGCGCCCGCGCTATGCCGAGTATCTCGACGACGGCACACGGCTCTTCGTCAGCTCCGAGATCGGCGGTACGGTGAGCGTGATCGACGTGGCCGAGGACGGCACGCCGACGCTTCGCCAGAAGATCGGCTTCGAGGTGCCGGGCGTGCTGCCGGAATGGCTGCAGCCGGTGGGGGTGAAGGCCAAGAGCGACGGCAGCCGCATCTTCGTGGCGCTCGGGCCGGCGAACCGCGTGGCGGTGATCGACGGCGCCTCGCTCGAGGTGGTCGACTACATCATGGTGGGTCAGCGGGTCTGGCAGATGGCCTTCACGCCGGGCGAGGAGTACCTCGTCACCACCAACGGCAATTCCAACGACATCACGTTGATCGACGTGGCCGCGGAGAAGGCGATCAAGTCGATCCAGGTGGGCCAGCAGCCCTGGGGCGTGGCGATCACGCCCGACTGATCGGCGGGCGCAACTTGGCCTTTGGTCGTGTGGACAGCGCAGCCGGGCCCGCAGAGGGTTCAATCGGAGCGTTCAAAGTGGGCCGTGGCCCTGAACGGGAGGAAGACAATGACGACACTGGGAAAAATCGGCGCAGGGATGCTCGCGCTCTGCCTGGCGGGGCCGGCGCTTGCGGATGATCACATGGTCTCGGACGAGGCCAAAGAGAAGATCGCCGAGGTGATGACCGACATGCGCTGCGAGGTGAATCCCGATGACATCGAGATGACCGACGAGGGCGGCTACGATCTTGACGACGTGATCTGCGAGGGCACCGGCCAGTTCGACGTGGTGCTCGATGCCGAGTTCAACGAGGTCAGCCGCCGCGCAGAGTAAGGGCTGAGCGCAAGAGACATCGCCCTGTCCCGCGTGCGGGGCCGGGCATCAGGGAGGAGCACATGAAGACATTTCTGACCGCGCTGGCGCTGGGATGCGTCACCGCCCTTGGCGCCATGGCGCAGGAGCTGCCGGTGGTGCGGGCGGCGGTGCTCAAGATCGGCACCGTCAACTGGGAGCTGGCAACCATCGCCGAGCAGGGGCTCGACGAGAAGCACGGCTTCAGGCTCGAGGTCATGCCCTACGCCGACAACGGCGCCACCCGCATCGCCGTCGAGGGCGGCGAGGCCGACATGGCGGTGGCCGACTGGATCTGGGTGGCGCGGCAGCGCGCCGACGGCAAGGATTACGTCGTCGTGCCCTATTCCCGTGCCGTCGGCGGCGTGGTGGTGCCCGAGGGCTCGGAGGCCGAGACGCTGCGGGATCTTGCGGGGGGCAAGATCGGCATCGCCGGCGGGCCCCTCGACAAGAGCTGGCTGATCCTGCGCGCCTACGCGCAGCAGGAATATGACATGGATCTGAAGGCCGAGACCGAGCAGGTCTTCGGCGCGCCGCCGCTGATCTTCAAGTCGGGCCTTGGCGGTGACTATGCCGGGGCGATCAACTTCTGGCATTTCCTCGCCAAGATGAAGGCCGCCGGGATGCGCGAGCTGATCTCGGTCGAGACCGCGGCCAATGCGCTGGGGCTCGATCCGGACGTGCCGCTCCTTGGCTACTACTTCAAGGGCGACTTCCTCGAACAGAACGACGGGCTGGCGCAGGCCTTTTACGATGCGAGCCGTGAGGCCAAGGCAATGCTGGCCGAGGACATGGCCGCGTGGGAGGCGATCCGCCCGCGCATGAACGCCTCGAGCGACGCTCAGTTCGAGCAGCTGCGCAGCGACTGGCTGGCCGGCGTACCGGCGCGCGGTCCTGTGGATGGCGCCGCGGCGGGCAAGCTGCTGGCGCTGATGGGCGAGCTTGGCGGTGCCGACCTGGTGGGCAAGGCCGAGAGCCTGCCCGAGGGCCTCTTCGCGGAGGTCGAATGACGCCGGGGATACAGAACGGCACCGGCCGGCAGGTGCCGCCCGTGCAGGCGGTGCCGCCGGACCGGGCGGCAATCCGGGTCAACATCCTCAGCAAGCGTTTCGGAGCGACCGAGGTGCTGCGCGGCGTGCATTTCTCGGTGTCGCGCGGCGAGACCGTGGCGCTGGTCGGACCCTCGGGCATCGGCAAGTCGACGGTGCTGCGCATCGTCGCCGGGCTCGATGCGGCCTTTGACGGCGAGGTGCAGCGCCCCGAGGCCGTGGCGATGGTGTTCCAGGAACCGACGCTGCTGCCGTGGCGCAGCGCCCTGCAGAACCTGACGCTTGTGCATCCCGATCTGAGCGACAGCGGCGCGCGGGCGATGCTGGCGCGGGTCGGGCTGAAGGGGCGCGAAGAGGCCTTCCCGCGCAGCCTGTCGCTCGGCCAGCAGCGCCGGCTGGCGCTGGCGCGCGCCTTTGCCGGGGCGCCCCAAATGCTGATCATGGACGAGCCCTTCGTGTCCCTCGACCCCGAGCTGGCCGAAGCGATGCTTGGTCTCACCGAAGAGCTGATCGCCGAGCATCGTCCGGCGACGATATTCGTCACCCATGCCAGAGACGAGGCCGACCGCCTTGCCAGCCGGGTGCTCGAGCTGCGCGGCACCCCCGCCACGCTCACCCCTCATCTGATTTGAAAAAAGGAGACCCATCGATGAAATTCCCGCTGCTTGCTGCCGCGTTCTCGCTGCTGGCCCTGCCCGCTGCCGCGCATGATTTCGGCTTCGCCGGGGTGTTGTCGAACACCAACAAGGGCGAGATGCCCGGCATCCTGCTCTCGGTCGGTCAGCCGCTCACCGACGGGCCAATCGCGCTCAAGTCGGGGATGGTCTACGAGCTCGAGATCGAGGCCGACGGCTCGGGCGAGCTGGCGCTGGAGGGCTCGGGCTTCTTCCGGGCGATCTGGGTCAACGAGGTCGTGGTGAACGGGCTCGAGATCCGCCCCTTCGGGCTCGAGAGCGTCGAGTTCGACGAGGCCGGCACGATGGAGATCGAGTTCCTGGCCATCAAGCCCGGGCGCTACTTCCTGCGGATCCCCGGCAGCACCGGCGAAAGCCAGCGGGTCGAAATCTCGATCCAGTAAGCGCGGCTGCCGCGCTGCCATGCGGCGGGGCGTCGGTCGTGATCAGTGAGAAAGGGCCGCGCAGCATCGCCGCGCGGCCCCTTTTCTTGTCCTGTGAAGGCCCTCAGCTGTCGCCGGGGGTCTCGCTGCCCTCCGCGACGACGTGGAAGGGCTGGGTCGCGCCCGATTTCGACTCGCCAAGATAGATCGTCTGGTGCGGGAAGGGGATCTCGATGTTGCGCGCGTCGAACACTTCTTTCAGCACGCCGTTATAGGCCCGGCCGACGCCCCATTGCGTGCCCGGAACGCACTTGATCCGCGCCCGCACCACAACGGCGCTGTCGCCGAAGGCGTTGATGCCGAACCACTCCAGATCGCCCATGATGTTGGCCGCCTGTTCGGGATCGGCGCGCAGTTGCTCGAAGGCGTCGAGCATGGCCTGCTTCACCTCGTCGATGTTCTCTCGGTAGGCCACGCCCATGTCGCAGACGAAATAGCCGAACTCGCGCATGAAGTTGGTGACCATGTCCACCGAGGAGAACGGGATCAGGTGATAGGCGCCGCTGACGTCGCGCAGGCTCACCGAGCGGATGGTCAGCTTCTCGACCACGCCGGTGGTGCTGCCGGCGGTGACCACGTCGCCCACGTTCATCGCGTTCTCGAACTGGATGAAGATGCCGGTGATGATGTCCTGCACCAGCTTTTGCGCGCCGAAGCCGATGGCAAGGCCGAGAACCCCGGCCGAGGCCAGCAGCGGCGCGATGTCGAGGCCGATCTCGGAGAGCACGAACATCAGCGTGATGATGACCAGCGCGATGGTCGCGGCGTTGCGCAAGAGGGTCAGCAGCGTCTGCTCGCGCGAGGTCGCCACGGTGCCGTATTCGGGGTTGAGGCGGTAATCGACCCACGAGGTCATGCCGACCCAGATCGCGAAGGACACGATCAGAACCGCCACGACCGAGAACACCGTTGCGGTGAAGTCGCGCCCGAACTGGCCGGCCATCCAGGCCTTCAGGTCGATCAGGCTGATGGCGTTCATGGCAAAGATCACCACGAGCGCGAAGATCACCAGCCGCAGCACGAAGAGCGCCTTCGGCACGAAGGTGTTCAGCCGCCGCTGCAACGCCGGCAGGCGGGCGTTGACGGTGTCGGGGAGTTGCACGCCGTTGACCATGGTCCGGGTCATCACCCCCGAGACCGCCACGCCGAGGATCGCCACCAGCAGCACCTGGCCAGAGTTGAGCAGCGACAGGAAGGCGGCGTCACCGGGCTGGACCAGTACCAGCACCAGCATCACCAGCAGGTAGAGCAGCGCCGGGACGTGCCAATTGCGCGCCAGCACCTGCAGCCCGCCGCGCTTTTTCTTTGGCGTCTCGGGCGTGCCCATTGGGAACTCGTCGCTGGCCGGGGTCTGCACCGGTTCACCCTGATCCTCGAGATGGCTCTCGCGCGCCATGTCGGCCTTGCTGCGGCCGCCGCGCTCGAGCCAGTCGGCCACTGGGCGGCGCTTGCGCAGCACCATCCAGATCGCCAGACCGACCACGATCAGCGCGATCAGCGCCGAGACCGCGCGCCCGGCGGCAAACGATATGTTCGTGTTGAGGATCGGCACGATCAACAGCTGTCCATAACCAGCGAGGCCGACCATGAAGTTGAGCCGCGATCCAAGGTACTTTGCCGAGCCGTCAGAGATCGGCAGCGGGCGCAGGCTGCTCGAGGCCGGCGACAGGATCAGCCGCACGCCGACCTTGGCCAGCTCGACCAGAAGGAAGGCGTTGAGATAGAGCGTCTGGCGGATCCCGATCTCGCCGAAATTGCCGAGGAACAGCGTCGCGATGAGGTAGCCGGCGGCCCAGGCGATCACCACGATCAGCGCGTCGATCAGCGCCGATGCGATGAACAGGAGCGTGGTGCGCAGGGCGCCGCTCTCTTCGGCCTTGGCGTCCATCCGGGCATAGAGCGATTTGCCCACCCGCCGCAGCACGAGGAACACCGCCACGGTCACGATGATGATCAGCGCGAGCTGTTGCGCCGCTTCGAGCAGCACGCCGGCCTCGCCGCCGCTCAGGCCCTCGAAGACCATCGGGGCGCGAATGATCTGGGTCCAGGCGGTTTCGAGGCCCGAGGCGATGTCCTGCGCGGCCTCCTGAGTGATCAGCGCGATGCGCCGGCTGAACGAAAGCGCCTCGGGCGGGGTGGCCCCATCGGCGGCGAGGGTCTCTACGATCTGGTCGTCGACCGGTGCGTCGGCCTCGCTCTGCGCGGCGCGGAGTTCGTCGATCAGGGCGGCCCGGCTGTCGTCGTTCTCGATGACGTCGAGGAGCAGGTCGAGATTGCTCGGGGCGGGCTCTGAGGCCGTGGCCTCCTGTGCCAGTATTTGGTTTGGAAGGATGGCGCTGCAAGCAAGCGCCACGAGGAACAGCATCGCTGCGGTCCAGCGTCTCGGAAAGGTCATGTCACCACGTTTCTTGGCTTTGTCGGTTTCGGACATGTCCCGCTTGCCTGGCTCTCCGCGGGCACGATGGGCTGCGATCTAGTCGATCCGCAGGCGAAGACCAGCCCGGATTGCGCTCCGAGATCCCGGTGTTGCAGCAATGCGTGGGCCTCGCGCGGGCCAGACGGGGGGATGGCAGGACGGGCACGCCTCGCCTTTCCGGCCGTTCTTCGGAGGTGCGTGCGATCGTTCGGCCCCTGATGCGCTCCACTTCATGTGTTCGCACGCGAACAACCCGCTTGCATCGGGCGCGATGAAAGCTATGGTCAGTCTACTGCAAAATTTCCGAAGGGAGGTAGATTTTGCAAGATATCGGGGAGGCCTTCCATCTGGCGCTGTCGCTGGTGTTGTCCGGTGACGCCGATCTCTTCGAGATCGTCGGCCTGTCGCTTCAGGTGAGCCTGAGCGCGACCCTGATCGCTTGCGCCATCGGTCTGCCGGTGGGCGCGTTGCTCGCGGTGAGCCGCTTTCGCGGCCGGGGCGCGGTGTTGGTGCTCATCAACGCCCTGATGGGCCTGCCGCCGGTGGTCGTGGGCCTGCTCGTCTATCTCTACCTTTCGCGCTCAGGCCCCTTGGGCTTTCTCGGGCTGCTCTACACGCCCGGTGCGATGATCGTGGCGCAGACCATCCTGATCGTGCCCATCGTCGCGGCGCTGTCGCGGCAGGTGCTCGAGGACCTGCACGGCGAATATGCCGAGCAGTTCCGCTCGCTCTGCCTGACCCGCTGGCAGAGCATCACCACCCTTCTCTGGGACGGGCGCTATGCGCTGATGACCGTGGGGCTCGCGGGCTTCGGCCGTGCCGCCGCGGAGGTCGGCGCGGTGATCATCGTGGGCGGCAATATCGACCACCTGACCCGGGTCATGACCACCGCCATCGCGCTCGAGACCTCCAAGGGCGACCTGCCGCTGGCGCTGGCGCTGGGGATCGTCCTGCTGGTGATTGCGCTCGGGGTGAACGCTGGCGTCCAGATGCTTCGGATGAGCGCCGCGAGACAAGCAAGTTACGGGGCCGCCGCCAATGTCTGACCTGCAGATCACCGACGCCGTCCGCCTGCCGCGCCGCCGCGCCGCCCATGCGCCCGTCGGGCCGCTGCTCCCGCTGAGCGTCTCCGGCCTGCGTCTCGACATCCCGCGGGGCACGCTGCTCGACGGGGTCGACCTGACGCTGCCGCGCCACGGCTGCACCGTGATCATGGGGCCGAACGGGGCGGGCAAGAGCATCCTCCTGAAGCTGTTGCACGGGCTGCTTGCGCCGACCGCCGGCTCGGTGAGCTGGAACGGCCTGCCCGCGACCGAGGCCACCGCACGCCAGGCGCTGGTGTTCCAGAAGCCGGTGCTGCTGCGACGCTCTGTGGCGGCCAATCTCGATTTCGTGCTGAAGGCGCGCGGCGGCAACCGCGCCCGTCGCGATGCGTTGCTCGCGGATGTGGGCCTCGCGCACAAGGCGCGCCAACCGGCCCGCTCGCTTTCTGGCGGCGAGGCGCAGCGGCTGGCGCTGGCCCGCGCGCTCGCCACCGACCCCGAGGTGCTGTTCCTCGACGAGCCCACCGCCAGCCTGGACCCGGCCTCGGTGCAGGTGATCGAGCGCATCGTGGGCGAGGCCTGTGCGCGCGGCACCCGTATCATCTTTGTCACCCATGACATCGGGCAGGCACGGCGCATCGCCGATGACGTCGTCTTCCTGCATCGCGGCCGCGTCGCCGAACACAGCGCCGCGGCGGAGTTCTTCCCCGAGCCGCGCTCGCTCGCGGCGCGTGACTACCTTGCCGGCCGGATCGTGCTCTGATCCCGCCGCTCCCGTTCGACCCGATACCCCCAGAAGACAAAAGGGATTTTCCATGACTTTCGCCAGACTGATCGCCTCGACCGCTGCATCGCTCACCCTTGCCGGGGCGGTGGCCGCGCAAGATACGTCGATCATCGTGCAATCGACCACCTCGACCGCCAATTCCGGCCTCTACGACTATCTGCTGCCGATCTACACCGGCGAGAGCGGCATCACCGTCAACGTGGTGGCCGTGGGCACCGGGCAGGCGATCAAGAACGCCGAGAATTGCGACGGCGACCTGCTGCTGGTGCACGCCAAGCCGTCGGAGGAGAAATTTGTCGCGGCGGGCTACGGCACCCAGCGCACCGACCTGATGTACAACGACTTCGTCATCGTCGGCCCCGAGAGCGACCCGGCCGGGGTCGCCGGCATGAGCGATGTCGAGGCGGCGCTCGCCCAGATCGCCGAGGCAGAAGCGCTGTTTGCCTCGCGCGGCGATGACAGCGGCACCCACAAGAAGGAAGTCGCGCTGTGGCAGGCCGCCGGGGTCGACCCGACCACCGGCTCGGGCGCATGGTATCGCGAGACCGGCTCTGGCATGGGCGCAACGCTGAACGCCGGTATCGGCATGGGCGCCTATGTGATGACGGACCGCGCCACTTGGATCAGCTTCCAGAACAAGCAGGATTACAGCGTCGGCGTCGAGGGCGACGAGGCGATGTTCAACCAGTATGGCGTGATCCCGGTGAACCCCGAGCACTGCCCCTCGGTCAAGATCGAGGCGGCGCAGGACTTCGCCGACTGGCTGGTTTCCGAGGCGGGGCAGGCGGCAATCGCCGCCTACGAGGTCGACGGGCAGCAGCTGTTCTTCCCCAACGCCGCCGGAAGCTGATAGGGTCGCGGGGGCGGCAAGGGTGCCGCCCCCATTTCGCGAGCCCATGACAGACCTGCAGACCCCGACCCACGAATATCTCACCGTCCGCGAACTGGCCGATCTGCTGCGCCTGAAGGAGCGCAAGGTCTATGACCTTGCCGCCTCGGGCGAGGTCCCCTGTTCGCGCGCCACCGGAAAGCTGCTGTTTCCCGCCGCCGAGGTGCGGGCGTGGATCGCGGGGGCCCAGAGCGGCGCGGCCTCGACACCCCGTCCGGGCGTCTTTCTCGGCAGCCACGATCCGCTGCTCGACTGGGCCATCCGCCAGTCGCGCTGCGGGCTCGCCACGTTCTTCGACGGCTCCCTCGACGGGCTTGCGCGCTATGCTGCGGGCGAGGGCGTGGCCACCGGGCTGCACGTGCGCGATGCCGATGGGGCCTGGAACCTGCGCGCCGCGCGCGGCGTGGCCGAGGGGCAGAACGCGGTGCTGATCGCCTTCGCCGGGCGGCGCCGGGGGCTGGTGCTGCGTGAGGACGGACCACGGGTCGGTGGCCTTTCCGATCTCGGCGGGCTGAGACTGGCGCCGCGGCAGGAAGGCTCGGGCACCGCCGGGTTGCTGCGGGATCTGGCCTCGGAGGCCGGGCTCGATCTGTCGCGTATCGCGCTCACGGCGATGGAGCGCAGCGAGGACGAGGCGGTGCAGTCGGTGCGCCGGGGCGAGGCCGACGTGACCTTCGGACTCGAGTCGGTCGCCCGCGCCTACGGCCTGCGCTTCGTGCCGGTGATCGAGGAGCGCTTCGACCTGCTCATCGACCGTCGCGCCTATTTCGAGCCTGCCATGCAGGGGCTGATCGCCTTCTGCCGCTCGGACACGTTCCGCCAGCGCGCCGAAAGCCTCGGCGGTTACGACATTTCGCGGCTTGGCGAGGTGGCCTGGAACGCCTGAGCGCGCTCAGGGCGGCGACAGCTCGTCCTGATCCCACTGCGCGATCTTGCGGTCGATGGTCTTGCGCGAGACGCCGAGCCGCCGCGCGGCTTCGGCGCGGTTGCCGTCGCAGAGATCGAGCATGTGCAGGATGTGGCGCTGCACTACGAGATCGAGATCCTCGATCGCCTGCGCCCCGGTGACCGAGCCTGCGCCGGCGAACTCCTCGGGAAACCCGCCAAGGATCACCGAGCGTTCGGCGAGGTTGCGCAGTTCGCGCACGTTGCCCGGCCAGTCGTAGCGCCGCAGCTTCAGCAGCGTCTGCTCGTCGAGCTCGAGCCCCGGCATCCCCAGCGATTGCGAGAACTGCGAGGTGAAAAGGGCCGCCAACTCGAGGATGTCGTCCGAGCGGTCGCGCAAGGGCGGCATTTCGACGGTGAGCACGTTGATGCGGTGGTAGAGGTCGGCGCGGAACTTGCCCTGCGCCACCAGCGCCTGAAGATCGGCATTGGTGGCGAAGAGGAAGCGCAGGTTGAGCGGCAGCTCGCGCTCGGCGCCCACGGGGCGGATGCGCTGATCCTCGAGCACCCGCAGGAGTGCTGCTTGCAGCGTCTCGGGCATCTGCGCCACCTCGTCGAGAAACAGCGTGCCGCCATCGGCCAGCAGCAGCAGGCCGGGCGTGAGGCGCTCGCCGCCCTCGATGCTGCCGAACAGCTCCTGCACCATGCGCTCGGTCGAGATCGCGGCGCAGTTCACCGCCACGAAGGGTTTGTCGGCCCGGTCGGAGAGCTGGTGGAGATGTCGCGCCGCCAGCTCCTTGCCGGTGCCGCTGGCGCCGGTGAAGAGCACCGGGGTGGGCAGCGGCGCGAGCTTGGCCAGCATCGCGCGGACTGCGACCATGACTTCGGACTTGCCCAGGAGCTTGCCCTGGAACAGCCCGGTGCGCAGCTCGCGCCGGAGCAGCGTGTTGTCGCGGCGCAGGTTCTTGCGGTCGAGCGTGCGGGCCACCGCGCCAAGGATCTGGTTGGCGCGGAACGGCTTGAGGACAAAATCGCTGACGCCGGCACGCAGTGCTGCGATGGCGGTCTCGAGATCGGCATAGGCGGTGATCAGGATGGTGTCGCCGAAGAAGCCGCGGCGCTGCTGCTCGGCCAGCCATTCGAGCCCGGTGGTCCTGGGCATGACGTTGTCGAGGATCACGAGATCGAAATGCGCTGCGTCGAGCTTTTCCGTGGCCTCTTGCGGCGAGGCGGCCTGCTCGACCCGTTGCACCCGCGGCGACAGCGTCTTGACGAGGAAGTTGCGCATGCCAGGCTCGTCATCGACCACGAGGATCGAGGCACCGGCCAGCGCGGGTCCGTAATCGTCGCGAGAGAGATCCCTGGGCGTCACGGCTCAGCGGCTCAGTCGAGCCGGACGTTCGGGCTGGAATAGGCTTCGGCGGACGAGAACCCGATCTCGTGCAGCCCGAAATAGGCGGCGACGCCGATGACGATGATGGCAACGAAGCCGGTGATCATGGCTTTCATGTAGGTCATTCTCCTGTGGTGGCCGGCGCGGTGCTGGCCCGTTTGAGATAGTCGATCAGATCGGCCCGGTCACCCCCGCCGGCAATCACCTGCATGGGCATCTTGGAACCGGGAATGTAGTGGTCCGGGCCCTGATCGAAAAGCGCGTCGATGGTGGTTTCGGTCCAGACGATGTCGGAGCCGTCGAGCGTGTCGGAATAGCTGTAGCCGGGCACCGTGCCGGCGCGGCGGCCGAAGACGCCGTGCAGGCTTGGCCCCGCCTTGCGCGAGGGGCCGGGCGAGAGCGCGTGGCAGATCGAGCATTTGCGCATGAACTGCCGCTCGCCATTGGGCATGGTCTCGGCCTCGCGCAGGAACGAGCGCGCGCCGCTGATGCCGGGTTCGAACTGGTCGAGCATGGCGACCGGCCAGGCATAGGCCACGTCGTCGAGCCCGCCGGCATGGATCACCGCGCCATCGGGCGAGAAGGCCAGCGCCCAGACCGGCCCCTTCCGGGTGGCGCGGAAATCGCGGGTGATGCGCCAGTCCCGGGTGTCGACGATCATGATAAAGCCCTCGCCATCGCCCACGGCCAGCTGATTGGTGGGGCCATGATGAGCGAGCGCAAGGATCGGGCGACGATCGAGCGTCAGGTCGGCGATCTGCTCGCCGGTGTCGAGGTCGAGCACACGGGTGCCGCCATCGACCGCGCCATAGGCGATCCAGCCGTCGCCGAGCGCCAATCGGTTGATGCCAAAGCCGTGCTGCACCAGCGGCACCGGGGCGCCGCCTGCGAGGTCGTAGCGCATCAGCGCGCCGTTCATGGTGGCGGCATAGAGCGTGTCATTGGGCCCGAAGACCACTGCGTTGACGCCCGCGCCGGGGGTGGGCAGAGCGCGGCCTCCGCCGCCCGAAAGCGGCCAGAGTAATATCGAGCCGTCCCAGCTGCCGCTGACCACGGTCTCGCCGTCAGGGGAGACTGCAAGCGTCGTCACCTTGCCCTGATGCTGGCCGAGCGTGCGAGCCTCTTCGCCCCAGAGCCGGACTGCGAAATCGTCGCCGCCTGACACGAGCTGCCCCTGCGCCCCGAAGGTCAGCGCGGTGACCGCCGCCGCGTGGCCCTCGAGCCAGCGCGGCGTGGTCTCATCCCAGAGGCCGACGGAATTGTCGAAGCTGCCCGTCGCGACCTGACCGGAGGGGGCCACGGCGATGGCCATGACCGGCCCGCCATGCCCCTTGAGCGAGCGGAACTCCGGCTCTGCCCCCTGCGCCGCGTCCTGTGCGATGACAGGCGCGGCGCAGAGCATCAGGCCCAGAGCCAAGGCCAGCCGGCTCATGTGCTCACTCCGCCGGGGTGGCCGACGTCCTGGCCGCCTCGGCTTCGCGCTCCTTCACCTTGTCGTACCAGATCGAGTGGTGCTGGTGTGCCCAGTTCTCGTCGACCTGGCCCGAGCCCATGGCGTCATAGGCGCCCTCCATCCCGACCGTGCCGATATAGATGTGGCCGATGATCACCGCCATCATCAGGAAGGCGACGATGGCGTGCCAGAGCTGGGCGAACTGCATCTCTTCCTGCGGGGCGAGCGCCACCGGGAAGCTCTCGAGCCCGAACCAGCCGGGAACACCCCAGTCGTTTAGGATCGAAAAGGTCTTGGCGAAGAGCGGCAGGTCGTAGGGGAACAGCAGCGACAGGCCAGAGACCGAGACCGAAACGCCGAGCACGATCACCGACCAGAAGATGATCTTCTGACCCGCGTTGAACTTCTTCGCCGGGGGGTGCTTGTCGCCGATGATGCCGCCGGCCTGCGCGAACCAGGTGATGTCCGTGCGGTCGGGCAGATTGTGCCAGACCCACATCACGAAGACCATGACCAGCGCGATCATGAAGGCCCAGCTGACGTTGTTGTGGATGAATTTCGAGCCCGTCAGCAGCACCGAGTTCAACTCGTGGCCGAAGGCCGGGATCAGGAACTTGCGCCCGAACAGCGTGAGCAGCCCGGTCAGCCCCAGAAGGATGAACGAGCCCGCCAGCACCCAGTGGGCGAAGCGCTCGATCCACTTGAACCGCAGCACGGTGGCGCCGGTCTTGCCGCCGTCGATCTTGATGCGGCCGCGCAGCAGGAAGAACACTGCCAGAATCGCGATGGTGCCGAGGAGCAGCCAGCCGCCATAGGTGCGCAGCGGGCCCTCGCGGAACTCGAGCCACCACATGCCGCCGTCCTGCATCAGCACCTTGCCGTTGGGGTTGAGCGTCGTGACGGTCGGGTCGATCTCGTTGTAGCGCATGGCGCGCCAGAGGTCGGGATCGGAAGCGCCCCCGAGGGTGCCAAGCTCCGGCGCCTCGGGCGGCTCGCCGCCGATGTTCTCGCGGCGAAACTCGTCATCCACCTGGATGCCGGCCTGCCGCCGCATGATGTCTTCAAGCGTCTGCGCACCGCCGGTGGCGGTGCGGTCGGGCTCGGGGGGCACAAGGGTATCCTGCGCCGCGACGCCCATCGGGGCGGCGGTCATCAGGACCAGTGCGAAAAGGGCCAACAGATGGCGCAGCATGGTCATCTCCAATGTCGGTCACGCAGGATCCGCGCGGAACGGCGGCCATCGCCGCCCCGCGCGTCTCGTTCAGGCGCTGGCGGGCCCGGGGGCCCGCCGGTCGTCCGGCCTCAGTTGGCCTTCTCGTCGTATGCAGTGCCCCAGCCCCAGGCGCCGGAGCCGAAGCCCCGCGCGACCACACGCTCGCGGTAGATCGACGACACCTCGTCGCCGTCGCCCGCCAGCAGGGCCTTGGTCGAGCACATCTCGGCGCAGATCGGCAGCTTGCCTTCCGCGATCCGGTTGCGCCCGTACTTCTGGAACTCGGCGGCGGAGGTGTTCTCTTCCGGGCCACCGGCGCAGAAGGTGCACTTGTCCATCTTGCCGCGCGAGCCGAAGTTGCCCGCCTGCGGGTACTGCGGCGCGCCGAAGGGGCACGCGTAAAAGCAGTAGCCGCAGCCGATGCACAGGTCCTTGGAGTGCAGCACCACACCGTCTTCGGTCTGGTAGAAGCAATCGACCGGACAGACGGCCATGCAGGGTGCGTCCGAGCAGTGCATGCAGGCGACCGAGATCGAGCGTTCGCCCGGCTGGCCGTCCTGAATGGTCACCACCCGTCGGCGGTTGATGCCCCACGGCACCTCGTGCTCGTTCTTGCACGCGGTGACGCAGGCGTTGCACTCGATGCAGCGTTCGGCATCGCAGAGGAATTTAGCTCGTGCCATGTCTCGCTCTCCTTACGCCGGCATGATCTTGCAGAGGGTGGCCTTGGTCTCCTGCATCTGGGTGACGGAGTCGTAGCCATAGGTCTGCGCAGTGTTGGTGGATTCACCCAAGACGATGGGGTCGGCACCGTCTGGATATTTCGAGCGCAGATCCTCGCCCTCGAAATGACCGCCGAAGTGGAACGGCATGAAGGCGACGCCTTCGCCCACCCGCGGGGTGACCATGGCCATAACCTTGACCTTGCCGCCCTCGGGGCCCTCGACCCAGACATCCGCCCCGTCCCGAACGCCGATATTGTTGGCGTCACGCGGGTTGATCTCGACGAACATGTTCTGCTGGAGCTCGGCGAGCCACGGGTTGGACCGGGTCTCGTCGCCGCCACCCTCGTACTCGACCAGTCGGCCGGAGGTGAGGATGATCGGATAGTCCTTCGAGAAGTCGTTCTTCTGGATCGAAGCGTACATGGTCGGCACCCGCCAGAAGGTCTTGTCCTCGTAGGTCGGGTAGTCCTCCACCAGGTCGCGCCGGTTGGTGTAGAGCGGCTCGCGGTGGACGGGGACCGGATCCGGGAAGGTCCAGACCACGCAGCGGGCCTTGGCGTTGCCGTAAGGGGCACAGCCATGGGCGATCGCCACGCGCTGGATGCCGCCCGAAAGGTCGGTCTTCCAGTTCACGCCGCCGATCTTGTCGGCGAAGTCGGACGGGTAGGGCCCGCTCTGCGATTGCTCTCCGAGATCGGTATTGGTCTCGGGGCGCTGGTCGATATAGCCCGCGACATACTCGATCATGCGCCGCTCGTAGGGCGTGAGATCGCTGTCCCAGCCAAGATCGATCAGCATCTGCATGGTGAACTCGGGATAGCCGTCCTCGATCTCGGACCCGACGGTGTAAGAGCCCTCGGCGAGCAGGTTCTCGCCATTGCGCTCGACGCCGTAACGGGCGCGGAACGGCAGACCGCCCTGCGCCACCGGAAGCGAGGTGTCGTAGAGATTGGCCGAGCCCGGGTGGTTCATCTCGGGCGTGCCCCAGCAGGGCCACGGCATGCCGTAATAGTCGCCATCCGCGGGGCCACCGTTCGCGCGCAGCGTGGTGCGGTCGAAGGTGTGCTGGTTCTCCATGTGCATCTTGAGCCGTTCCGGCGACTGGCCGGTATAGCCCACGGTCCACATACCGCGGTTGAATTCGCGGGTGAGATCCTCGACCAGCGGCTCCTCGCCATTCACCTCGATGTTGCGGAACATGCGATCCGCAAAGCCGAACTTGGTGGCGAACTTGTGCATGATGATGTGATCGGGCAGCGACTCGAAGAGCGGGTCCACCACCTTGTCACGCCACTGGATCGAGCGGTTCGACGCGGTCACCGAGCCGTAGGTCTCGAACTGGGTCGAGGCCGGCAGCAGGTAGGTATTGTCGGTCCGGTCGTGCAGGATCGCGGAGACGGTGGGATAGGGATCGACCACGACCAGCAGGTCGAGCTTCTCCATTGCCGTCTTCATTTCCTTCATCCGGGTCTGCGAGTTCGGGGCGTGGCCCCAGAACACCATCGCGCGGGTGTTGTCGGGCTGTTCGAGGTTTTCCTTGGCCTCGAGCACACCGTCGATCCAGCGGCTGACCGGGATGCCGGTCAGGTTCATCATGGCCTTGTCCTTGCCATCCTTGCCCTGCATCGTGGCAAAGCGGCCCTTGAGCCAGTCGAGATCCTCTTCCCAGACCCGTGCCCAGTGCGCCCAGCTTCCCGCGGTCAGGCCGTAATAGCCCGGCAGCGTGTCGGCGAGCACACCGAGGTCGGTCGCGCCCTGCACGTTGTCATGGCCGCGGAAGATGTTGGTGCCGCCACCGGCGGTGCCCATGTTGCCAAGCGCCAGCTGCAGGATGCAGTAGGCCCGGGTGTTGTTGTTGCCGTTGGTGTGCTGGGTGCCGCCCATGCACCAGATCACGGTGCCGGGACGGTTGTTGGCCAGCGTCCGCGCCACGCGCTCGAGCTGGCTGCCCGGCACGCCGGTGACGCGCTCGACCTCGTCGGGCGTCCAGTTGGCGACCTCGGTGCGGATCTCGTCCATGCCCCAGACGCGGCTGCGGATGAACTCGCGGTCTTCCCAGCCGTTCTCGAAGATGTGCCACAGCAGACCCCAGACCAGCGCCACGTCCGAGCCCGGACGGAAGCGGACGTATTCGTCCGCGTGTGCGGCGGTGCGGGTGAAACGCGGATCGCAGACGATCAGCGGCGCGTTGTTCTGCTCCTTGGCCTTCAGCACGTGCTGAAGCGACACCGGGTGCGCCTCGGCGGGGTTGCCGCCGATGATGAAGATCGCGCGCGACTTGTGGATGTCGTTGTAGGAGTTGGTCATGGCGCCGTAGCCCCATGTGTTGGCAACCCCGGCCACGGTGGTCGAGTGGCAGATCCGGGCCTGGTGGTCCACGTTGTTCGTGCCCCAGTAGGCGGCGAACTTGCGGAACAGGTAGGCCTGCTCATTCGAGTGCTTGGCCGAGCCCAGCCAGTAGACCGAGTCCGGGCCGGAGCTGTCACGGATCGACATCATCTGGTCGCCGATCTCGTCGATGGCCTGTTCCCAGGAGATGCGCTGCCATTCGCCGCCCACCTTCTTCATGGGATACTTCAGGCGGCGCTCGCCATGCGCGTGCTCGCGCACCGAGGCCCCCTTGGCGCAGTGGGCGCCGAGGTTGAACGGGCTGTCCCAGCCGGGCTCCTGCCCGATCCAGACGCCGCCCTGAACCTCCGCCTCGACGGTGCAGCCGACCGAGCAGTGGGTGCAGACGGATTTGACCCGCGTCACGTCGCCGGAGGCCGCGGTCGCGGCGGTGGCCTGGGTCACGGTGCCGCCGGTGGCGGCCACAGCCGCAAGCCCGCCGATCGCCAGACCCGAGCCGCGCAGGAAGGCGCGGCGGTCAACCGAGGCGTTGGTCACCTCGGAAAGGATACTTGTCCGCTGGGGGCGTCGCGCAACCCCGTTGGTCTTTTTCCTCAACATGTTTCTCACTCCCCTTGCGTGCTCGGCCCCCGCATGGTGCCTCGCTTGCTTGGTATTAAAGGTGCCTCGGACAGTCGGGCGTCACGCAACCAGTCGTCCTTGGCGGGAAAACCAGCGTCCGGTCAGAACCGGGCGGCGGCGTAGTAGGCGCGGGTATGCGCGGTGTCCTGGATCTTGGACGATGCCAGGTCGGGCTCTGCGGCCTCTGCCTCGGTGCCGCCGGTGGTGGCGACGGCAACCGCCGCAAGCGGTGCGCCGGTCGAGGCCAGTTTCAGGAAGTCGCGGCGGCTCTTGGCCGACTCGTCGTTCCTCGTCATGGAGAGACCTCCTCTCTCTTGGTTGTGGCGGTTGCCCGCCGGGGTGCGGATCACTCCGCGCTCATCCGGAACGCCTCGGACTCGATTTCCATGAAGGCCCGCCCGAGACGTCCGACCGGGGCATAGAAGACCGAGTTCTTGGCGCCCTCGAGATCCGAATAGAAATGCGCGGCCCAGGGGCCGATATGCTTGTTGAAGAACGTCTTCTGCTGGCCCAGCGTCGCAGGCACCCCGAAGCGGCCGACGATCATCGCGCCCATCATCTCCATCAGCGAGGCGATGTTGTCCTCGGGCTCGAACACGTTCTCGGCACGGGCGAGGCCGCGCGCCGTCATGTCCTGACGCAGCTGCGCCAAGGGCTTCTCGTTGAGAAAACCGGTCAGGTAATACGACGCGTAGGGCAACAGCTCGCCTCGGCCGAGGCCGATGAACAGGCGGTTGTACTCGCTTTCGACCGCCGCGGGCTTGGAGATCTTCGCGACCTTGGCAAGCGTGGTCACCGCCTCGCCCACCGGACTGGCGTCGCCGCTGAGGCCGGCGCACTGGTCGATCAGGCCCTGATCGGCGGGGCGGGCGAGGATCAGGCCGAGGAAGTTATACAGATCGGCGCGCAGGCGATCCTCTTCGGCGATCTTCGGAGCCGGCTTCGCGTCGGTGGTCAGGTCGGGAGCTGCACTCATGGGGGGTCGGTCCGTCATCAGCTGGCCTCGAAGTGGAAGCGCATGCGGCGGGCACTGGCCGGGAGCACGCTCTCTTCCTCTTCGGGCGGGGTGTCGGTTTGGGCGGTCTCGGGCGCTGCAGTTTCGGCCGCGGGCACCTCGAGCGGCGGGATCTCGGGCTGCGTCTCGATGGTGGGGCCCAGCGTTTCCGGCGCGCGCAGCGATGTGGTCTCGGCGGCGAGCTCCGGGGCCTCCTCGGGCGCGGACTCCGCCGCATCGTTCTCGACCGCGTCCTTTGCGACGTAGTCGAGATGTGCCAGCAGGCCCTTGCCGACCTGGTAGGTCGTCTTGAAGTCTGCCGCCGGGGTCACGAAGGTAAAATCCGTGTCGTAGTCGTTGAGCCCGTCGAGGCAGGCCAGCACCGGGTTCGAGCGCCAGAGCGTCCGCAGGGCGCGGTTCTTCAGCCGCTTGGGCAGCTGCGACTTGAGGAACTTCTGCACCATCTCGCCGTCGGTGATGTCTTCCGGCAGCGGCAGGCCGGCCTCCGCCAGCAGCTCCTCGTCGCTGCGCTCGGCGAGCTTGGCCTCCTCCTCGGCGCGCTGGGTCTCGAGCTGGGCGCCGGCCTCGGCCTTCTGCTCGGCCTCGACGGCGGCTTTTCTGCGGGACCAGAAATCTCTCATTGCAGCCGCCCCCGTTTCAGCGTGGGCGAGGCGTAGATGTCGGCGGGCTTGACGATGCGGGGATCGCCGATGCCGTCCTGCTCGCCGTCGACCTTGGCGTTCTTGCGGCGGCGCTTGACGAATTCCTCGTCCTCGTGGTGACGCTCGACGAAATCGCCGACCCAGGCCAGCAGGCCCTGCGGCATCGGCACCTTCTCGACCACGTCCTCGCCGCTGTCGCAGTAATCCTGCGCCTCGTAGGGTGAGGCGGTGACAAGGGCGACCTCGAACGGGTGCTCGCCGACGATCTTGCGCATCACGACATAGACGCTGGGCTCGCGGGCGGTGATGCCGTGCAGGTAGGCTTCGGTCTCGGCACGGTAGAGCTCGAGCGGGACGGTGGCGGCGTGGTACTCGACCGTCTCGCCCTCGCGGCGCAGCTCCCGCCAGTCGGCGGGGCCGGCGCCGGGCAGCACGGCGACCGCCCGCCAGGCATGCTTCGCCCAACGGGTGACCCCGGGCGTGCGGCGAAGCACGACGCCTACGGGCATGTACTGATCGTTGCTCGGGTACGCTGTCACGATGAACCTATTTTCTCCTCCGCCCTGATTGAAACACGTAGCGGTGCCCATGAAAGGGGCAATCGGTACACGGCAGTATTCTTTGTTCGTTCCGGGACAATTTGGGTAGTCCCGAAAGGGGCGGTCAGGGTGCTCGGACAGACTGTCCAACTTGAGTGTTTTGCTTGGGAAAAGTGCCGCAGTGCGGCATGCGAATCAATCGGCCGGGCTTGGGCGGTCACGCCGGGCGGTCGGCGGAAAGCCGCGCGGGAAATTGAGTTGAGGCGCATGTCGAATCGAGGCTAGCTAATCGCCAATCCGTGCGCTCAGGGGCAGGCTCCGGCCGCGCCCGCCAGGAAGGACATCATGACCAAGACCTTGATAACATGCGATTGCATGGGCACCCAGTCGATCGACGCCAAGGCGTTGTCCGAGGCGACGGGATTCGAGGTGACCCCCCCTTGCAAGGCGCTCTGCACCAGCCAGATCGAGCTTGCCGCAAAAGGGTTGACGCAAGGTAATGCGGTGCTCTGCTGCACTCAGGAGGCGCGCACCTTCGAAGCCCTCGCCGCCGAGCTCGAGCTCGAGCCCGCGCCGCTTCTCGACCTGCGCGACCGGGCTGGGTGGAGCGCGGACGAAGGGTCCAAACTACCCAAAATGTCCGCATTGGCGGCGGAGGCGATGTTGCCCGCAGCGCCGGAGAAATCGCTCGACGTGATCTCGGAGGGGCTGTGCCTGATCCTCGGCGCGCCCGAGGTGGCGCTCGAGGCCGCAGACCAGCTTGCGCCTCATCTGGGCGTCACGGTGCTGCTTGAGAGCTCCGACGACCTGCCCGACACCCGCGCCTATGACGTGGTGACGGGACGGCTGCGCAAGGCGCAGGGCGCGCTCGGCCAGTTCCGCGTGACCATCGACGCGCTGCGCATGATCGAGCCCGGCGGGCGCGGCAGCTTCACCCTGACCGAGCCGCGCGATGGCGGCGTGTCCGAGTGCGACGTGATCCTCGACCTGCGCCGCGACGCGCCGCTGTTCCCGGCGCATGAGAAGCGCGAAGGCTACCTGCGTGCCGATCCGGGCCGCCCGCAGGCGGTGGCCGCGGCGGTGATGGCGGCGTCGCATCTGGTCGGCACCTTCGAGAAACCGCTCTACGTGCGGACCGAGCCGCTTCTCTGCGCCCATAGCCGCGCCGGCCAGGTGGGCTGCACCTCCTGCCTCGATCTCTGCCCGACCGGCGCGATCTCGCCCGATGGCGACCATGTGAGCGTCGATCCGATGATCTGCGCCGGCTGCGGCGCGTGCTCCTCGGCCTGTCCCTCGGGGGCGATCAGCTACGACGCGCCGCCGGTGGACCTGACCTTCCGCCGGGTGCAGACGCTGGCCAAGACCTATCTCGACGCCGGCGGCGCCGCGCCGCGCCTGCTGGTGCACGATGCCCACGGGGCCGAGATGATCCGGCTCTCGGCGCGCCACGGCGATGGCCTGCCGGCGGATGTGATCCCGCTCGAGATCCGCGCCATCGGTGCCTTCGGCCATGCCGAGACCGTCGCGGCCCTTGCCGCCGGCTTCGCCTCGGTGACGCTGCTGCCCGGACCCGGCGCCGACCTGCCGGCGCTCGCAACACAGGTGGCGCTGTCGAACGCGATCAGCGGCGGCGGCAAGGTCACGCTGCTCGATACGCCTGATCCCGACGCCATGTCGGCGGCGCTCTATGGTGAAGAGGCCCCTGCGCCGGTCGCGACGCCGGTGCGCCCGATGGGCACCCGGCGCCAGATCACCCGTCAGGCCGCCCGCGCCCTGCACCCCGAGGCCGAGAGCCTCGCGCTGCCCGAGGGCGCGCCCTATGGCGCGGTGCTGGTGGATCAGGACGCCTGCACGCTGTGCCTGTCCTGCGTTTCGCTCTGCCCCTCGGGCGCGCTTGGCGACAACCCGGATCTGCCGCAGCTGCGCTTCCAGGAGGATGCCTGCCTGCAATGCGGGCTCTGTGCCAATGTCTGCCCCGAGGACGCCATTGCCTACGAGCCGCGGCTCCTGCTCACCGACGAGGCCTTCGACCAGAAGGTGCTGAACGAGGAAGAGCCTTTCGCCTGTGTCGAGTGCGGTACGCTCTTCGGGGTGAAATCGACCATTGACCGGATCACCGAAAAGCTTCAGGCCCATCCGATGTTCGACGGCGACAAGCTGCGGATGATCCAGATGTGTGACGACTGCCGCGTCAACGCGCAGTATCATTCCGAAAACAACCCCTTCGCGGTGGGCGAGCCGCGGCGTCCGCGCACCACGGACGATTATCTCAGCAAGCGGCGCGACCACTGAGCGCGCCACACAGGGAGGCCGATATGAGCGACGATTTCAACATGTCCATGCGCAAGTTCCTCAAGCAGGTGGGCGTCACCTCGCAGCAGGCCATCGAAGAGGCCATGCGCGAGCAGGACACCGCCGGCAAGACCTTCAAGGTCAAGGCGGTGGTGACCATCGAAGAGCTTGGTCTGACCCACGAGGTCGACGGCGAGATCAAGGGACAGGAGTAAACCTTGCCAGCCAGCAGAGAGACGGTTCAGGCCGTCCTGAAAAGCATCGCCGACCCGGTCGCGGGCGGCGATATCCTGTCGAGCGGCGTGGTTCGCGCGCTGAATGTCGATGAGGCGGGCGCGGTGCGTTTCGTCATGGAGATCCCGCCGAGCGCCAGCACCGCCTATACCAAGATCAAGGACGAGGCCGAGGCGGCTCTGAAGGCCACCGAGGGTGTCACGGGAGTGTCGGTCGTGATGACCGGCCACACCGAGAAGGCGCCGCCGGAGTTGCGCACCCGCAAGGCCGAGCCGCAGGGGCCGCAGAAGATCCCCGGCGTCAACCACATCATCGCCATTGCCAGCGGCAAGGGCGGGGTGGGCAAGTCGACCGTGTCGTCGAACCTTGCTTGTGCGCTGGCACAGCAGGGCCGCCGCGTGGGCCTGCTCGATGCCGATGTCTACGGGCCGAGCCAGCCGCGGATGCTGGGCGTCTCGGGCCGCCCCGCAAGCCCCGATGGCAAGACCATCCTGCCGCTGCGCAACCACGGCGTCACCATGATGTCGATCGGCCTGATGACCAACGACGATCAGGCGGTGGTCTGGCGCGGGCCGATGCTGATGGGCGCACTGCAGCAGATGATGACTCAGGTGCAGTGGGGCGCGCTCGACGTGCTGCTCGTTGACCTGCCGCCCGGCACCGGCGACGTGCAGATGACCCTGAGCCAGAAGGCGCAGGTCGATGGCGCCATCGTGGTCTCGACGCCGCAGGACGTGGCGCTTCTGGATGCGCGCAAGGGCATCGACATGTTCAAGCAGCTCAACGTGCCTCTGCTCGGCATGATCGAGAACATGTCGACGCATATCTGCTCGGCCTGCGGCCACGAGGAGCATGTCTTCGGCCATGGCGGGGTCGCTTCCGAGGCGGCCAAGCTCGGGGTGCCGTTGTTGGCCGAGATCCCGCTCGACCTGCAGATCCGCCTTGCCTCCGATGGCGGCGCGCCGATCGTGGTGAGCCAGCCCGATAGCGGTCAGGCCAAGGCGTTTCACGACGTCGCCGCCGCGCTGGTGGCGAAGGGGGTGGCATGAGCGAGGCCGACGCGCTGGCCTTTCCGCCGCTGCTCTGGGGCGAGGAGGTGTCGACCGATGCCTTCGACCACGCCTGCCAGCGGGCGCTGCTGGGCTGCGACGCCGGGCTGGTGGCCCATCGCGTCAATGCCAGCGTCGCGCAGGCGGCGCTGGTCTTTGCCCCCGAGGTGCCGCTGGCCAAGGCCATGGCGATGCTGCCGCTCTGCGG
Organism: Salipiger bermudensis; assembly: GCF_017309175.1. NCBI lineage: Bacteria > Pseudomonadati > Pseudomonadota > Alphaproteobacteria > Rhodobacterales > Roseobacteraceae > Salipiger > Salipiger bermudensis. The sequence goes on along the minus strand of NZ_JAEKJV010000003.1, from coordinate 251,515 downwards.
TGTGGGGTTCCAGAACGCGCTTGGCGTGATGGCCCCGCCCGAGGTCGCGGTGCATCTCGACTGGGACGGCGGCATCCGCGTCAACGGCGCAGCCTGCGGGCGCTTCCGGGCGATGGCCTCGACCGCCGATCCCGCCGCCGTGCCCGACTGGCTCGTCATCGGCTTCACCCTGCCGCTGATCCCGGCCAGCGACCGCCCCGGCGACACGCCGGACCAGACCTCGCTTTATGCCGAGGGCTGCGCCGAGGTGTCGCCGCACGCGCTGATCGAGGCTTGGGCGCGGCACAGCCTCAACTGGATCAACCGCTGGGACGAGGAGGGCAGCCGCGCCCTGCATTCCGAGTGGCGCGGTCTGGCGCAGGACATGGGCGAAGAGATCACCCGAGATGGCCTCACCGGCACGTTCCTCGGCGTCGATGAGGATTTCGGCATGCTGCTGCGCGACGGTGAGACCACCCATCTTATCCCGCTGACAACCGTTCTGGAGCCCGCCCCATGAAGCTTGCCCGCGCCATCCATTTCGACGAGAGCGACATGCGTGTCTACGCCTCGCCCGCCCGCACCGGCGAGTGGTGCATCTCCGGCGGGTTCGAGTTCTCCAACTGGACCGAGGGCGACCTGACCGGCAAGCCGCGGCAGGCCTTTGCCAATGGCTGGCTCGGTCTCGAGACCTTCGGCCGCGCGACCTTTGTCGCCGTCACCGCGCTGGAGCCGGCCGAGCTTGAGGCGCTGACCGACCTGCTGGCGGAGCACTTCGTCACCTATTACGGCGCACCCTCCGCCGAGGCCGCCCGGCCCGTGGCGCAGGAGGAGATCGGCCAGATGGTCGAGCTTTGCGAGGATCACGCGCCCAACACCCTGTTGACCGTGGCGCGCGAGTTGACCGAGTCCGGCGTGCGCGAGGCCTACCGCGTGATCGAGTCCAGCGACGCCGGGCTCGACCAGTTCGCCATTCACGGCTCGCTCGACGACGAGCCGCACCACCACTGATCCGCGCTGACCGCGTGCCGGGGCCGTGCTAGGCTCGGCCCCGATGAGCTTCAGGACCCGCCCGAGGATCGCTGCCCGATGACCACCGTCCGCCTGCGCCTGCTGATCCTCGCGCTGGCGCCGCTGGTGCTGCTCATGCCGCTGCTGCTTCTGCTCGGCATGACCCGCTGGACCGGCGATTACGACAAGGTGCTGGCGGCCAACGTGCAGAGCGATCTGCGCATCGCCGAGCAGTACCTGTCGCAGCTGATGACCCGCACCGGAGAGGAGCTGACCGGCGTGGCCGAGTCGCTGGCCTTCGACGCGGCGCTCGAGGGCGACGTGCCGGAGCCGCAGTTTCTCGACGCCAAGCGCCGAGAGCTGGGGCTCGATTTCCTCTATTACCTGCCCTCTGGCGCCAGCGACGGCGTCGGCTCGCGCTGGCCGGTGATCGATGCCGCCCGCCGCGGCCGTGCCGAGACCGCCATCGACATCTTCCCGCCCGAAGTGCTGGCGGCGCTGCCGGGGGACCTCGAGACCCGCGCGCGCATCGATCTGATCGAGACCACCGCCGCGGTGCCCACCGACCGGCAAGTCGAGGATCGCGGCATGGTGGTGCACGCGGCCAGCCCGGTGCGGCTTCCGGACCACGAGGGCGTGCTGGTGGGGGGCATCCTGCTCAACGGCAATCTCGGTTTCATCGACGCGATCAACGCGCTGGTCTATCTCAACCCGGTCACCGGCGGCACGCGGCAGGGTACCGCGACGCTGTTTCTCGACGACGTGCGCATTTCGACCAATGTGCGGCTCTTCGAGGACGTGCGGGCGCTCGGCACGCGGGTTTCGGCCTCGGTGCGGCAGGCGGTGCTCGACGAGGGCCAGACCTGGCTCGACCGTGCCTTCGTGGTGAACGACTGGTACATTTCGGGCTACCTGCCACTGACCGACAGCTTCGGGCAGCGGGTGGGGATGCTTTATGTCGGGATGCTCGAGGCGCCCTTCGCGCAGGCCAAGCGGGATGCCTATCTCTGGATGATGGCGGCCTTCGCGGCAGTCATGCTGCTCTCGGCGCCGGTCTTCCTGTGGATGGCCAAGGGCATTTTTGCGCCGCTCGAGCGCATGACCTTGACCATGCGCCGCGTCGGGCGCGGCAACCTCGCGGCGCGCATCGGCCCGGTCGGCGCGCGCGACGAGATCGGGCAGGTGGCCGGCCATCTCGACGATCTGCTCGACCAGGTGCAGGATCGCGACCTAAAACTCCGCGCCTGGGCCGAGGAGCTCGAAGACCGCGTCGACACCCGCACTGCCGAGTTGCGCGAGGCGAATGCGAAGCTCGAACAGACCTTCCGACAGCTGGTGATGAGCGAGAAGCTCGCCGCCATCGGCGAGATCACCGCCGGGGTGGCGCATGAGATCAACAACCCGATGGCGGTCATTCAGGGCAATGTCGACGTGATCCGCATGGAACTGGGCGCCGAGGCGGGTCGGGTCGAGACCGAGCTCACGCTGATCGACCGGCAGGTGATGAGGATGGAGGCCATCGTTGGCAAACTGCTGAAATTCGCGCAACCGTCCGAGTATTCCGACTGCGCCGAGACGGTGGCGCTGGCGCCGGTGGTCGAGGACTCGCTGATGCTGGTCGACCACGCGCTGAGCAAGGGCGCCATCGAGGTGCAGACCGACCTGCCGGAGCTGCCGCCGGTGGCCATCGATGCGGGCGAGATGCAGCAGGTGTCGATCAACCTGATCCTCAACGCGGCGCAGGCGATGAGCGGGCGCGGGCATCTCTGGCTGAGCCTCGCGGAAGAGACGCGCGAGGGCGTCGCGGGCGTTGCACTGACGGTGCGCGACAGCGGGCCGGGGATCGCCGAGGAGGCGCTCGGGTCGCTCTTCGATCCGTTCTTCACCACCCGGCGCGGCGAGGGCACCGGACTCGGCCTGTCGATCTCGCAGAGCATCGTGCAGGGCGCGGGCGGGATCATCACGGCGGGCAACGCCCCGGAGGGCGGGGCGGTGTTCACCGTCTGGCTGCCGATCGCCTAGGCGCGCGGGATGGACAGCGCCGCTGGGGGAGCCTATTTCAAGGCCATGGATTGGGATCACGAACTCGACGCGCGCGGGCTGCTCTGCCCGCTACCGGTGCTGAAGGCGCGCAAGCGCCTGCAGGGGATGCAGAGCGGGCAGGTGTTGCGCATCGTCGCGACTGACCCGGCGGCGGTGATCGACGTGCCGCATTTCTGCACCGAGGCCGGGCACGCGTTCCTCGGCGCCTCCGAGGTTCAGGATGCGCAGGTCTACCTGATCCGCAAGGCCTGAGCTCCGCCTCAGATCAGCCCGAACGAGGCGAAGGGAATGTAGCGCACCGGGGTGCCGGGGGTGACCTCGACCGCCTTGTCGGGCAGTTCCACCAGACCGTCCGCCCACGACAGACCGCTGATCCGTCCCGAGCCTTCCGAGGCGAACACCTCTGCATGGCCGTCTTCGGTGAGCCGTGCACGCAGGTATTCCCGGCGGCCCGGCTTCTTGCGCTTGGAGAACGCCGCCGGAACGGTGAAGCCCTGCGGCACGGTCCAGCCCGCGCCCGCCATCAGCGACAGCGCGGGGCGGGCGAAGATCAGCGCGCAGACCAGTGCCGCCACCGGGTTGCCCGGCAGCCCGAAGACCGGCGTGCCCTCCCACATGGCCAGCGCCAGCGGACGGCCCGGTTTCAGTGCGATGCGCCAGCTCGAGAGCGTGCCGCGCTGCCGCAACAGGGCCGAGACGTGGTCCTCGTCGCCCGCCGAGGCGCCGCCGGAGGTCAGGATCACGTCGGCCTTGCGCGCGCCCTCGTCGAGCCGTGCGGCGATCTGCTCGGGATCGTCGGGCACGTGGCCCAGATCCACCGCCTCGCAGTGCCAGCCCGAGGCCAGCGCCAGCAGCATCGGGCGGTTGGCGTCCCAGATCTGGTGCGGCGCGGCGGGGCGGTCTGGCGCGGCGACGATCTCGTCGCCGGTCGAGACAACGCCGACGCGCAGCGGGCGGTGCACCGGCAGCTCGCCGATGCCGAGCGCCGAGGCCAGCGCCAGATCGGGGGCGCGCAGGCGGCGGCCCTTGGGCAGGGCGGGCGCGCCAGCGGCGACGTCCTCGCCATCCTTGCGGGTGTTCGCGCGGGGCTTGGCGGGGCCATCGAAGACCACGGTGATGGCGTCGGTGTTGGTGTCTTCCTCGAGCACCACGGTGTCGACGCCCTCGGGCAGGATCGCGCCGGTGAGGATGCGGATCGCATGGCCCGGCGGCACCGCGTGCGGGTAGGGCTGGCCGGCGGCGGCGCGGCCCGCGACCAGCGGCAGGCGCTGCACACCCGCGCCCGTGGCCCCGTGGGCAAAGCCGTAGCCGTCCACCGCCGAGTTGGGCATCGGCGGGTTGGAGCGTTTCGCCGCGACATCCGCCGCCAGCACCCGGCCCGCGGCGCGGGCCGTCGGCAGGATCTCGAGCCCGGTCACCGGGTGCAGCGCATCGTGCAGCTTGGCCAGCGCATCGTCCACCGGCACCCAGCTCACCCCCTGCGGCATGGCAAAGCAATCGTCGCGAAGGCGGGGCGGCATCAGGTCGGTCTTGGGCATGTCTTCCAACGGATCGGGCGTGGCAAAGGCGGCGCGGGCGGCGGCTTCGAGGAGGGTTTCGTGGCCGAGACCGAGAATCCAGCCCTCCTCGGCGTCGCCCTCGCGGGTCATGGCGTCAAGCTGGCGCGGCTCGAGCTGCGCCAGGGCGGCGGCAAGGATGCGGACCTGCGCGCGGTCCTTGATCTCGTTTTCTTCCGCCAGCGCCTCCACCGTCGGGGCGATCAGCGACGGGAAGAGCTCGACAAGGGTGATGGGCGCATCGTGGCGCTCGAACGGACGCACGGCGAGATCTGGACCGAAGCGGTCGCGCAGGGCTTGCAGCCGGGCGATGCCGAGCAGCGCCTGCGACCCGACGGAGCCGGTGGTAAAGAGCTTCCAGACCGGCTGCGCGCCCTTTGTCCGGTCGCAGGCGCGGCGCTCGGTCATGCCGTGGCCGTGGCGCAGGGTCCCCTTGCTGGGCAGCCGCGGATCGCCAAGGCTGTCGGGGCAGCCCCAGAACGGGCCGATGCCGGGAAAGACATCGTTGAGCCCGGCGGCGACGGCGAAGCGGTTGTTGGCGTTGTCGGGCGCGTCCTCGATGCGGTCGCTCAGGGCGCGCCAGAGCGTCAGCGGGTCGGCCTCGCCGCTCACCGCCTCGGCAAAGCCGCGCGGGTAGCCGAAGGGGAAGTCGAACCCGGCCAGCACCCGGCGCCCGGCGGCGCGCTCGGCTTCGAACAGCGTGGCGAGCGTCTCGGTCGCGTCGTGGCGGGTGCGGTGGTAGCTGGTCTCGATCTCCGCCGCGCCCCGACGGGCAACGCCAATCCAGATCGCGTCCTTCGAGGGTCTCACGGGCGAGGGCGACGAGGCGCCGGACCAGTCGACCACGACGATGGTGTCGAAACTCACAATCCCACCTCTCGCAGGATGAAATCGGCGATGGCGCGCGTGTCGTCGAGATCGAAGCGGGGCAAGGCGGTCTCGACGGCGCTGTCGGCGGCGACGGCGCGGATGCTGGCGTTGTCGGGCGAGAGCAGCGGCTTGCCGGTCTCGGCGCGGTGCGCCTCGATCTTCGGATGCGGCTCGCGCTTGTAGCCCTCGATCAGGATCAGGTCGACCGGCGAGAGCTTCCCCAGCAGATCCGACAGCGGCGGCTCGGGCGCGTCACGCAGTTCGTGCATCAGGGCCCAGCGGTTGGGCGAGGCGAGCAGCACCTCGCTGGCGCCGGCCTCGCGGTGGCGGAAGCTGTCGCGCCCCGGCTGGTCGACATCGGTGCTGTGATGGGCGTGCTTGACGGTCGAGACGGTCAATCCACGCGCGCAGATCTCGGCCACGAGCCGCTCCATCAGCCCGGTCTTGCCGCAGTTCTTGCTGCCGGTCACGCCGTAAAGTCTCATGACGCGAGCTCGCGGGCGCGGGCCAGATCCTCGGGCGTGTTGACGTTGAAGAACGGATCGAACGGCTCGGCGGGGAACAGCGCCTCGCCGGCGCCGTGCCGGTCGGTCCAGAGCACCACCTTGCGCAGGCCGTCCTCAAGCGCCGCGCGCAGGTCATCGGCCAGTGCCACCGGCCAGAGGCCGAAGGTGGGGTGGCGGTTGATGCGCTTGCCGCCGCCGGATTTCAGCGCCTCATCGCCGGAGCGCGGCGTGCAGGCGAGCGCCAGCGGATGCGGCGCGTCCTCGGCGGCGAGCAGCAGTTGCGGCACCAGATCGCAGGGAAAGAACGGCGTGTCGGCGGCCACCGTCACGACGCTGTCTGCGCCCTGTTCGGCGGCCCAGTCGAGACCCGCCAGCACGCCCGCCAGCGGCCCCGGAAAGCCGCTGACGCTGTCGGGCAGCACCGGCAGTCCGAAGCTCTCGAAGCGTGCCGGATCGCCGTTGGCGTTGAGCGCGACCCCGGCGACCTGCGGCTCCAGCCGGTCGATCACGCGCCGCAAAAGTGGCGCGCCGCCGATCTCAAGGAGGCCCTTGTCACCGCCGCCCATGCGCGTGGCGAGACCGCCGGCGAGGATCACGCCGAGGGGCTGTTGCAGCGCCCGGCTCATTCCGCGGCCTTCCGGCGCGACTTGCGGTCCTCGTCGGGCACGCTTGCGGGGTCGACATCGCGCAAGAGCCGCGCCTCGCCGGAGAGGCAGACGAAGCGCTGGCCGCGCATCCGCCCGATCAGGGTGAGCCCGACCTGACGGGCGATCTCGACCCCCCACGCGGTGAAGCCCGAGCGCGAGGCCAGCACCGGGATGCCCATCAGCGCGGTCTTGATCACCATCTCCGAGGTCAGCCGGCCAGTGGTGTAGAGGATCTTGTCCTGCGCCGCGACATCATGGCGGAACATGAAGCCCGAGATCTTGTCGACGGCGTTGTGGCGCCCGACATCTTCCATGTAGACCAGAGGCCTGTCGCCCTGACACAGCACCGTGCCGTGGATCGCGCCGGCCTCGAGATAGAGCGAGGGCGTGGTGTTGATCTCTTTCGACAGCGCATAGAGCCACGAGCTGCGCACCTGCGCGTTGGGCAGGGTCAGCCCGTCGAGCCCCTCCATCATGTCGCCGAACACGGTGCCCACGGCACAGCCCGAGGTGCGGGTCTTCTTTTGCACCTTCTCCTCATAGGAGGTCTCGCGCTCGGTGCGGACGACCACGGTCTCGATCTCGTCATCGTAATCGACGCCGGTCACCACGTCATCGGGCCGCAACATGCCCTGATTGCGCAGGAACCCCAGCGCCAGATACTCAGGGTGATCGCCGATGGTCATCGCGGTGACGATTTCCTGACGGTTGAGATAGATCGTCAGCGGGCGCTCCTCGACCACCGCGATCTCGGTCGGTGCACCGGTCTGGTCGGTGCCCGAGATGCGCCGGGTGAGGCGCGGATCGGTGGGATCGGGAAGCAGCGGCAAGTCTGGCATGGGTTGGATTTTCTTGCCTCCTCTGGCCTGTGCGCCGGGCATCTTGTAACGTGCTCCGACCAGTTGCAAGGGGATGGGCATGCTTGGATACGTGACGGGCCTCGGCCGCGGCGAGGTCGACAGCGTGATGCGCGAGGTGGCGCAGCGCCTGCGCGCCGAGGGGCTGCCGCTTGCGGGAGCTGTGCAGCACAATATCGAGACCGGGCCGAGCACCAAGTGTCACATGGATCTCGAGGTGCTGAGCGGCACCGACGTGGTGCGCATCAGCCAGGATCTGGGGGCGCTGTCGCGTGGCTGCCGGCTCGATCCGCAGGGGCTCGAGCGGGTGGTGGGACTGGTGAGCGCCGGGCTCGACAAGGGCGCGGCGCTGCTGCTGGTGAACAAGTTCGGCAAGCAGGAGCTCGACGGGCGGGGCTTCCGCCCGGTGATCGCCGAGGCGCTCGGCGCCGGGGTGCCGGTGCTCGTGGCGGTGAACCAGAGCAATCTCGAGGGCTTTCTCGCCTTCGCCGAGGAGCTGGCCGAGCCGCTGCCGACCGATGTCGAGGCGGTCACCGACTGGTGCCGCGCCCGCATCGGCGAAGCGGCCGCCGCCTGAGCGCGCCAGCCCTCAGACCGGGGGCCACATGCGGCTGAACACCCCGTCGCGCTTGATCAGCCCGTGCATCGCCGCGGCGCCCACATGGGCGAAGATCAGCGCGATGATCACGTAGCGGGCATAGTGATGAACCGCTTTTGCGGTGTCCGCGAGCGACTCGCTCTTTGCCACCATGCCGCCGATGAACGGGTCCCAGAATTCCATCGGAAAACCACCGGCCTGGACCCGGATGATGCCGGACACCGCCATCACGATGAGGGTCAGGTAGAGCAGCCCGTGCACCGCCTCGGCGGCGACCACCTGCGGGCGCGAGAGGCTCGCGGGCAACGGCGGCGCCGGTTTGAGGAGGCGCACCACGATGCGCAGCACCACCAGGATCAGGATCACCGGGCCGATATTCTTGTGATAGAGAAACAGGCTGTTCTGCAGTGGGCGCGAGAGCCCCTCCTGCACCATGATCAGCCCTGCGGGGATTGTGCTGAGCACCAGGATCACCGTCAGCCAGTGCAGCAGCCGGGACAGGCGCGGATACCGCGCGGGCGCGGCCTCGGACAGGGATGCCAATGCTCTCTCCTCCGTGAGCGGTTTTTCTCACGATAATATGAACCCTGACGCGCGGTAAACAGCACTCAGCTTGACAGAGAAGCCGGCTGGGACACTTCATTGAAGATGCACATAACCCACGCACATTCCCGTCCACGCGACGCCGGCCCCGGCGGACCGGGGCCGTTTGCGGCGCTTCTCATGCTGGCGGGCGGGTTCGCCGCCGCGCTGCTCTTCGGCGCCGAGCTTCTTGCGGGTGTGCGGATGCTGACGCCCGTGCTGGGCTTCGGGCTTGGCGCGGGCGTTGTCGCGCTGTGCCTGCAGCGCCACTGGCGTGCGCCGCGTCTCGGTTATGCCAATGCGCTTACCCTTGGCCGGCTGGCGCTCGCGGCGCTGATGCTGGTGCCGCTGCTGCGCCCCGAGCTCACCGAGGGCAGGACCGGCTGGGCGATCTTTGCCCTCGCGCTCGGGACGCTGGCGCTCGACGGGCTTGACGGGCCGCTGGCGCGGCGCGCCGGGCTTGCGGGGCCGTGGGGCGCGCGGTTCGACATGGAGGTCGACGCGGTCTTCGCGCTGCTGCTCTCCGCCGTGGTCTGGCAGAGCGGCGCGGCGGGGCCGTGGGTTCTGCTGCTCGGCGGGATGCGCTATCTCTTCGTGCTCGCCTCGTACCCGCTGCCTTGGCTCGCGGCGCCCTTGCCGCAGCGCTTCCGGCGCAAACTGGTCTGCGTGATCCAGATCGGCGCTCTGGTGGTGCTGCTCGCGCCGGTGGTGATGCCGCCGGTGAGCGTGGTCCTCGCACTCATCGCGCTGGCGCTGCTGACATGGTCCTTTGCGGCCGACGTGCTCTGGCTGACGAGGCACCGGTGAAAGGCGGGGTGCGGCTGGCCCTTGCGCTTATCGCCTCGGCCTTGCTGATCGATCTCGTGCTGATCCAGCCCAACCATCCGAACGCGCTCAGCTGGCGTGCCCTGCGGCTTGTGCCGCTCGAGTTGCCGGTGCTTTTGCTGGGGCTTCTCGCGCTGGGGCGGCGGGCGACTTGGCTGGCGCTGCTCGCGGCGCTGGCGCTGTTGCTCATGGTGTTGGTGAAGCTTGCCGATTTCGGCGTCTACACCGCCTTCGCGCGAGGCTTCGATCCACTGGCAGACATGCACCTGCTGCCTGCAGGACTGAATCTGCTGTCCGGCAGCATCGGTCTTGTCGGCACGGTGGTTCTGGGGCTGCTGCTGATGCTCGTGCTCGCCGCGGTGGCGTGGCTGCTCTACCGCGCGCTGCGGCTCTGGGCCCGAACCGGCAGCCGCCTGCCAACCTCGGCGCGGCTCATGGCGGGGGCCATAGCGCTGGTCTTTGCCGGGCTTTCGGCGGTGGAGATCCGCACCGCGCTGAACGGCTGGCAGGGCTGGAACCCGCCGGGCGCCGCCTTCACCTCGCGCCTCGCCGCCGAGCACCTGCGCGATTTCAGCCGCTCGCGCGCCGCGCTGGCCGAGTTCCGTGTCGCCGCCGAGACCGATCCGTGGGCCGGGCGGGGCGGGCTGCTGGCGCAGCTTGGCGGGCGCGACGTGGTGATCGCCTTCATCGAAAGCTACGGTCGCGCCGCCTTTGACAACCCGCTTTATGCCCCCCGCCATGCAAAAACGCTTGCGGAGGGTGAGGCGGCGCTGAGACAGGCGGGGCTCGAGGCGCGTTCGGGCTGGCTGACCTCGCCGGTGATGGGCGGACAGAGCTGGCTGGCGCACGGGGCACTGGCCTCCGGCCTCGACGTGAGCGACCAGACCCGCTACCGCGCGCTGCTGACAAGCCCGCGCAAGACGCTGTTCACACTGGCACAAGACGCGGGATACCAAAGCGTTGCCGTCGCGCCGGCGATCGTGATGCCCTGGCCCGAGGGGCCGCAGCTTGGGTTCGAGACGGTCTTGGCGGCTGCGGATCTCGGCTACGAAGGGCTGCCCTTCAACTGGGTGACCATGCCCGACCAGTACACGCTTGCGGCCTATGAGCGACTGGCGCCACAGGGTGCGCCGCGGATGACCGAGATCGCGCTGATCTCGAGCCACGCGCCGTGGACGCCGGTGGCAAAGATGGTGCCGTGGGAGGCGATTGGCGACGGCAGCATCTTCGACGCGCAGGCGGTCGCGGGCCCGACCCCGGGCGAGGTCTGGGCCAATCGCGACACCATCCGCGATCATTACGGGCGGGCGCTCGACTACTCTGTAGAGACGGTGCTGAGCTGGGCGGCGCTGCCGCGCGAGAGGCCGCCGCTGCTGATCGTGCTGGGCGACCATCAGGCGGCGGGCTTCGTGTCGCAGAAGGGCGGCATGGATGTGCCGGTGCACCTGATCGGGCCCCCCGAAGCAGTCTCGCTGTTCGAGGGTTGGGGCTGGAGCGCCGGCCTGACGCCCGATCCGGCGCTGGCAAGCTGGCCGATGAGCGCCTTTCGTGACCGCTTTCTCGAGGCCGCGAGCCGAGAGACGGAGGAGGGATCGTGAGGCTGCTGCGCGTCTTCGTGCCGCTGGCGCTGATCGCGCTCTGCCTGTGGCTTGCCGACGGGCGCGCGGTGCTGGCCCGGCTCTCGGGGCTGTCGGCCGGGTGGTTCATCGGCGCGATCGCGCTGCTGAACGCGGTGACGCTACTCTCGGCGCTGCGCTGGAAGCTCACGGCGACGGCCCTCAACCTGCCACTGAGCGCGGGAGAGGCGGTGCGGGAATATTACCTTGCGCAATTCGTCAACCAGACCCTGCCCGGCGGCGTGCTCGGAGATGCCGCGCGGGCCATGCGCAGCCGCAAGGGCGGGCCCATGCGCCGCGCCGCTCAGGCGGTGGTGCTCGAGCGCGCCTCGGGGCAGGCGGGCATGGCGCTGGTGGCGGTGCTGGGATTGATGCTGCTCGTCGTGGCGCCGCAGAATGTTCTGCCCGCCGCGAGCGCACTGCCGGCCATCGCGTGGCTGCCCCTCGCTTTCCTCGTGGCGCTGCTGATCGGCGCGGTGCCGCTGGCGCTTGGCCGCGCCGGGGGGCGCGAGGGTGGCTGGCGCCGGGCCGTGCGCGAGGCGCTGCTGCGGCGCTGGCCGGTGCAGACCGCCCTGTCGGTGCTGGTCGCGCTGCTCACCGTGGCGGCCTTCGCCCTTGCCGCCCGCGCCACCGGCAGCGCCCTCGCACCCACCACGGCGCTGCTGATCGTGCCGCTGATCCTCACCGCCATGCTGCTGCCCGCCTCGGTGGCGGGCTGGGGCTGGCGCGAGGGTGCGGCGGCGAGCCTTTTCACCATGGCGGGGCTCGGGGCCGAGGCGGGGATCGCCGCCAGCATCGCCTTCGGGATCGCCATGCTGCTCTCTGCCCTGCCCGGGGCATTCTTCCTGCAGCGAACCGCCCAGCAGGCCCCGCAGGAGACCGCAGAGATTGCTTCACCGACCGAATAACCTAATCTTCTGAAAAACCGGGAGGACCTTTGCCATGACGTTCCGAACCCCCAGCCGCCGCCTGTTTCTGGGTGGCGCCCTGACCACCGCCACCGCCGGCCTGATCTTGCCGCACCGCGCCCGCGCGCAGGACGCGGTCAACTTCCAGCTCTCTTGGCTGCACTCGGTGCAGTTCGGCGGCAGCTACATCGCGCAGGACAAGGGCTACTGGAGCGACGCCGGGCTCGAGGTCGCGCTTCAACCAGGCGGCCCGAACGCGCCGGTCGAGCCGCCGGTGGTCGCGGGCACCGCGCTCGTCGGCATCTCGGCGGCGGACTATACCGCCGCCGCGGTCAATCAGGGCGCGCCGTTCAAGATCATCGGCGTGGCGATGCAGAAAAACCCCTTCGCCATCGCCTCGCTGGCTGAAAACCCGGTGAACAGCCCCGCCGATCTGGTCGGCAAGAAGATCGGTATGGCGCTTGCCAACATGCCGGTGCTCGAGGCGCTGTGCTCGATCAACGACGTCGACATCTCGGAGATCGAGGTGGTCCCGACGCAATACGACCCGGCTCCGCTGGTGCAGGGGCAGGTCGACTGCCTGCTCTGCTGGGCCACCGATCTGCCGGTCGCGATGGAGATCCAGGGCGTCGAGAATGTCACCATGCTGCTCGCCGATCAAGGCTACGCGGTGCATTCGCAGACCTATATTGCCACCGAGGACAGCCTCGCCAACCGTCGCGACCAACTGGTGGCGCTGATGAAGGGCGAGGTCATGGGCTGGCAGGACTACCAGGCCGACCCCGCCGCCGCCGCTGCGCTGACCGTCGAGATGTTCCCCGATGCGGGGCTCGATCTCGCGACGCAGGAGCTGCAGGCCGAGCGCCAGGTGCCGCTGATGTTCTCGGATCTGACCGAGGCCGAGGGCTTCGGCTGGTTCACCGACGAGACCGTGGCCGCCAATGTCGAGACGCTGGCGCTGCTCGACAAGCCGGTGAGCGCGGATCTCTGGGACCGCTCGATCCTGGAAGAGGTGCATGGCTGAGAGGCGCATGGATGCCTGACGCGCAACGGCCCGACATCCGCCTGACCGGTGTCTCGAAGAGCTTCGGTGGACCGGCGGGCGAGATCCCGGCGGTGGCGCCGCTCGACCTTCGGCTCGCGGGCGGCAGCATGACGGCGCTCGTCGGGCCGTCGGGCTGTGGCAAGTCCACGCTCCTGCGCCTGATCGCGGGGCTCGAACGCCCGTCCACGGGCGAGATCCGCATCGGCGAGGAAACCCCCGACGATCTGCGAAAGCGTGCCGCGCTGTCGGTCGCGTTTCAGGACGCGGCGCTCCTGCCATGGCGGACGGTGGCCGGCAACGTGGCGCTTGGCCGCTCTCTGGCGCGCCGCCCGCGCGATGCTGGCGCGGTGTCGGAACTGATCGATCTGGTGGGGCTTTCGGGCTTCGAGGGGCGGCGTCCGGCGGAGCTCTCGGGCGGCATGCGTCAGCGTGCGGCGATTGCCCGGGCGATGGCCAGCGCGCCGGAGCTCTTGCTGCTCGACGAGCCGTTCGGTGCGCTCGACGAGTTGACGCGCGACCGGCTCAACGCCGAGCTGCCGGCGCTCTGGGAGGCGCACGGCGCGACCTCGGTGCTGGTGACGCATTCGGTCGCCGAGGCGGTGCGGCTGGCCGACCGCATCCTCGTGCTGAGCCCACGCCCGGCGCGCATCGCCGCCGACATCGCCGTCGACCTGCCGCGCCCGCGCGATGGTGTGGTGCTGGCCTCGGAAGCCTTCCGCGAGACCTGCGGGCAAGTCTCGGCGGCGCTGCGCGACGGGCAGGCGCCGGGCCGGCTCGCGGCGCAATGACTGGCGCGGTGGCACAACGGGGCGGCGTCGCCGCCCGCCTGCCGGGCAGTGGGCTGATCGTGGCGCTGATGGCCGTCGTCGCGTGGGAGGTGGTGGCGCGGCTCACCGTGCAGAGTTTCTTCGTTGCCGCCCCCAGCGCCATTGTCGCCCACATGATCGACCATGCGGGGCTGCTCTGGCGCGCCTTCGCGGTGACGCTCTGGGCGGCGGTCCGGGGCTTTGCCTGGGGCAACCTCGCAGGGGTGCTCATGGCGCTGCTTGTGGTGCTGGTGCCACGGGCCGAGCGGCTGGTCTCGACGCTGGCGCTGCTGGTGTTCTGCCTGCCGCTGGTGGCGACCGGGCCGATCCTGCGGGTGCTCTATGGCCCCGGCGAAGGGCCGCAGGTGACGCTGGCGGCGCTGGCGGTCTATTATACTACCTTTCTTCCGGTTCTGGTGGGGCTTCGCGCCGCGCCGCAGGGCTGGTTCGACCTCGTGCGCAGCTATGGGCGCGGGCGCCTGGTGGCGCTGCGGGAGGTGCGGCTGCCGGCGGCGCTGCCCTATCTCGTGGCGGGCCTCCAGATCGCCGCGCCGGCAGCTTTCCTCGGTGCCATGGTGGGCGAGTTCACCGGGGCAGAGCGCGGTTTGGGTGTGCTGACCGTGCGGGCGCTGCGGGCGCTCGACCTGCCGGCCACGTGGTCGATCGCGGTCATCGCCTCGGCGGTGTCGGTGCTGGCCTTCGCCGCCGTGGGCTGGGCCGGGCGCAGGCTCGATCTCGCGCCGCCGCAGGTGCTCTTGGCCGCGCCATTGGAGACGCGGCAGAGCCGCTGGCGCGGCCCGGGCGAGGCGCTGCTGGCGCTGGTCGTGACGCTGGTGCTCTGGAAGGGCGCGATGGAGCTCTTCGCGTTACCGCGCTTTTTTGCCAAGCGGCCGGAGGATGTCTGGGCCTACATGGTGAGCGATCCGGGGGCGGAGGCGCATCGGGCAAAGTTGCTGGGCGCGATGGCCGAGACGCTGGCCTTCACCGCACCGGGTTACCTCGCCGGGCTGGCGCTTGGGGCGGGGCTGGCGGTCGCACTGACGCTGGCGCCGCGCGTCGCGTCGCTCACCATGCCGGTGGCGATTGCGCTGCGCTCCATTCCCATCGTCGCCACCGCGCCGCTGATCGTCTGGGCGCTGGGGCGGGGAGCTGCCGGAACCATTGCAGTGGTGGCGGTGATGATCTTCTTCCCGACGCTGGTGGCCTGCCTGCACGGGCTGGCGCGCACGCCGCGCGCGGTGCTCGACCTTTTCGAGGTCTACGCGGCGGGGCGCTGGCGGCGGATGCTGGGGGCGCAGTTGCCGGCGATGCTGCCGGCGTTCTTCGCCTCGGCGCGCATGGCGATCCCGGCGGCGATCCTCGCGGTGACGACCGCCGAGTGGCTGGCCACCGGGCGCGGCGTTGGCGCGTTGATGGCGACGGTGGCCTCGACCTCGGATTACGGCATGCTGTGGAGCGCCATTGCGCTGATCGGGCTGGTGGCAGTCTGTGTTCACGGGCTGGTGGCGGCACTCGAGCGCTGGGTGCTGGCGCGCACCAATGCCGAGCAGCTGGCGCGATGAGACCCTGCGCCTTCGCGATCCCCGGCGATCATCGCCAGAAGACCGGCGGGTTCATCTACCAGCGGCGGCTGCTGGAGGAGCTGCAGGCCTCGGGGCGCCCGGTGACGCATGTGCGCGTTCCGGCCGAGGCTGCGGCGGCAGAGCAAGACGCGGCGCTGCGGGCCGAGGTGGCTGAGGTGCTGGAGGCCTCGCCTCCGGATCAGCAGTTGATCCTCGACGGCCTCCTCTTCGCGGCGATGGAGACCGCGCAGCTCGCCCGGCTGCGCTGCCCGGTGGTGGCGATGCTGCACCACCCGATGGGGATGGAGCAGGGGCTCGCGCCCGACCTGTCGCGCCAGCTGCTGGCGCAGGAGATCGCCAACATCCGCCATGCCGAGGCGGTCGTGGTGACCAGCCCGCACACCCGAAAGACCTATATCGGGCTCGGCGCCGATCCGGCGAAGATCACCGTGGCGCTGCCGGGCTATGACGGGCCGCGCGATCTGACAGGCGTCGAGGCCGGGCCGAGGATCCTCTCGGTCGGGCTTCTGGCGCGGCGCAAGGGGCATGACGTGCTGATCCGGGCGCTGGCGCGGATCGCCGATCTCGACTGGAGCGCGCAGATCGTCGGAAAGAGTTTCGATCCTGTGGTCGAGGCGGAGCTGCGGGCGTTGATCGCGGAGACCGGGCTTGGCGGTCGGGTCGCGCTGGCGGGGGAGTTGCCGGACGCGGCACTCGCACAGGCCTATCGCGAGGCGCGCCTCTTCGCGCTGGCGACCCGCTACGAGGGCTATGGCATGGCGCTGGCCGAGGCGCTCTGCCACGGGCTGCCCATCGTCACTTGCGCGGGCGGTGCGGTGCCCGACACCGTGGGGCAGGGGGCGCTGCTTGCCCCGCCGGATGACCCCGAGACCTTCGCGGACCACCTGCGGCACCTGCTGAGCGATGACGCGGCGCGTGCGGAGTTGGCGCGCAGGGCCCGTGCGGAGGGCCGCGCGCTGCCGCGCTGGTCCGACACGGCGGCGATTATGGGGCGCGTGCTCGACGGGATTTAGCTTAGCGGTCGCGCACCGGCAGCGGCCGTGTCAGTACGTAGGTGGCGGCGCCGCCCATGGCGAGGCCTTGGAACAGCAGCGCTTGCCAAGGCAGGCGCATCCACAGGCTCACGGCGAAGACCAGTAGCATCATGCTGGCGGCGGTGATCTTGGCGCGGCGCGAGATCGCGCCCTCGGCCTGCCAGTCGGCGATCATCGGGCCGAACATCCGGCTTTCCACCAGCATCCGGTGCATCCGGTCCGAGCCGCGCGCATAGGAAAACGCCGCCAGCAGCACGAAGGGGGTGGTCGGCAGCACGGGCAGCACCACGCCCAGCAGCCCGAGCCCCAGCGCCAGCGTTCCAAGCGTGATCCAGACAAAGCGCATGTGGTCTCCGGCCCTTGCGATACGCACAATCTAGGTCGGGCGGCGCGGGAAAGCCATGCGACCGGTGCGCAGTCGGGCAAAACCCGCCGCCGGTTGATCGGTTCCCGCCGCCCGGCGCGAGAAGGGAGGCGGAAAAAGCGGCCCGAGGCCCCCTGCAAGCTTGCGACGTGGGGTCAGTCGGACTATGTGGCCCCACACAGCCCCGCCCGATGCATCACGCCTCCCTCGTAACCAAGGTCCTGACGCGCATGCAGACGCCTTACTATCTCATCGACAAATCCCGCCTCCTGCCGAACATGGAGAAGATCGCCCATCTGCGCGAGCAGTCGGGCGCCAAGGCGCTTCTGGCGCTGAAATGCTTCGCCACGTGGTCGGTCTTCGACATGATGTCGGAATACATGGATGGCACCACCTCGTCCTCGCTCTTCGAGGTCAAGCTCGGGCGCGAGAAGTTCCCCGGCGAGACCCACGCCTATTCCGTGGCATGGGCGCCGGACGAGATCGACGAGGTTCTGGCCTCCTCGGACAAGGTGATCTTCAACACCGCGCAGCAGCTGCAACGCTTCGAGGAGAAGAGCCGGGATCATACGCGTGGCCTGCGGGTGAACCCCGGCGTTTCGACCTCGGGCTTCGATCTCGCCGATCCGGCGCGGCCCTTCTCGCGGCTGGGCGAACACGCGCCCGAGGATATCGAGCCGGTGGCCGAGCTGATCTCGGGCTTCATGTTCCACAACAACTGCGAAAACGCGAGCTTCGAGCGCTTCGACGAGATGCTGGGCCAGATCGAGGCCCGCTTCGGCCCGCTGATCAAGCGGATGAAATGGATCTCGCTCGGTGGCGGCATCCACTTCACCGGCGAGGATTACCCGCTCGACAAGCTGGCCGAGCGGCTCAAGCGCTTTGCCGGCGAGAACGAGGTGCAGGTCTATCTCGAACCGGGCGAGGCGGCGATCACCAAGTCGACCACGCTCGAGGTGACGGTGCTCGACACGCTCTTCAACGGCAAGAACCTCGCCATCGTCGACAGCTCGATCGAGGCGCATATGCTCGACCTGCTGATCTACCGCGAGAGCGCCAAGATGCAGGAAAGCGGCGATCAGGAGTGGATGATCTGCGGCAAGTCCTGCCTCGCCGGCGATATCTTCGGCGAGTTCCGCTTTCCCAAGGCGCTGCAGGCCGGCGACCGGCTGAGCCTTCAGGACGCCGCCGGTTACACAATGGTCAAGAAGAACTGGTTCAACGGCGTGCAGATGCCGTCGATCGCCATCCGTGAGCTTGACGGCACCGAGCGGCTCGTGCGCAGCTTCGGATACGAGGATTTCGCGGCGGCCCTGTCGTGACATGACCGCGCCTCGCGGCGCACCCACTTAACGTGCAAGGAGGGTAAAGTCTTGAAGAAGACCGTTCTCATCATCGGCGCCGGCGGCGTCGCCCAGGTGGTGGCGCATAAATGCGCCCAGAACAACGACGTGCTGGGTGACCTGCATATCGCCAGCCGGACTAAGGCCAAATGCGACGCGATCATCGAGAGCGTGCAGGCCAAGGGCGCGATGAAGGTCGACGGTGCCTTCGAGGCGCACGCGGTCGACGCGACCCAATCCGCCGAGGTGGCGGAGCTGATCCGCAAGACCGGGGCCGAGATCGTCATCAACGTGGGCACCGCCTTCGTCAACATGCACGTGCTCGACGCCTGCATCGAGACCGGCGTGGCCTATATCGACACCGCGATCCACGAAGAGCCCGACAAGATCTGCGAGACCCCGCCGTGGTACGCCAACTACGAGTGGAAGCGCCGCGATGCGTGCGCCGAGAAGGGCGTCACCGCGATCCTCGGCGCGGGCTTCGATCCCGGCGTGGTCAACGCTTACGCCCGCTTCGCCATCGACCAGATGGACGAGGTCAAGAGCATCGACATCGTCGACATCAACGCGGGCTCGCACGGCAAGTACTTTGCCACCAACTTCGACCCGGAGATCAACTTCCGCGAATTCACCGGCGTGGTCTATTACTGGGAAGACAAGCAGTGGAAAGAGACCACCATGTTCGCCTCCGGGCGCGAGTGGGATCTGCCGGTGGTTGGGCCCTCCAAGGCCTACCAATCGGGCCATGACGAGGTGCACAGCCTTGCGACCAACTACCCGGATGCCGACGTGCGCTTCTGGATGGGCTTCGGCGATCACTATATCAACGTCTTCACCGTGCTGAAGAACATCGGCCTGCTCTCCGAGCAGCCGGTGACGCTTGCCGATGGTGGCGAAGTGGTGCCGCTGAAGGTGGTCAAGGCGTGCCTGCCCGATCCGGCCTCGCTGGCGCCCGAGTACACTGGCAAGACCTGCATCGGTGATCTGGTGACCGGTGTGAAGGATGGCGAAGCGGTCGAGTACTTCGTCTACAACGTCGCCGACCACAAGGAAGCCTACGAGGAAGTGGGCTCGCAGGGCATTTCCTACACCGCCGGCGTGCCGCCGGTCGCCGCGGCGATGCTGATCGCCACCGGCGAGTGGGACGCCAAGACCATGAAGAACGTGGAGGAGATGGATCCGAAGCCGTTCTTCACCATCCTCGACCGCATCGGTCTGCCGACCCGCGTTCAGAAGGGCGGCCTTGGCGGCGAAGACATGGCCTGGACCGAGCTCAACGGCTGAGTGCGCCCCGGCTTGTGAGACAGCAAAGGCCGTCCCGAGGGGCGGCCTTTTTTGCGTGGCGCGCGGCCGCGTCTTACTCCGCCGCCTGCCGCAGGCTGGCGATCAGGTGGTGGAACTTCTCGCCCTGCACCGCGACATGGCTCTTGAGGGCCGCCGCCGCGCCCTTGGCGTCACCCGCCTCGAGCGCATCGACGATGGCCTCGTGCTCGGCCATCGACTGCGCCAGCCGCCCGCGCACCCTTAGCTGCAGCCGGCGGAACGGCTGAAGGCGGCGATGCAGGCGGCGGCTTTCCTGTTCGAGGAAGCCGTTGCCGGACTGGCGGTAGAGGATGCCGTGAAAACACTCGTTCTCGCGGTAGTACGCATCGGTGTCACGCGCTTCGACCGCCTGCTGACAGCGCAGGTTGGCGGCGCGCAGCTCCTCCAAAGCTTCATCCGTGATGCGCGCGGCCGCAAGCTCGCCGCAGAGCGCCTCGAGCGCCGCCATCACCTCGAACATCTCGATCAGTTCCACCGGTCCGGGCTGGCGCACGAAGACGCCCCGGCGCGGGATCTGCTCGGCCAGCCCCGACAGCGCCAGCCGCTGGAAGGCTTCGCGCAGGGGCGTGCGCGAGACCTTGAAGCGCTCGGCCAGCTGGGATTCGTCGAGCCGTTCGCCATCCGAGAAGGAGCCGTCGAGGATCAGGCTCTCCAACTCGTCAGCGATGATGTCCGAACGCTTTCTTTCCATGGAAATATCCTAGTGAACCCAGCCCTGAGCGACAAGAACGTAATTCTTGTATACGAAAACCTTGACTAGAAAAACAATCATTGCAAGGTTGGGCATCGACCGGAGGCACAATCCGGTCAACTCTGGGAGGAGAAACCATGAAGTTTACCAAGACCCTCGCGGCCGCCGCCGCGACCGTTCTGCTTGGCGCGTCCGCCATGCACGCCGCCGAGCTGCGCCTGTCGCACCAGTTTTCCGAGAGCGACCTGCGCCACAAGGTGGCACAGATGGTGGCCGACGAGGTCGCCGCCGCCGATGTCGATCTCGACATCAAGATTTTCCCGACGCAGTCGCTGTTCAAGGCGCGCGAGCAGTACAAGCCGCTGGCGCGCGGGCAGGTCGACATGATCGTCTTCCCGCTGGCCTACGCGGGTGGCCTGCGCAATCCCTACAACCTCACCCTGATGCCGGGCCTCGTGAAGAACCACGACCACGCCGCGCGGCTCAACGACTCCGAGTTCATGGACGAGATCGAGGCGATCCTGAACGAGGATGACGTGATGACGCTGGTGCATGGCTACCTCGCCGGCGGCTTTGCCGGGACCGAGGAATGCATCACCGCGCCCGATGACGTGCAGGGCAAGCAGACCCGCGCCGCGGGCAAGGCCTTTGAGCAGATGCTGGCCGGTGCCGGTGCCTCGATCGCGTCGATGTCCTCGGCCGAGATCTACAACGCCATGCAGACCGGCGTTCTGGACGCGGCCAACACCTCGTCCTCGTCCTTCGTGTCGTACCGGATCTACGAGCAGGTGGCCTGCTTCACTCCGGCGGGCGAGTATGCGCTGTGGTTCATGTATCAGCCGATGCTGATGAACAAGTCGACCTTCGAGGGGCTCACCGAGGAACAGCAGCAGGCGCTGCTCGACGCCTCGGCCAAGGCCGAAGCCTATTACCTCGAAGAGGCCAAGGCGCAGGACACCAACGCCCGCGAGGTCTTTGCCGAGAACGGCGTCGAGATCGCCGAGATGACCGAGGAGGAGTTCAACGCCTGGCAGACCATCGCCAAGGAGACCGCCTACAAGGCCTTCCTCGAAGGCTCGCCGGACGGCCAGCGGCTTCTTGATCTCGCGCTCAGCGTCGAGTGAGCTGACCCCGGGCGGGCCATGGCGGCCCGCCCATTCCCTGACCAAGAGAGACAGCGCCGCGCGCCCTTGCCCCGGGCAGCGCCCTGATCGCTCTTTCCCTGACGCCTGACAAGAAAGCCTCGACATGTCCGGTTCCCTACACGCCATTCCCTCGGCCCGGCACGGCGGCAATCCCGTGCTGCGCCTGATCGGGCTGCTCAGCCGCATCTGCGGCATCGTGGCCGCCCTGATGATCGTCGCGGCGGTGGTGATCACCTGCCAGATGATCTTCGTCCGCTTCGTGCTCAACGGCTCCACCATCTGGCAGACCGAGGGCGTGACCTACATCGTCATCGCCGCCACCATGCTGGGCCTGCCTTACGTGCAATATCTGCGCGGCCACGTGAACGTCGACCTGCTGCCGTTGATGCTGCCGCCCGGCCTGCGTCGCGTGCTCGCCGTCGTGGTGATGCTCGCCACCCTCGCCGTCTCGGGCGGAATGCTCTGGTACGGCTACGAGTTCTGGCACGAGGCCTGGGACTGGGGCGAGACCTCGAACTCGCCGTGGAACCCCAAGCTCTGGGTGCCCTACCTGGCGCTGCCGGTGGGCTTCGGGCTCTACACACTGCAGGTGGCCGCCGATTTCTTCGCCATGATGACCGGCATCGAGAAGCCCTTCGGGCTGAGCGAAGACGCCACCCTTACCGAAACACACGCCGCCGACGCGGCCAGCGAAAGGGCCGATTGATGGATCCGCTCACCCTTGGCGCGCTCGTCGCCGTCCTGACCATCGCCGTGCTGTTCTCGGGGATCTCGGTTGCCGCCGGTCTTCTGGTGGTCTCGGCCGGCTTCCTGATCGTCTTCGACGGCATGTCCTCGCTGTCGCTGATCCCCGAGATCTTCTTCGGCAAGCTCGACAATTTCGCGCTGCTTTCGATCCCGATGTTCATTATCATGGGCGCGGCCATCGCCTCGACCCGCGCCGGCGCCGATCTCTACGAGGCGCTCGAGCGCTGGCTCACCCGCATCCCCGGCGGGCTGGTGGTGTCGAACCTCGGCGCCTGCGCTCTCTTCGCCGCGATGTCGGGCTCGAGCCCCGCGACCTGCGCCGCGATCGGCAAGATGGGCATCCCCGAGATGCGCAAGCGCGGCTATCCCGATGGTGTTGCCGCGGGCTCGATCGCCGCTGGCGGCACGCTCGGCATCCTCATTCCGCCCTCCGTCACGATGATCGTCTACGGCATCGCCACCGAGACCTCGATCGGCCGCCTGTTCCTTGCCGGCGTGGTGCCGGGGCTGATGCTGGTCGGGCTGTTCATGGTCTGGTCGCTGTGGTCGACCTGGCGCTCGGGGCAGGCCTCGGTGCTGTCGGCGGGCAGCTACAGCTGGCGCGAGCGAATGGAGATCCTGCCCCGCGTGCTGCCTTTCGTGGCGATCATCATCGGCGTGCTCTACGCCATGTATGGCGGCATCGCGACGCCGTCCGAGACGGCCGCCGTCGGCGCGCTGCTCTGCCTGCTGATCGCGGTGGTGATCTACAAGCTGTGGGATCCGCGCGCGATCTGGGTGATCCTGCGCGACAGCACAAAGGAGTCGGTGATGATCCTCTTCATCATCGCCGCCGCTGGCGTGTTCTCCTACATGCTGTCCTCGCTCTTCATCACGCAGGCCATCGCCGAGTGGATCGGCACGCTCGACGTGAACCGCTGGGTGCTGATGGGCACGATCAACGTCTTCCTGATCATCGCCGGCTTCTTCCTGCCGCCCGTGGCGGTGATCCTGATGGCGGCCCCGATCCTGCTGCCGATCATCACCACCGCCGGGTTCGATCCGATCTGGTTCGCTGTGGTGCTGACCATCAACATGGAGATCGGCCTGATCTCTCCGCCGGTCGGTCTCAACCTCTATGTGATCAACGGCATCGCGCCCGATATCTCGCTGCGCACCATCCTCCTGGGCTCGCTGCCCTTCGTGGCCTGCATGGTGGTGGCGATCGTGCTGCTGTGTCTGTTCCCGGGCCTTGCCACCTGGCTGCCCGATCTCGTGATGGGGGTTGCCATATGACCATTCTCGCGGATCTTCTCTCCACCGTGTTCGAGCGCCGCTACCGTATCGGCGGCAGCTCGAAGCCCGACAATCGTCCGCTCGAGGCGCTGACCGCCGACCTGATCGGCGCCTCGGGCGAGATCTCGGGACAGACCGTGGCGCGCAGCATCCTCGAGCGCTACGAGGGCATGGAGGACGACGCGAAGCTCGCCTTCTTCCACCATCTCGCGCAGGACATGACCATCGACGCTGAGGCGGTGCGCAGCGCGCTTGACGCCTACGAGCAGGGCCAGAGCAAATCGAGCTACCGCGCCTTCATGGAGGCGTCCGAGCCGCCCCGGCAGGAGTTGATCCGCCGTCTCAACCAGGTGCCGGGCGCGACGCAGGCGCTGGTGCATATGCGCGCCGACCTGCTGCGTCTGAGCAAGGGGGACGACACGCTGCAGGCGCTCGATCTCGACTTCCGGCACCTGTTTGCGAGCTGGTTCAACCGGGGCTTCCTCGTGCTGCGCCCGATGAACTGGGACAGCCCGGCGCAGATCCTCGAGAAGATCATCGCCTACGAGGCGGTGCACGCCATCGACAGCTGGGACGACCTGCGCCGCAGGCTCGAGCCCGAGGACCGGCGCTGCTTTGCCTTCTTCCACCCGGCAATGCCCGACGAGCCGCTGATCTTCGTCGAGGTGGCGCTGACCAAGGGCGTGCCCGGTTCGATCCAGACACTGCTGGCCGAAGAGCGCGACAAGATCGCCCCGCAGGAGGCCGACACCGCCGTATTCTACTCGATCTCGAACTGCCAGTCGGGACTTGCCAGCATCTCGTTCGGCAATTCGCTGATCAAGCAGGTGGCGGCCGATCTCGCGCTTGAGCTGCCGCAGCTGAGCACCTTTGTCACCCTCTCGCCGATCCCGGGCTTCGCCCGCTGGCTCGAGGCGGAAGGCCACGCCCATGACGTGACGGACGACGCGCGGATGACGCAGCTGGCCGCCTATTACCTGACCAACGCGCGGCGCCCGAACGGTGCGCCGCAGGACCCGGTGGCGCGCTTCCATCTCGGCAACGGCGCGCTGGTCCACAAGGTCCACGCGAGGGCCGATACCTCCGACAAGGGCATGGCCCAGTCGGGCGGCGTGATGGTGAACTACCTTTACGATCTCGCCCGCGTGTCGCAGAACCACGAACACTTTGCAGCCTCCTACCAGATTGCGGCCTCGCCCGAGATCCGGTCGCAGGCCGCAACCGCAGAAAAATCCTTCGGATAGGAGCCGAATCCATGCCGAACCCGCTGTATGACCGCCTCTTCGGGGCCCATGCCGGACAAGACACCCCCTTCCTGATGCTCGCTGATGGCCGCGTACTGAGCCATTCGGATTTCCTTGCCATGGCGGCGCGCTTCGCGCATGTCATCGCCGATCTTGGCGTCGCGCCGGGCGACCGGCTGGCGGCGCAGGTCGACAAGTCGCCCGAGGCGCTGGCGCTTTATGCCGCCTGCGTGCAGGCCGGGGTGGTCTTTTTGCCGCTCAACACCGGCTACACCGTCGACGAGCTGACCTATTTTATCGAGAACAGCGGCGCGGCGCTGGTGGTCTGCGGGCCCAAGCGCGAGGCCGGGCTGCGCCCGGTCGCCGAGGGACTCGGCGCGCAGCTTCTGACGCTCGACGCGGATGGCTCGGGCAGCCTCAGCGACGCCGCCGCCGGCAAGTCCGACAGCTTCGAGACCGTCGACCGCGACGGTGAGGATCTCGCGGCCTTCCTCTACACCTCGGGCACCACGGGGCGATCCAAAGGCGCCATGCTGACGCAGAACAATCTGCTGTCGAACGCCGAGACGCTGGCCGAACATTGGCGCTTCACCAAGGATGACGTGCTGCTGCACGCGCTGCCGATCTTCCACACCCACGGGCTTTTCGTGGCGTCGAACATCATGCTGCTTTCGGGCGGTGCGATGGTCTTCCTGCCGAAGCTCGACATCGACCAGCTGATCGAGTGGATGCCGAAGGCCACCTCGATGATGGGCGTGCCGACCTTCTACACCCGCCTGCTCGACGATCCGCGCTTCACCCGCGATCTGGCGCAGCACATGCGGCTCTTCGTGTCGGGCTCTGCGCCTCTGCTGTCGGACACGCACGAGAAGTTCGAGGCCCGCACCGGGCACCGCATCCTCGAGCGCTACGGCATGACCGAAACCAACATGAACACCTCGAATCCCTATGACGGCGAGCGCCGCGCCGGCACCGTGGGCTTCCCGTTGCCCGGGGTCGAGCTCAAGATCACCGATCCCGAGACCGGCAAGGAGGTGCCTCAGGGCGAGGTCGGCCAGATCGAGGTGCGCGGCCCGAACGTCTTCAAGGGGTACTGGAAGATGCCGGAGAAGACCGCCGAGGAGCTGCGCGCGGACGGGTTCTTCATCACCGGCGATCTCGGCACGCTGGATGCCGATGGCTACGTGCAGATCGTCGGGCGCAACAAGGACCTGATCATCTCGGGCGGCTACAACATCTACCCTAAGGAAATCGAGATGGTCATCGACGACCAGCCCGGCGTGCTCGAGTCGGCCGTGATCGGCATCCCGCACGCGGATTTCGGAGAGACTCCGCTGGCGCTGGTGGTGGCCGAGCCCGGCGCGACGCCCGATCTCGACGCCATCGCCGCGACGGTGAAGGGCGCGCTGGCGCGCTTCAAGCACCCGCAGCGTTACGAGATGATCGATGCGCTGCCGCGCAACACCATGGGCAAGGTGCAGAAGAACCAGCTGCGCGAGAGCTACAGCTGACGAGACGTCGCGTCTTCCGCTTTTTCCGTGTGGGGACAGGGGAGGAGGGGGAGGCGCGGCGACCCTCAGGGAGGAGGAGAGAGGGTCGCCGCTGATTCCCAGGCTCAGGGAGGAGGAGAGAGCCTCAGGAAACTTGCTGAACATCTAGCAATGTTCGTTGAAGAACATTTGGAGGATCGCTCCGAGTCTTTCAATGCACGAGGGTGCAGACCCGCTTTGCGGTGTGTGCATGGCGCAAACCGGCGCCGCCCAATCGCTGGCAGGACTACGCAGTTTCACGGAATTTTTTGCATTCATTTTAGGCGGTTCTGGTGTTTCCGCCCCGTTTCGAAACTTGCCATGGGTCAGGTTTCTGCGGTCCCGGTCCGAGCTGGCCGGAGGCTTCCACGATGCAGTGCTCAAGGATTGGGCAATCCTCTTAGGGGTGGGCTGAGATCGGCCCTTTGCGATCTGCCGGACCCTCGCGGGACGCAAGGCTCCGACGATTCCCGTCCGACTACCGGGCGACCTTGGGACCGTGGTGCATGAACGCTTTCCCGGCCGCGACCCGAGATCGGGCTCTCTGCGTTGATGCACACTCAGTGTGCGATAATCGACTGCTCGGTCGAAGTATATGATCGAACGGGCGGTCAGATATGACTGATCGGGTCCTTATAATAAGGGCATTCTGTAAGTTTCTGCGCGATTGCACGGTATACCGCAGCACTCCGCCGGATGGCCGCGCTGCCACCGTCTCGGTCCTGCAAGCCCGCCGCAGCGCTTGCGCGGCATCCTGCCGCGGCCTAGGTCGAGCCCAGTGCATTGTTAGCGCACTTACGTTCCACCCATACCGGCAGGACATTCTACATGACCGATCTCCCCGGATACCCGAGCCGACGCAACTTCCTCAAAGCGTCGGCGGCAGGTGTCGCACTCTCCGGTCTGGCCGCCCAAGCGAAAGCGCAGGAGACCACGCCCCCCGTTCCCCTCGAAGATTACGACCGCGCCTATCTGACCGCGGCCGAGTGGGCCTTCGTGATGGCCGCGACCGCGCGGCTGATCCCCTCCGACGGCGATGGCCCCGGCGCCATCGAGACCCGCGTGCCGGTCTTCATCGACCTCCAGCTGGCCGGCGACTACGGCACCGCTGACGACTGGTACATGGAAGGCCCCCACGATCCCGATGCCGAGCCGGCCCGCGGCTGGCAGACGCCTCTGACCCCCGCCGAGATCTATCGGCAGGCGATCCCGGTTTTCGACGCTTGGTGCGAAGAGACCCACGGCGCGACCTTCGCCGAGCTCGATGCCGAGCGTCAGGACGCGGCGCTGACCTCGCTGCAGAACGGGGATGTCGCGCTCGATTCCGAGATCCGCGACTTCTTCACCATCCTGCTGGCCAACACCAAGGAAGGCTACTTCGCGGACCCGCAATATGGCGGCAACCACGAGATGCAGTCCTGGGTCTATATCGGCTTCCCGGGCGCCCGCGCGGCCTATCGCGCGTGGCCGGAACGGCACAATGAAAAATACCCGCTCGGTCCGGTCTCGATCAGCGGCGAAAGGGCATAACCATGGCACGTCAGGAAAAGAAAAAGGACGTGGTCATCGTCGGCCTCGGATGGACCGGCTCGATCGCCGGCATCGAACTGGCGCAGGAAGGGCTCGACATCGTCGCGCTCGAGCGTGGCCATGACCAGAACACGGTCCCGAACTTCGAATACCCGCAGCAGATCGACGAGCTGAAATACGGCGTGCGTCTGAAGATGATGCAGAAGCCGTCGCAGCAGACCGTCACCGTGCGCCGCAACGGCGACGAGACGGCGCTGCCCTACCGCCAGCTCGGCTCCTTCCTGCCGGGCAACGGCGTTGGCGGCGCCGGCACCCACTGGAACGGCCTCAACTGGCGTCCGCAGGAAGTCGAGATGCGGCTGCGCTCCTATGTCGAGGAGACCTTCGGCGCCGACATCATCCCCGAGGGCATGAACCTCGGCGACTACCCGGTGAGCTATGACGAGCTCGAGCCGTTCTTCACGCAGTTCGAGAAGGTCGCGGGCATCTCCGGCTACGCCGGCAACCTCAACGGCGAGATCCGCGAGGGCGGCAACCCGTTCGAGGGCTGGCGTTCGGAAGACTTCCCGATGCCGCCGATGCCCACCACCTATGACAGCTCGAAGTTCCGCGAGGCGGCTACCGCGATGGGCTACCACCCGTTCCCGGCCTCGGCGGGCATTGCCTCGACCTCCTATGTGAACCCCTACGGGATGCAGATGGGGCCGTGCAATTTCTGCGGCTTCTGCGAGCGTTACGGCTGTTACCAGTATTCCAAGTCCTCGCCGCAGACCACCATCCTCGGCGCGCTCAAGCGCTACCCGAATTTCGAGTACCGCACCCAGTCCGAGGTGCTCCGCGTGGAGCTGGCCGAGGATGGCCAGACCGCGACCGGCGTCACCTACTGGGACGAGGCGGCACAGGAAGAGGTCTTCCAGCCGGCCGACATCGTCATCCTGTCGAGCTACCAGCTCAACAACGTGCACCTGATGCTGCTCTCGGGCTTGGGCGAAGCCTATGACCCGCTGACCGGCGAGGGCACGCTGGGCAAGAACTACGCCTACCAGATGAACGGCGGCATCTCGATGTTCTTCCGCGACGAGGAGTTCAATCCCTTCGTCGGCCACGGTGCCAACGGCATCTGCATCGACGATTTCTCGATTTCGCAGAACGATTTCGGCGCCGAGGGCTTCATCGGTGGCTCCTACTGGCGCTCGGGCACGTTCAACGGCCAGCCGATCCGCAACATGCCGCTGCCGGCGGGCACGCCGAGCTGGGGTGCGGGCTGGAAGCAGGCGATCGGCGAGAACTACGGCCACGCCATGTCGATCGGCTCGCACGGCTCGCACATGGCCTATGCCAACAACCACCTCGACCTCGATCCGACCTACACCGACCGGCATGGCCGGCCGCTGATGCGGATGACGTTCAACTGGCAGGACAACGACCTGAAGATGAACCAGTTCATGAAGTCGAAGATGGAGCCGCTGGCGGCCTCGATGAACCCGGACTCGATGCGCTCGGGCTTCAAGGGTGAGGGCGCGGAATACGACGTTCGCCCCTACCAGACCACGCACAACACCGGTGGCCACATCATGTCCGAGAACGCCCGCGAGGGCGCGGTCAACCGCTACTGCCAGAGCTGGAAGGCGCACAACGTCTTCGCCATGGGCGCGGGCAACTTCGTGCAGAACACCCAGTACAACCCGACCGGCCTTGTCGGCGGTCTGGCCTACCACACGGTGAATGCGATCCGCACCCAGTACCTGTCCAACCCGCGTCCGCTGGTCTGAGGAGAACGTAGATGAAAACCTTTCTCCGCATCGTCGCGGGCCTCGCCCTTGTCGGCGTGGTCGCGCTTCTGGCCTTCATCTTCGTGCCGGTGCAACGCACCCAGCCGGCCGAGGCGCTTGCCGCCGACTGGGAACCGGCAGAGGGGCAGGGCGAATACGTCCTGCACGCCTCGGACTGCGTTGCCTGCCACACCTCGGATGACGGCGAGAGCCTCGCCGGTGGCCGGGCCATCGCCAGCCCCATGG
This sequence comes from Salipiger bermudensis, assembly GCF_017309175.1. Lineage (NCBI taxonomy): Bacteria > Pseudomonadati > Pseudomonadota > Alphaproteobacteria > Rhodobacterales > Roseobacteraceae > Salipiger > Salipiger bermudensis. The sequence continues at coordinate 221,840 of NZ_JAEKJV010000003.1, read as the reverse complement.
GCACGATCTGGTCGACCAATATCACCCCCGATCCCGAGACCGGGATCGGTGACTGGTCCTATGCCGATTTCCGCGCCGCGATGATCGACGGGCTCGAGCCCGACGGCACCCATCTCTACCCGGCGATGCCCTACGAGAACTACCGGCTGATGACCGAAGAGGACATCCGTGCCCTCTACGAATACATCATGACCGAGGTCGAGCCGGTCTCGAACGAGGTTCAGGAAACCGAGCTCAGCTTCCCGTTCAACCTGCGCTTCGGCATCCGGGCGTGGAACTGGCTGGCGCTGACCCACGGTCCGGGCTTCACCCCGGCGGATGGGCCGGAACTGCAGCAGCGCGGCCAGTACCTCGTCGAGGGGCCGGGCCACTGCGCGGCCTGTCACAGCCCGCGCAGCGTGTTCATGTCGCAGGACGGCGTGACCGCGGACGAGGACAGCTTCCTCGCGGGTGGCGTGATCGACGGCTGGAACGCCCCGGCGCTGCGCGGCGAAGGAACGGACCTTGCCAAGTGGTCGGTGGGCGAGCTTGCCGCCTACCTCGCTACCGGCCGCAACGCCCACTCCACCGCCAATGGCGAGATGGGTCTCGTGGTCGAGCACTCGCTTCAGAAGCTGACCGACGAGGACAACCTCGCGATGGCCGCCTTCCTCAAGGGGATCGACGGCGACGCGGTGGACCTGCCCGAGAGCTTTGCGACCGCGGCAGGAGCGATCGAGGTGCCGACTGCGGACAGCGCCGGTTCGGTGACCACCGAGATGCTGGCCTCGGCGGATCCCGACATGCCGCTCGGTGCGCGTCTCTACATGGACAACTGCGTCGGCTGTCACTTCGCAACCGGCAAGGGTGCGCCCGAGATCTTCCCCGAGCTGCAGGGCAACTCGATGGTGGTCGGCTCGGAAACCATGCCGCTGATCTCGGTGATCCTGAACGGCGCCGAGGTGCCCTCGACGGCCAAGCGTCCGATGGCGCTGCGCATGCAGGGCTATGCCGACCGGATGTCCGACGACGAGGTCGCGGAACTGGTGACGTGGCTGCGCGGGGCATGGGGCAACGACGCCTCCGCGGTGACGGCCGCGGACGTGGCCACCGTGCGCGAGGCCGATCACGGGCACTGAGCATGCCCGCCGAGACGAAAGAGGGGCCGTGGCGGAAACGCTGCGGCCCTTTTTCATTCTCACAGGACGTTCGCTTTGCGGCGAGGGCCGGTACGCAAGCCGGCGCGGAGGCAAAGCCGCAGGGTGCCGCACCTCGCGGGTGAGCGCCTTGAAAGACACACGCGCGCCCACGAAGACAAGAAAGCCGCGCCCGAAGGCGCGGCCCGATCCTGTCGCGACCGGCGCGCAAGCGCGCCGGTCAGCCGCTGGCTTACTGCCAGGACTTCAGCAGTTCGTCATAGGAGATCGTCTTGGGCTCTTCGTCCTCGTTCTCCAGCGCCGCCTTGGGCGAACCTTCTTGGCTGAGCCAGTACTCCGGATCCTGCTCGTCGTTCATCACCGGGCCGATATCGCCCTGGATGCCGGCGCGCTCGAGACGCTCCATCACGCGCTCCTGATCTTCGCAGAGCGCATCAAGCGCTTCCTGCGGGGTCTTGGCGCCCGACATGGCGTCGCCGATGTTCTGCCACCAAAGCTGCGCGAGCTTGGGGTAGTCCGGCACGTTGGTGCCGGTCGGCGACCACGCGGTGCGCGCGGGCGAGCGGTAGAACTCGACCAGGCCGCCAAGCATCGGGGCGCGCTCGGTGAAGCTCTCGTGCTGGATCGTCGACTCGCGGATGAAGGTCAGGCCGACATGGGCCTTCTTCACGTCCACGGTCTTGGAGGTGACGAACTGGGCATAGAGCCAGGCCGCCTTGGCGCGATCGTCGGGGGTCGACTTCATCAGCGTCCAGGAGCCCACGTCCTGGTAGCCGATCTTGGTGCCTTCCTCCCAGTAGACGCCGTGCGGCGAGGGGGCCATGCGCCACTTGGGCGTGCCGTCCTCGTTCAGCACCGCGTCGGCCCCGTCACCGACCATGTCGGCGGTGAAGGCGGTGTACCAGAACATCTGCTGCGCGATGTTGCCCTGAGCCGGAACCGGGCCGGCCTCGGAGAAGGTCATGCCTGCGGCTGCCGGCGGGGTATACTTCTCGAGCCACTCGATCGCCTTGGTGATGGCATAGACCGCGGCCGGACCATTGGTGGCGCCGCCACGGGCAACGCACGAGCCCACCGGCTGCGAGTTCTCGTTGACGCGGATGCCCCATTCGTCGACCGGCAGGCCGTTCGGCTCACCCTTCGATCCGGCACCCGCCATCGACAGCCATGCATCGGTGTAGCGCCAGCCGAGCGAAGGGTCCTTCTTGCCGTAATCCATGTTGCCATAGATCTCGTCCTCGACGCCCATGTGCGACAGGTCGCGGCCGGTGAAGAACTCGGCGATGTCCTCGTAGGCGGACCAGTTCACCGGCACGCCGAGATCGTAGCCATAGGCCTCCTTGAAGTCGGCCTGGTTCTTCTCGTCGTTGAACCAGTCGTAGCGGAACCAGTAGAGGTTCGCGAATTGCTGGTCGGGCAGCTGGTAGAGCTCGCCATCGGGGGCGGTGGTGAACTCGGTGCCGATGTAGTCGTCGAGATCCAGCGTCGGCGAGGTCACGTCGGCGCCCTCGTTGGCCATCCAGTCGGTCAGGCTGCGGGCCTGCTGGTAGCGCCAGTGTGTGCCGATCAGGTCGCTGTCGTTGACATAGGCATCGTAGATGTTCTCGCCCGACTGCATCTGCGTCTGCAGCTTCTCGACCACGTCGCCTTCGCCGATCAGGTCGTGGGTGAGGTTGATGCCGGTGATCTCGCTGAACGCCTTGGCCAGAACCTGGCTCTCGTATTCATGCGTGGTGATGGTCTCGGAGACCACCTTGATGTCCATGCCCTCGAACTGCTTGGCGGCATCGATGTACCACTGCATCTCGGCTTCCTGCTCTTCGCGGGTCAGCACCGACATGTCGCCGATCTCGGCATCGAGGAAGGCGCGGGCTTCGTCCATCCCCGCAAGCGCGGCCCCTCCGGTGAGGCTGAGCGCGAGCGCCAGCGCGGTGGTGGATTTCAGGGTCAAGTTCATGTGGTCCTCCCTAGTTTGAACTTGTCATGTCGTGTTCCGGGGTGGGCGGTCTCCTGCCGTCTGCCCCGGCCGTCTCGGGCGCCTAGACCCAGCGGAACACCGCTGCGGCGTAGGCCAGGCAAACCGCCAGCGCCCAGGGCTGGGTGTCGGCTCCGACGAGCCCCAGCCAGGCGAGGTTGATGAAGGCGCTGCCCAGAAGCGTGATGAAGAGCCGGTCGCCGCGCGTGGTCTCGATCCGCAGCACGCCGACGCGCGGCGTTTCGGGGAACTTGATCGCGAGGATCGTGAAGACGATCAGCAGCGAGGCGATCACCATGAAGAAGATCGCGGTTGGCCAGGTCCATGCCATCCAGTCCATGTCAGGTCTCCTTTCGAAGGCTGGCCATCGGGTGCAACCGGCGCGCATGCGCCAGGCCCGACCTCCCCCCCGGGAGGGCCTTTGTTGGGTCGATGAATGCGCGCGTGGCAGTGGTGCTTTGGAGTGCGACCGCCGGGCTGGCGATGACGCCCTCCCGAGGTCGGGCCCGGCGCATGCGCGCCTTTGTGAAGGCCGTCATCACACCCTCCCCAGGGCGAAGCCCTTGGCGATGTAGTTGCGCACGAAGTAGATCACCAGCGCGCCCGGCACGATGGTCAGGATGCCCGCCGCCGCCAGCACACCCCAGTCGATGCCCGAGGCGCCCTGCGTCCGGGTCATGATCGCGGCGATGGGCTTGGCGTCCACGGTGGTCAGGGTGCGCGACAGCAGCAGCTCGACCCACGAGAACATGAAGCAGAAGAACGCCGCCACGCCGATGCCGCTCGCAATCAGGGGCATGAAGATCTTCACGAAGAACTTCCCGAACGAGTAGCCGTCGATATAGGCGGTCTCGTCGATCTCCTTGGGCACGCCGCGCATGAAACCCTCGAGGATCCACACCGCCAGCGGCACGTTGAACAGGCAATGCGCCAGCGCCACCGCGATATGGGTGTCGAAGAGACCCACCGAGGAATAGAGCTGGAAGAACGGCAGCGCGAAGACCGCCGGGGGCGCCATGCGGTTGGTCAGCAGCCAGAAGAACAGGTGCTTGTCGCCCATGAAGCTGTAGCGCGAGAAGGCATAGGCCGCCGGCAGCGCCACAAGAAGCGAGATCACCGTGTTCATCACCACGTAGATCAGCGAGTTGACGTAGCCCAGATACCAGCTCGGATCGGTGAGGATCGTGCGGTAGTTGGCCAGCGTCAGGTCGCGCGGGAACAGGGTGAAATCGTTGAGGATCTCGGCATTGGTCTTGAGGCTCATGTTGAGCAGCCAGTAGATCGGCAGCATCAGGAAGAGCAGGTAGGCCCCCATCACCAGCGCGCTCTTGTTGACGCGCACGCGTTTGCGGGTGGTGTCCCCGCCGGCGGTGAGATTCTCGGGAATGGCGCTGTCGGTCATGTCACATGCCCTTCTTGTCGAGATTGACCATCACGGTGTAGAACACCCAGCTGATCAGCAGGATCACGAGGAAATACATCAGCGAGAACGCCGCCGCCGGGCCGAGGTCGAACTGCCCCAAAGCCATCTTCACCAGATCGATGGAGAGCAGCGTGGTGGCGTTGCCGGGGCCGCCCCCGGTGACCACGAAGGGCTCGGTGTAGATCATGAAGCTGTCCATGAAGCGCAGCAGGATGGCGATCATCAGCACGCCCATCATCTTGGGCAGCTCGATGTAGCGGAACACCTTCCAGCGGCTGGCCTGGTCGATCTTGGCGGCCTGGTAATAGGCGTCGGGGATCGACTTGAGACCGGCGAAGGCGAGCAGCGCCACCAGCGAGGTCCAGTGCCAGACATCCATCACGATGATGGTGATCCAGGCGTCGAGCGTGTCCTGCGTGTAGTTGTAATCGATGCCGAGGCGGTCGAGCACGTAGCCCAGCAGGCCGATATCGACGCGGCCGAAGATCTGCCAGATCGTGCCGACCACGTTCCACGGGATCAGCAGCGGCAGCGACATCAGCACGAGGCAGAAGCTCGACCAGAAGCCGGATTTCGGCATGTTGAGCGCCACGAAGATGCCCAGCGGGATCTCGATGGCGAGAATGATGCCCGAGAACAGCAGCTGCCGTTTCAGCGCGTTCCACATGCGGTCATCGTGCAGCATTTCCTCGAACCACTCGAGCCCGGCCCAGAAGAACTGGTTGTTGCCGAAGGTGTCCTGCACCGAGTAGTTGACCACGGTCATCAGCGGGATCACCGCCGAGAAGGCCACGAGGATCAGCACCGGCAGCACGAGGAACCAGGCTTTCTGATTGACGGTCTTGTTCATCGGTTATGTCCCCCGGTTTGACGGGTCGCGCTGTCATCCTCGGGTCCGACCCGAGGATCTCGGGCCGAGTGCGTGCGCGTTGAGTTGGAGATCCTCGGGGCAAGCCCGAGGACGACGGGGAAGGGGGAATGCTGCATCATGCGGCCGCCCCCTTCACGCGCCAGTCGTCGGCATAGACGTTGACCTGCGAGGCATCGAAGCTCACCCGGTTCATGTCGGGGCTGATGCGGTCGTCCTCGCCGGCGATGATGTTGATCTCCTGTCCGAACATGTCGGCTCGGATGATCTTGTGCCGGCCCACATCCTCGACCCGGCGCACCTTCACCGGCAGGCCCTCGGTCTGCGACAGGCGGGCGAATTCCGGGCGGATGCCGATCTCGACCTTGCCCGAGAGCGCGCCGTAACCCTGCCCCAGCGCGATCTCGGCGCCGCCCACATGGGCGGTCGCGCCCTCGACGCGGGCGGGGATCACGTTCATACCCGGCGAGCCGATGAAATAGCCCACGAAGGTGTGCTCGGGCCGCTCGAAAAGCTCTTCGGGCGTGCCGATCTGGACCACGCGGCCGTCATACATCACCACCACCTTGTCGGCGAAGGTCAGCGCCTCGGTCTGGTCGTGGGTGACGTAGATCATCGTGTGGCCGAACTCGTGGTGCAGCCGCTTGAGCTGGGTGCGCAGCTCCCATTTCATGTGCGGGTCGATCACCGTCAGCGGCTCGTCGAAGAGCAGCGCGTTCACGTCCTTGCGCACCATGCCGCGCCCGAGGCTGATCTTCTGCTTCTCGTCCGCGCCGAGACCGCGCGCCTTGCGGCGGAGCATGTGTTCCATGCCGATCATCTTGGCGATCTCGTTGACGCGCTCGGCCACATAGGCCTCGTCACGACCGCGGTTGCGCAGCGGGAAAGCGAGATTGTCGTGCACCGTCATGGTGTCGTAGACCACCGGGAACTGGAACACCTGCGCGATGTTGCGCTCGGCGGTGGGGGCGCGGGTGACATCCTTGCCGTCGAAGAGGATGCGCCCCTGCGACGGCGTCAGCAGGCCTGAGATGATGTTGAGCAGGGTGGACTTGCCGCAGCCCGAGGAACCGAGCAGCGCGTAGGCCTCGCCATCGACCCAGTCGTGGTTCAGCTCCTTCAAGGCGTAGTCGTCTTCCGTCGCCGGGTTGGGCTTGTAGCTGTGGGCGAGGTTGTCGAGCGTGATCTTTGCCATGGTCCTCTCCCCTCAGGCGGCCAGCGCGTAGGCGGCGGGCGCGACCAGCGCGCCGTCCTCGCCGAAGATGTAGACGTGCCGCGCGTCGAGCCAGACGTCGAGATCGGCGCCCAGCGTCAGGTCGTGCACGCCGTGGATCAGCCCGACCCAGCGCTCGCCGTGGTGGTCGAGATGCACGAAGGTCTCGGAGCCGGTCAGCTCGGTCACCTGCAGCTTGGCGGTGAACTTCATCGCCTCCGTGCCGTGGCTCATGATCTCGAGATGGTTGGGCCGGAAGCCGGCGGTGTAGCGCCCGTCCGGCAGCTCCGCGAGCTTGCCGAGCGCCGGCGCGCTCTGGCCGTCGCCGAACATCAGCCGGTCGCTGGTCTTGGAGACGGCGAGGAAGTTCATCGGCGGATCCGAGAACACCCGCGCCGTGGTGGCGTCGACCGGTTGGCGGTAGACCCGCGGGGTGGGTCCGAACTGCGTGATACGGCCTTCCCAGAGCGTGGCGACGTTGCCGCCGAGCAGAAGCGCCTCCTCCGGCTCGGTGGTGGCGTAGACGAAGATCGAGCCCGAGGCCTCGAAGATCTTGGGGATCTCCTGCCGCAGCTCCTCGCGCAGCTTGTAGTCGAGATTGGCCAGCGGCTCGTCGAGCAGCACCAGACCGGCATTCTTGACCAGAGCGCGCGCCAATGCGCAGCGCTGCTGCTGGCCGCCCGAAAGCTCGAGCGGCTTGCGGTCGAGCATCGGGGTGAGCTTCATCATCTCGGCGGTTTCGCGCACCCGGGTGTCGATCTCCTTGGCGGAGACGCCCATCAACTTCATCGGCGAGGCGATGTTGTCGTAGACGCTCATCGACGGGTAATTGATGAACTGCTGGTAGACCATCGCCACCTTGCGGTCCTGCACGCGCTGGCCGGTCACGTCCTCGCCCTGCCACAGGATCTGGCCGCTATTGGGCACGTCGAGCCCGGCCATCAGCCGCATCAGAGAGGTCTTCCCGGCCGTGGTCGGCCCGAGCAGCACGTTCATCGTGCCCTTTTCCAGCGTCAGGTCGGTGGGGTGGATATGGGTCTGTCCCTCCACCACCTTCGACACGCCCTTGAGTTCCAGTGTCACCGGTCGTCCTCCCTATTCCGCCGCCGCAGCGGCGCGCCGGCGCGCGCCCATCCAGCGGTCGAGCCGCGCGACCTCGTCCTCGGACAGGCGCAGGCCCAGCTTGTTGCGGCGCCACACCACGTCCTCGGCGGTGCGCGCGTATTCCTTGCTCATCAGCCACGCGACCTCGGTCGCGGTCAGCGTGGCGCCAAAATCTTCGCCAAGATCCGCCAGCGTCTTGGCGCCCTTCAGCATCTCGGCGGCCTCGGTGCCATAGGCCCGCACCAGCCGGCGGGCATGGAACGGCGAGAGATAGGGGTGGGCGCTTGCGAGATCCGAGACCAGCCGGTCGACCCCGTCGACCGGGAAATCGCCGCCGGGCAGCGGCACGCCGGCGGTCCATGGGCCCTCTGCGACGGTCAGGTGTTCACCGATCTTCTCGAGCGCGCTCTCGGCGAGGCGGCGATAGGTGGTGATCTTGCCGCCGAAGACGTTGAGCAGCGGCGCGCCGCCCTCGGCCTCGACCTTGAGCGTGTAGTCGCGGGTCGCCGCGGTGGCACTGCTGGCGCCGTCGTCATAGAGCGGGCGCACGCCGGAATAGCTCCAGACGATGTCGTCCTCGTCGATCGCCCGCTTGAAATACCGGTTGGCGAACTCGAGCAGGTAGGCGCGCTCTTCCGGGGTGCAGACCGGGCGCTGCGAGGGGTCGGCGTGCGCCGCGTCGGTGGTGCCGATCAGGGTGTAGTCGGTCTCGTAGGGGATCGAAAAGATGATCCGCCCGTCGGTGCCCTGAAAGAAGTAGCACTTGTCGTGATCATAAAGGCGGCGCGTCACGATATGCGAGCCGCGCACCAGCCGGATGCCCTCGCGGGTGTTGAGCCGGACCTTGCTGCGGATGATGTCGCCGACCCACGGCCCGCCGGCATTGACCAGCATCCGGGCCCGATGGGTGCGCATCTCGCCCGTCTCTGCGTCCTGCGTGTCGATCAGCCACAGGTCTCCGTCGCGCGCGGCCGAGAGCACCTTGGTCCGGGTCAGGATCTCGGCGCCGCGCGCCTCGGCGTCGCGGGCGTTCAGCACCACGAGCCGCGAGTCCTCGATCCAGCAGTCGGAATATTCGTAGGCGGTCTCGAGCCGGTCGACCAGCGGAGCGCCCTCGGGCGTGCCCTTGAGCGAGACCGTAGAGGTGCCCGGTAGAATCTTTCGCCCGCCCAGATGGTCGTACATGAACAGACCCAGGCGGATCAGCCAGGCCGGGCGGCGGCCCTTCATCCACGGCATGACCTTGGTCAGCAGCTTCGAGGTGGGCGTGTCACTCTCGAAACGCATCGACGGGTGATAGGGCAGCACGAAGCGCATCGGCCAGCTGATATGCGGCATGGCGCGCAGCAGCACCTCGCGCTCGATCAGCGCCTCGCGCACCAGCCGGAACTCGAAATACTCGAGGTAGCGCAGCCCGCCGTGGAACAGCTTGGTGGAGGCCGAAGAGGTTGCCGAGGCGAGATCGCCCATCTCGGCCAAGCGGACCGAGAGCCCGCGCCCCGCCGCATCGCGCGAGATGCCGCATCCGTTGATGCCGCCGCCGATCACGAACAGATCGACCACGTCGATGTCGTGGCTGTCGCGCACAAGCTCCTCCTCACCTTGGCGTGAGCGGTAACCTGCTTGATTGAGGGCGCGTTCGCAAGCGTAAATTTTCGCTTATGTTCGGTTTATGCTAAGTTATTGAAATATATATGGTCACAATGATAACATTCGGTATTAGCGATATGTTATCGATGCCTGTTGAGCTCACAAGCACGCATTGGCGTTCATTGAAGGCGAGTTTCCCTAGCGTCAGAGTGCCCGTTGGCGCGCTTTTCCATAAAGCGAACAAAAGCGAAAATTTCGGCTGTGGAAACGCCGCGCCGGTGGCGTGAAACCGCATTGCAAGTCCGGGGGATGGGCGGCCTGGCGTGAGACTCGGCGCGTTTGCCGCGCAGCGGGGCCAAAACGCGGCTGCGCCCCGACCGAGGGCCGGGGCGCAGCAGGCATTCGAAAAGGGGCGCGCTCAGTGGCTGTGGCGCGGCATGACCTTGTTGCCGATGTCGCGGAACTGGTCGGCGCCCTCGAGCACCATGCCGTCCGAGAACTGCCGCACCCGGTCGCGGAAGATCGCCTGCCAGGGCGACTGGCTCTCGGGCACCTTGTAGCCGCCCTCGGCCTCGAGCGCGGCGCGGCGCTCGGCGATCTCGGCCTCCGAGAGCTGAAGCTGCACCTGCCGGGTGTTGAGGTCGACGCGCAGCCGGTCCCCATCGCGCAGGATCGCGAGGTTGCCGCCATCCGCCGCCTCGGGCGAGGCGTTGAGGATCGAAGCCGAGCCCGAGGTGCCGGACTGGCGCCCGTCGCCCATGCAGGGCAGGCCGCGGATGCCCTGCTTGATCAGGTAGGAGGGCGGGCGCATGTTCACCACTTCGGCGCCGCCGGGATAGCCCTTCGGTCCTGCGCCGCGCATCACGAGGATGCTGTCGGCGGTGATGTTCAGCGCCGGATCGTCGATACGCTTGTGAAAATCCTCGGGCCCGTCGAAGACGAAGGCCGGGCCTTCGAAGGCCATCGGATCGTCGGCATTGGACAGGTAACGGTCGCGGAACTCCTGCGTGATCACCGAGGTCTTCATGATCGCGGTGTCGAAAAGGTTGCCGGTCATGTTGAGGAAGCCGGCCTCGGGGGTGAGCGCGCGGTCGAGCGGGCGGATGACGTCGTCGTTCTCGCACGGCGCGTCGGTGTAGAGCTGGCCGAAGCCCTCGCCGGTCACGGTCACCGCATCGGGATGCGGAACCAGCCCGCCGCGCAGCAGCTCGGCCACCACCGCCGGCAGGCCGCCGGCGAGGTGGAAGTCTTCCGAGAGGTACTCGCCCGCCGGCTGCACATTGGCCAGCAGCGGGATCTTGTAACCGTGGGTTTCCCAGTCGGCATTGCTGATCTCGATGCCAAGATGCTTGGCGATGGCGACGAGGTGGATTGGCGCATTGGTCGAGCCGCCGATGGCGGAGTTGACCACGATGGCGTTCTCGAACGCCTCACGGGTCATGATCTGCGACGGGCGCAGATCCTCGTGCACCATGTCGACGATGCGGCAGCCGGTGTAATAGGCCATCTGGCCGCGCTCGCGATAGGGCGCGGGGATCGAGGCCGAGCCCGGCAGTTGCATCCCCAGCACCTCGGCCAGCGAGTTCATCGTCGAGGCGGTGCCCATGGTGTTGCAATAGCCCACCGACGGCGCCGAGGCGGCGGCCATGTTGAGGAACCCCTCGCCGTCGATCTCGCCGGCGGCATATTTCTCGCGCGCCTTCCAGATCACCGCGCCCGAGCCCGCGCGCTCGCCCTTGTGCCAGCCGTTCAGCATCGGGCCGACCGAGAAGGCGATGGCGGGGATGTTGACCGTGGCGGCGGCCATCAAGAGCGCCGGGGTGGTCTTGTCGCAGCCGATGGTCAGCACCACGCCGTCGATCGGGTAGCCGAAGAGGCTCTCGACGAGGCTCAGGTAGGCGAGGTTGCGGTCCAGCATCGCCGTGGGCCGCTTGCCGGTCTCCTGGATCGGGTGCACCGGGATCTCGAGCGGGATGCCGCCCTGGGCCCGGATGCCATCCCGGGTGCGCTTGGCGAGCTCCACGTGGTGGCGGTTGCAGGGCGACAGGTCCGAGCCGGTCTGGGCGATGCCGATGATCGGCTTGCCCGAGCGCAGCTCTTCGAGCGTGAGCCCGTAGTTGAGGTAGCGCTCGAGATAGAGGGCGGTCATTTCCGGATCGCCCAGATCGTTGAACCAGCTCTCCGAGCGAAGCGGCTTGCGGGTGTTGTCGGTCATGGTGGTCTCCGGGAGGTCAGTGGCCGGTGATGCCGGGGAAGATGATGAGCATGGCGACGGCGAGGATCTGCATCCCGATGAACGGCAGCAGCGAGCGGAAGATGTCGCCCAGCGAGATGTCCGGCGGCGCCACCGATTTCAGGTAGAACGCGGCGGGGCCGAAGGGCGGCGACAGGAAGCTCACCTGCATGTTCATCGCGAAGACCACGCCGAACCAGACCGGGTCGTAGCCCATCTGCACGACGATGGGAACGAAGATCGGCATGCAGAGCAGCGCGATGCCCACCCAGTCGAGGAACATGCCCAGCACGAAAAGGATCGCCATCATGAACAGGATGACCACGGTCGGATTGTCCGAGATGCCGGTGATCAGGCCCGAGACGAAGTTGATGCCCCCCATGAGGTTGAACACGCCCACCAGCGCCGAGGCGCCGATGCCGATCCAGACGATCATGCCGACGGTGCGCAGGGTCTGCTTGGCGGCGCCGATCAGCAGCGAGATGCTGAACTCGCCGCGGATCACCGTCGAGAGGGTCACGCCGATCACGCCGATGGCCGAGGCCTCGGTGACCGAGGCGATGCCGCCATAGATCGAGCCCAGCACGAAGATCACCACGAGGATCGGCAGGAACAGGCCCTTGAGCAGGCGCAGTTTCTCGCCGCGGGTGATGTCCTCGGGCTCGGCGATGGGGGCGAGCGCGGGGTTCATGTAGGCGCGGATCAGGATGTAGGCGGCGTAGAAGCCCGCCAGCATCAGGCCGGGCAGGAAGGCGGCCGAGAACAGGTCGCCGACCGAGACGTTGGCGGTCAGGCCGTAAATGATCAGCACGATCGAGGGCGGCACCATGGTGCCGAGCGCGCCACCTGCGCAGCACACGCCGATGGCGAGGTTGCGGTCATAGCCCAGGCGCAGCATCTGCGGCAGAGCCAGCAGGCCCAGCAGGATGACCTCGCCGCCGATGATGCCCGACATGGCGGCCAGCACCACCGCGACCAGCAGGGTCTGGATCGCGACGCCGCCGCGGATGCGGCCGGCCAGCACCTTCATGGCGTCGAACAGGTCCCGGGCGATGCCCGAGCGGTCGAGGATCGCCGCCATCAGCACGAACATCGGCACCGAGACGAAGACGAAGCTGTTGACGAAGCTGAAGATCCGCGAGGTGATCAGCGGCACCGCCATGGGGCCGAACCAGCCGAGCGCGAAGATCAGTGCCACCAGCAGGGTGACGAAGGCCAGGGGCATGCCTGTGAGAAGCAGCACCATGAGCATGACGAACATGGCGAAGGTCGCGCCGCCGATGCCCATGGCCTGAAAGTCGGGGAGGAATTCCATCACTTGGCCTTCTTGCGCAGGTAGTTGACCGTGAAGATCGCGAACTGGAGCGCCAGCAGGATCATGATGACGAAGAGAAAGACCTTGAGCAGCCCGGGATAGGGTGGGTTCCAGGCCGAGCCCGAGGTCTCGAGGCGGAACTCGCCCTGCGGCGTCCAGGCGGCGCGCTCGACGCTGAGCCAGGCGGCCCAGGCGAAGAACAGCGACGCCACCAGGCAGGCCAGCGAGATCGCCACGTCGAAGAGCCGCTTCATGCCGGCGCTCAGCCGGTCATAGAACAGCACCACGCGGATGTGCTTGTCGATGGCGGCGGCGTAGAGCCCGCCGAAGACGAAGGCGATGGCGCTGAGGAAGACCACGGTCTCGTGGACCCAGCGCGTCGGCGCGTTGAACACGTAGCGCATCACCACCTCGTAGAACAGAAGCCCCGCCGATGCGAGGATGCCGATGGCAAAGACGATGCCCACGGCGTTGACCGCGTGGCCGAACATGCCGGCCTCGGGCACCGGTTCGGGCGTCTTGTTGTGCGAGGAAAGGGTCTCGTCGATGGCGTCGGTCATGGAAACGCGGCCTCCGGAGCGGAAGGGAGAAGCCCCCGGCCTTGGCCGGGGGCGAAGGGCCTGGCGGTGAGCTTACTCGGCCGCCATCAGGCCTTCTTCGACGAGGTAGGTGGTCAGCGTGTCATAGACCTTCTGCGAGTTGGCCGATGCGCCGGCCGCCTCTTCCCACTGCGAGCGGGCGATGGCGCGGAACTTGGCGCGGTCCTCGTCGGACCAGTCATGCACGGTGATCTCGCCGCCGGCCTTGGCCTCTTCCACCGCTGCCATGTCACGCTCGTGCACGGTCTCGGACTGGTAGGTGGCGAATTCCTTCACCGACTCCTCGAGCGCGGTCTGCAGGTCCTCGGGCAGCGCGTCCCACTTGGCCTTGTTCATCGACACCTCGATGAGCGGCATCGAGTGGAAGCCCGGGTAGACCGGGTGCTTGGCCACGTCATGCAGGCCCTGCGCCGCGTTGGTCGAGAAGGTGTTGTAGTCGGCGGCATCGATCACGCCCTTGTCGAGCGAGGTGAAGACCTCGGAGCCCGGCAGGTTCACCGGCGCGGCACCCGCGGCGGCGAAGACGTTCTGCACCATGCCCTCGGGGGCGCGCAGCTTCAGGCCCTGCAGGTCGTCGACCCCCTCGAGCGGCACTTTCGAGACGAAGGCCTCGAGGCCCGGCGTGGTGGCGCCGATGAAGTGCAGGCCATAGGGCTCGAGCATCTCGTTCATCAGTTCCTTGCCGCCGCCGTTCTCGATGAAGTCGAACATCTGCTCCGGCGAGGACCACGCGCCCACGGGGTTGGCGATCAGGCCGAAGGCCGGATCCTTGCCCGAGGCGTAGGAGGTGTCGGTGAAGTGGCCGTCGAGGATGCCCGCGGCGACCGCGTCCATGGTCTCGGAGTGGGCGACGATGGTTTCCACGGGGAGCATCTCGATGGCGACGCGGCCGTCGGTCTTCTCCGAGACCATCTCGGCCCATTCCTTCTGCAGGATGAAGTTGGTGTTGCCGGCCGGGTCCGAGGACTGGAAGCGGAAGCTGTGTTCCTGCGCCTGCGCGGCACCGCCGAAGGTGGTCGTGGCGGCAATGGCGATGGCGGTTCCGAGGAAAAGGCTGCGGCGTGTCAAGGTCGTCATAAGAGGGCTCCTCCCTTTTGAAATGCGGCTCGACCGGGGCGGGGCCCCGTCTCCGAGTCGGCTGTACGATAGGTGACGCATGATGACAGCGCAATCATTTTGTCTGTCAGGCTTGCTGGGCCACAGCTCTCAACCCGACGCTACCGGCCGTGGTAATGCGGTGGAAACGTCGGGAGGATTTTCGAGGGCGCGATGCAAGATCCGCGAGAAGCGCAGTTTTTCTTGAACAAACCTGACGGTTCGGCGATGATGCGCCGGCATGAAAGGACCCGAGCAGCGCCCATGGCCCGCAAGAGCAAGATCCAGTCAGACCGCCCGACATTGGTGGATGTGGCCCGCGAAGCCGGTGTCAGCGCAATCACCGTGTCCCGCACGATTCGCTCGCCCGAGATCGTCTCGGAGCGTGCGCGCCGCAAGGTCGAGGAGGCCATCCGCAAGCTCGGCTACACCCCCGATCCGGCAGCCTCGGCGCTGGCCTCGCGCAGCACCTCGACCATCGGCCTGCTGGTGCCGTCTCTGACCAACAACGTCTTTGCCGACGTGCTGCGCGGCGTCTACGAGGGCGTCGAGGGCACGCGGTTCTTCGTGCAGATCGGCAACTACCGCTATAGCGCGCTCTCCGAGGAGGGGCTGATCCGCAACTTCCTCAGCCAGCGGCCAGCGGGGCTGATCGTGTCGTCGATGGACCAGACCCCGGCAGGGCGCAAGCTGCTCGAGGAGGCACCTTGCCCGGTGGTGCAGATCATGGAAACCAGCGCGGACGCGGTCGACATGAGCGTGGGTTTTGACCAGCTCGAGGCGGTGCGCGCCGCGGCGCGGCACGTGGCCGAGTGCGGCTATCGCAGGCCGGGCTTTCTCAGCGCCCGGATGGACCCGCGCGCGCAGCGCCGGCTGGCGGCATTCCGCGAGGTCGCGGCGGCCCATGACATGCTCGACGAGGCGCGCATCATCACCACGCCGCAGCCGTCCTCGGTGGGCATGGGACGGCACCTGCTCGAGCAGCTGTTGGCCCGCGCGCCGGAGACCGACGCGGTGATCTGCAACAATGACGACCTCGCCGTCGGCGCGCTGATGGAGGCGATCCGGCGCAACATCGCGGTTCCGGAACAGCTTGGTATCTGCAGTTACAACGACATCGAGATGGCCCGCCACATGGTGCCCGCGCTGAGCGCGGTGGCCACGCCCCGGCGCGAGATCGGGCGGCGTGCCATCGCCATGCTGCTGGCAGAGATCGAGGCGCCGGGCTCGGTCCGGGAGCGCCATATCGACCTTGGCTACGAGCTTGTGGTGCGCGAGTCGACCTCGTCACGCTGACCACGTTTACACGGGCGGGAGGCCCTTTCATGAGCGACACGACAACCGCGCTGATCGCGCTGGACTGGGGCACGTCGAGCCTGCGCGGCTTTCGTCTCTCGGCGGCGGGCGAGGTGCTCGAGACCCGTGCCTCGGCGCATGGCATCCAGCACCTGCCCGAGCCCGGAGAAGCCGGGTTCGAGGCCGCCTTCGCGGCGCTTTGCGGCGACTGGCTGGCGGCGGGCCCGGTGCCGGTGGTGGCCGGCGGCATGGTGGGCAGCGCGCAGGGCTGGCGCAAAGTGCCCTACCTCTCCTGCCCGATGCAGCTGGCCGGGCTCTATGGGGCGGCAGAGCGGGTGGTGACCCGCGACGGCGTCGAGATTCTGCTGGCGCCGGGGCTGATCTTCGAGCCCGAGGGCGGCACGCCGGAGGTGATGCGCGGCGAGGAGATCCAGATCGCCGGAACGCTGGCAGGCCGGCCCGACTGGCAGCGGGCCTCGACCCTCGTTCTGCCCGGAACCCATTGCAAATGGGCCGAAATCCGCGACGGCAGCGTCACTGGATTTGCCACCTACATGACCGGCGAGATCTTTGCCCTGCTGCGGGGCCACTCGATCCTCGGGCGGCTGATGAGCGACGCGCCGGTCTCCGAGGACACCCGCAACGGGGCCTTCGCCCGCGGCGTGGCGCAGGCCGCCGAGGCCGGCCCCGGCGATCTGACACGGCAGCTGTTCAGTACCCGGACGCTGGGCTTGACCGGGCAGCTGCCCGGTGGCGCGCTTGCCGATTACTGCTCGGGGCTGCTGATCGGGCACGAGATCGTTTCGGGCCTGCGCGACAGCGGCGATGGGCCGGTGGTGCTGGTCGGCAGCGGGGTGCTCTGCGCCCGCTACGGCGAGGCGCTGCGCCAGCTGTCCGGCCGAGACCCCGCTGCCATCATCGAGAATCCGGCCCCTGCGGGGCTGCACCGTTTCGCCCGCGACGCGGGCCTGCTTCGCCAGGAGAGCTGACATGACCGACCCGACCCGCCCCCAACGCCTCGAGGCTGCCTGCGAGGCGCTGCCGCTCGTCGCCATCCTGCGCGGGTTGCGGCCCGAAGAGGCGATGGAGATCGCCCAGGCGCTTTTCGACGCCGGCTTCCGCCTGATCGAGATCCCGCTGAACTCGCCCGAGCCGTTCGACAGCATCGCCGCCGTCCGCAAGGCGCTGCCCGCCGAGGCGCTGGTGGGCGCGGGCACCGTGACGACGCTGGCCGACGTGGCGCGGCTCGACCGGATCGGCGCCGATCTGGTGGTGATGCCGCATGCCGATACCGAGGTGATCGCCGCGGCCAAGACGGCGGGGATGATCTGCATCCCCGGCATCGCCACCCCGACCGAGGCCTACGCGGCGCTCAGCGCCGGGGCCGATGCGCTCAAGGTCTTTCCGGCGGAGCTGGTGGGGCCGGCGGCGGTCAAGGCGATCCGCACCATCCTGCCCGCCGGCACCCGGCTCTTCCCGGTGGGCGGTATCGCGCCCGACACGATGGGGCCGTTCCGAAGCGCAGGCGTCGCGGGGTTCGGCCTCGGCAGCGCGCTCTACAAGCCGGGCGATACGGTCGAGACAGTGTCCGACAAGGCGGCGCGCTTCGTCAGCGCCTGGCAGGAGGGCTGATCCCGCGCAGGAGGGCGGGGCGATTGTCGCCCCCCCCGCTTTGGCCGCTGTCGTCAGCGCGCCGGCAGCAGGACGCCGTCGAAGAAGTCTGCCAGCGCGCCATAGCCGTCAGGCGGCAGCACATGGGCAATGTACTGGTCCGGGCGCACCACGATCATGCAGCCGGTCTCGCGGTCGATGCCACGCATGTCGAAGATGTCGCCCGCGCCCTTGTGGTCGGTGCAGAACGCCTTCTCGTGGTCCTGCAGGCCATACCTGCCCTTCAGCGGTCTTAGCAGTGACGGCATGTCCTCGTAGGCGAGCTGGTCGAAGGTCTGCTGGAACACCGCGCGGACATCGATGATCGCGTCGATATCCTCGCCCGGCCGGGTGTATTTCATCACCGGCGAGGCAGGGTCGCGCTCCAGCCAGTCGGCTAACCTGTGGATCGCCGAACCCGGGGCAGAGCCGTCCGTGGCGGCGGCGAAAGCATAGATCCGCCAGCGCCCGTCGGCCTCTGCCACGTGGCCGAGCTGCATCTGCATTGCGTCCGACACCCGCACCACCGGCGCCGAGTGGAAGCGCTTGCCGATCACCTCACCGGTCGCAAGCGCCTGATGGGTGGGCTGACCGATCAGCGCCGAAGGCTCATACTTCACCGCCAAACCGCCGGTGAACTCGAGGTTCTCGATGAATTGTGCCTGCACGCGGGGCACGTCAGTGCCATCAAGTTCGGACTCGCCCGGTGGGGCCGACATGATGCGCGCCCATTTGTGATCGGTGTCGATCAGCCGCTTGGCCTCGAGCCAGCGTTCGGCGGAGTAACTGTGCAGCAGGCCAGGCGCGGCGCGCTTCTGGAACACATGCCCCAGCTTCCAGCCGAGGTTGAACGAGTCCTGCATCGACACGTTCATGCCCTGACCGGCCTTTGGGCTATGGGTGTGGCAGGCGTCACCGGCGGTGAAGACCCTCGGATGCCGTGCGTCGCGCTGATCGTCGGGCACGTCGTCGAAGCGGTCGGTGAGGCGGTGCCCGATCTCGTAGACCGACCACCAGACCACCTCCTTCACGTCGATGGTGTAGGGGGCCATGATCCGGTTGGCGGCGGCGATCATGTGTTCGGAGGTGAGGTTGCGGCTGGCCACGCGCTCGTCGGGGTTGAGCTTGTCGAGCTCGACATACATGCGGAACAGGTAGCCGCCTTCGCGCGGCAGGATCAGCACGTTGCCCTCGCTCTTCGAGGCGACGATGCATTTCTGCCGGATGTCGGGGAAATCGGTGTTGGCGAGGATGTCCATCACGCCCCAGGCCTGATGCGCCGCATCGCCGTGCAGCATGCCGCCGATCGCCTTGCGCACGTTCGAACGCGCGCCATCGCAGCCCACAACGTAGTTCGCCCGCACCGTCTGCAACGTGCCGGCGTTCACCCCGGTGTTCTCGAGCGTCACGGTCACCGGGTGATCCTCGGTGCTTTCGTCGACGCTGAGATCCTTGACCGACCAGCCGTAATCGGGCTCGAGCCGCTTCGGCGACTTGCGCATCACGTCGAGGAACAGCTCGTGGATGCGGGCCTGGTTGATCAGCGTGTGCGGCATCTCGGAGGAATCGTCGGCCACGTCCTGCACGCGGCCGATGCGGCGCACATGTTCCGGCCTTTGCGGGTCCGGGGTCCAGAAGGTGGTCTGGTTGACCCAGTAGCTCTCGCGCTTGACCTGCTCGCCGAAGCCAAAGGCCTGAAACATCTCCATCGTGCGGGTGTTGACGCCGTCGGCCTGCCCCTTCTCCATCGGGCCCGGCTTGGGCTCGACGATCATCACGTCGATTTCTGGGAATTGCGACAGCTGCGCGGCGAGGCAGAGGCCCGCCGGGCCGCAACCGGCGATCAGCACGTCGACCGTCTCGGGTAGCGGTGCGAAGGCACCATACTCTCGGCGGCAGGGGGCCGCATCGCGCAGGTCGGGATCGCCGCCCCGAAAGCCGTTCAGGTAGTACTGCATCAACGCTCCTCCGTCTTGTGCAGGTATGAGCCATGGCTCGTCTGACCTATATGGTAGCTATACTTATTATATTCGGTCAATAATAGATATGCATGCATATCAAATATGCCTATAGAATTGAAATTAAGAGAGTTTTGGGGGATTCTCGTCTCAAGGAGGGGAGGAGTTGCGCAAAAAAATCGGGAATCGCTCCGCCACTGCGCAATGGCAGAGCTCTGCGCGGCCGTTGTCCGGCGCGGCCGGACGAATGTCGGATGAGGGGACGGTTGCGCGCCCTTGGGCGCGACCGGACGCGGCTATTCCTGCCCGGCGCTGCGGCGGCCTCAGCCGCCGAAGCTGCGCAGTCCGCTACCGGTCTTCGAGCCGCCGAAGCCGCCACGCGAAGCGGCGGTGGCGCGGGTGAGGGGCGGCTTGCCGGCGGTCACGGGCGCCTTGTTGAAGGTGCTCGGGTTGAGGTTCGCGCGGCCGGTGTTGTTGGCGTAGGTCGTGCCGCCCGCCGGCGTGGTGAAGCGGCCGTTGGCGTTGCGATACATCGGCTGCGCCGCGAGGCCGCGCTGCCCGCCCAGCATGTTGCCGATCAGATAGCCGGCCAGCAGCGGCATGAAGATGCTGCCCGAGCCGCCGCCCGTGGCCTGCGCCTCGGAGCCGCAATTGCCCTCGCCATACTGCTCCTCGCAGACTGCGAGGCTGTCATAGCGCGGCGCGGTTTCGGCGTGCAGGGTCTCGGCCTCTGCGAAGGCGTCGGTGCAATCCTGCTCGGAGAACAGGCTGGTCGGGCCGACGGCGCTGCGACAGCTCTCGAGATCGGGGAAGGCCTGCGCCTCGACCGGTTCCTCGCGGCATCCGGCGAGCGCAAAGGAGGCGGCGCCGACGATGGCGAGGGCGGCTGTGCGGGAACGTTTGGTCATGGCGGTCTCCGTCAGTCTCGGATGAAATGGGGTTTGAAGCGCGACAGATCCTGGGTGATCCGTCCGCGATCCTCGCGAATGCCGATGCCGGCGCAGTGCTCCCCCGCGATCCAGGCGCCGATCACGGGGCGGAAGCCGCCGAAGACCGGCAGCGGGTGATAGGCCTGCGCGATGCGCGGATGCTTGGCATAGCTGTCATTGCTGGCCGTCTCGGTCACCGCGCCGTCCTCGACGATGCTGATCGACGCCCCCTCTCGCGAGAAGATCGGCTTCAGCACATGACCGCGTGCCATCGCCTCCGAGGCCCGCTCGAGCCGGGCGGCAGTTTCCGGCGACGGGTCGGTCAGGTCGCTCTCGAAGAAGGCGGGCAGCAGGTTGGGGTGGTTCTCGAACATCTCCCACAGCACCGGCAGAATGCCCTTGTTCGACAGGATCGCCTTCCACGGCGGCTCGATCATCCGGCACTGCGCGGTGGCGAGATGGGCGGCGTAGTCGTCGCGCAGCAGGTCTTCCCAAGGATAGAGCTTGAACAGGGTGCCGATCACCCGGTCCTCGTCGTCGAGGAACTGGCCGTCCTCGCTGACGCCGATCTTCTCTAGATCGGTGTAATGCGCGCCGAGCCCCGCCTCGCGCGCCGCCCAGCCAAGCGCCTCGACGGTGGCGTAATCCTCGGGCGCGCCGGAAAGTGCGGTGAAATGCAGCTGCGTCTCGGGGGCGAACATCGCGCCCAGCCGCTCGACGATGGCCTCGTGGATGCCGTTGAACTGGTCGTCGCCCTCGCGCAGCACGCCGAGCGCCTGCTGGTCCTCGAACCACTGCCACTGGAAGGCCGCGCTTTCGTAAAGCGAGGTCGGGGTGTCGGCGTTGTACTCCAGCATCTTGGCCGGACCGTCGCCGCCATAGACCAGATCGAAGCGGCCATAGAGCTCGGGCTCGCCGTCCTGCCAGCTTCGCGCGATGTAGTCGCGATGCGCCTCGGGGATCTCCAGCCGGTCGAGCAGCTCCTCCGAACCGATCACCCGCGCGACGGCTTCGCGGCAGAGCCCGTGCAACTCGGTGGCGGGGTCCTCGATGCGCTCTTCGATTTCGGCCAGCGAGAAGCAATAGGCCGAAGCCTCGTCCCAGTAGGGCTCGCCATGCATGTCGGCAAAGGTGAAGCCCTGGTCGGCGGCCTTGTCGCGCCAGTCCGGGCGCTCCGGCAAATCGAGCTTCTGCACCTGTGGTCCTTCCTCCTGTCGCCGCGCCTTTCCGAGGGCGGCGGTGTTGCGCGATATATGGGCAGTTCGCGCGGGATTGTGAACCTTGGAAACGGAAAAAGGCGCCGCGCATCCCCACGCGGCGCCTGTCCCCGTCATGCCGGCGCGGGCCGGCTCAGCGCGACATCATCAGCTCCGGCAGGAAAAGGGTGATCTGCGGGAACGAGAGCAGCAGGGCCAGCACGACGATCTCCATGCCGAGGAAGGGCAGGATGCCGCGAAAGATCGTGCCGAGCGGCACCCGGGTCTGCGCCGCGGCGACATAGGCGTTGAGCCCCAGAGGCGGCGTCAGCAAGCCGATCTCGACGGTCTTGGTCACCACGATGCCGAACCAGACCGGATCGTAGCCCATCGCCATGGCGGTCGGGAAGGCCAGTGGCATGGCCAGCGACAGGATCGCGAGCTGATCCATGAACATGCCCATCACCAGCAGCACGAGGATGATGATCGCCATGATCAGCTCGCGCGGCATCTCGGTGGTGGCGACGAACTCCAGCATCGCGTGGGTGATGCGGGTGAAGGCGAGGTAGTTCGAGAAGATCGCCGAGCAGGCCACGATGGCCACGATCATCACCGTGGCACGGATCGCGCGGCTGACCGAGGTGCCAAACTGCACGAAGCTGAGCGTGCGCTGAAGCATGACGATGATGAGCGAGCCCATCACCCCGAGCGCCGCCGCCTCCGAGGGTGAGGCCAGCCCGCCATAGATCGCGCCGATCACCGCCAGAAGCAGCACCACCATCGGGATCACGTGCACGCTCTGGCGCAGCGCGCCCTTCAGTTCGAACGGATCGCCCTTCGGGGCCTGGTCGGTGGTCTGGGCGATGATCTTGATCACCAGCGCGAGGCCGGCGGCGGTCAGGAAGCCCGGCACGATGCCGGCGATGAAGAGCTTGCCGATCGAGGTCTCGGTCAGCACGCCGTAGACCACCAGCACGATCGAGGGTGGCACCACCACGGCGAGCGTGCCGCCGACGCTGACCACCGCCGCGGCGAGGCGGTCTGAATACCTGTGGGCGCGCATCTCCGGGAAGGCCGAGGCCGCCATGGCCGCGGTCGACGCGGTCGAACTGCCGACCAGCGCAGCAAGGATCACCGAGGCCGCGACGGTGGCGATGGCGAGCCCGCCCTTCGCGTGGCCGATCCAGCGCTGGCAGGCGATGATGGCGCGGCGCGTGACATCTCCGGCGGTCAGCAGCTCTGCCATCAGGATGAAGAGCGGGATCGCCACGAGGATGAACGACGCGGAGGTGTCAAAGAAGGTGCGTTCGAGCACCGCCAGCGCCGGGCGCATGCCGAGTTGCGCGGCGAGCCCGGCGGTGCCGGCAATGCCCATGGCGAAGGCGATCGGCACGCGGAACACCATCAGGGTGGCGAGCAGCAGCAGGATGGCGAAGAAGGTCAGCATGAAGGGTCCGTGCGCGTCTTGAGGGGCGGGCAGCCGCGCGATGATCGCGGCTGCCCCGGGATGGTCTTCAGCTGCGGCTCAGTTGCCGGTGAGTTCGCTGTAGGTCTCGAGCACCGAGATCGCGCCGTCATTGTCGATGCGCTCGACCCAGTCGGTGCTGACGGCGCCGGTCGCCTCGGTCACGGCGGCAAGCTCCTCTGCCGAGAAGCTGTAGGTGTCGATGCCCTCGGCCTTCCACTCCTCGATCAGCCCGGCGACCGAGGCGTCCTGCGCCTGAGCCACGTGCGCCGCGGTCTCGGCGCCAAGGCTGACCAGCTTGGCTTGCGTGTCGGCGGGCAGCCCGTCGAACAGGTCACTGCGGATCACCATGACGAAGCTGTAGCCACCGAAGGAGCCGTTGGTTGAGATGTGGCTGACCACCTCGTTGAGCTTGTAGCCCGGCACCGAGGCGAGCGGGAAAAGCACCGCGTCGAGCCGGCCTCGCTCGACCGCGGTATAGACCTCGGGGCCGGGGATCGAGATGCCGACCCCGCCGAGGCTGCGTGCGGTCATCGCCTGGGTCGAGCCCGAGGTGCGGATGTCCTGCGAGGCCCAGTCCGCGGGCATCCCGAGGCGCGTCTTGGCCAGCACCTGGTAGGGCGGCAGCACGAAGCCGAAGACCGGCGTGACGCCCGCGGCGAGGAACTCGTCGCGCAGCGGGCCGGCCTCGAGCATGGTCTGCAATGCCTGGGTGCCCTCGGCGGCCGAGCCGTAATAGCCCGGCAGCGCCACCACCGAGTTCAGCGGCAGCACGTCGGCGTGGTAGGGTGTGCCCAGAAGGGCGGCGTCGAGAATGCCGTTGTTCACCGCGTCGAGCTGCGCCTTGGACTTGGCCGCCTGCTGCGAGGGAAAATGCTCGAAGCCGATCTCTCCGCCGGTGGCCTCCTCCACCGCCGCCATCCATTTCGTCGTGCCCTCGACCGACACGATATGCGTGGTCGACTGGAAATCGCCCAGCCGCAGGGTTTCCGCCGCAAGCGGCGCCGCCGCGAGGGTCAGAGCGGTGCCCAGCACCGCGATCATCCGGGTCTTGGTCGTCATGGTGTCTCTCCTCCCTTGAGAAATCATCACAGGTCTGCCGGTTCGCGTCTCCTCAGCGCGTCGTGCAGCAGTCTCAGAACCAGCACGCCGCATCCCAGCGGGACGACGGCGTAGGCCCAGCCGAGGGGCCAGTCGACCACCCCGTATTCCACGTCTCCTTGCAGGATCGCCTCTAGGGCGAACTCGCCCGACATCACCGTCACCGCGCCGAAGAACAGCGCCGGCAGCAGCAACCGAAGCCGCGCCACCACCGCGCCGAAGGGGCCAGGCATCCGCTCGGGCGTGAGCTCGAGCGCCAGGTGGCCGCCGTCGCGGAACACCCGCGACAGCGACAGGCAGGCCAGCGCCGGCATCAGGAACAGCTCGGTCAGCTCGAACTGGATCTGGACCGGGCGGTTGGCGAACAGCCGCAACAGGATGTCGAGGTTGATCAGCCCGGCGACCAGCACCAGGCAGAGGCACCCCGCGATGTGCAGGATGTCCTCGAGTTTTCTCAGTCCGGTCTCAAGCATCGGCGCTCCTCCCTAGCCGCTGCGTGATGGACGGGCGCTCAGCGCTTCGGCAGTTCGACAATCGCCGAGCCCATGGCCGAGAGCTCTCCGTCCTGCTGCTCCGCGCGTTGCTGGATCTCCAGCAGGAAGCGGCCGTCCTCTTCGAATTTCCGCACCACGGTGCCGTGGATCAGAATGATGTCGCCTTCGGGGTTGTGCCGGCGGACCTGGCACTTGGCCTGCCGCAGAAAGCCGTCATCGCCCATCCAATTGGTGATCTGATGCGTCAGCCACGAGGTCCGCTCGGGGCCGTAGTCATAGGCGCCGGGGGCGCCGACCTCGAGCGCGAACTCCTCTTCCCAATGCACCCGCTCGGGGCAGTCGGGAATGCCGAACTTGTTCTTCGGGCCGGCGCTCGGGTGCTTCTGCTGTAGCTGCCATGCCAGCTTGTTGGCGCGGATGTAGAGGCCGCCCCAGCCCTGGGCGTAGGCGATGAAGCCGGTGGCCGTCATCGGGCCCTTCACCATGGTGGGCAACTCCTCGCCCTCGACCACGTCATCCCAGTAGCGGGTCTCGGCGCCGCGCACCGTCTCGTGCTCGTAATACTTGTAGTAGCTGTCGAGCTCTTCCTGGGTCCAGACCTTGCGCCCCTTGGCCTTGGCCTCGGTGTACTTGGTGCCGTTCTCGCGCGCCTGGTCGCGGTCGGTGCGGAAGCACCAGCTGTCGGCATCGGCCACCAGATCGCCGGTCGCCGCGTCGTAGAAATCTACGTGGTAGATCTGCTGCACGGCGCGGCCGGCAAAGCGGGTCTCGTGCTCGATCAGATCCTTGAGATAGGCTTCGGTGCGGAATGCCATGTTCCGGGTGATCGTCTTGTGCCAGTTCCAGTTCGCGCCAGACCACATGGCGTGCACCCCCGGCAGCCCCCCGACATAGCCGGAGATGATGCGATTGGTGGCAAACAGAAAGCTCGGCAGAGCGATCACGTCGCCATGCCTGGTGCCCGCGGCATAGTCCGGGTCGCACCAGAGCGGATTGTCGTCGCCGATGCCATGGGCATAGTGACGGATGTTGTCGCGTGTCGCCTCGTAGCACCACGGCTCCACCGTCTTCTCGATCTTCACGCCAACGCGCTGGCGCAGGTCGTCGAGCCCCTCCTGGGTGATCTTGGGGAATTTCCTCTGGGTCATGTCGTTCATTTACGTCTCTCCTCGAACGTCTGTGGCGGGGCGGATCACTCCGCGGTCTCGAATGCCTCGGCCTCGCGGTTGCGCAGGATCTTGCGGTTGACCTTGCCGGCGGGGGTCTTCGGCAGCTCGCTGACGAAGACGATCTGGCGGGGGTATTCGTGGCGGGCGAGCCGGGCGCGGACGTGGTCCTGGATGTCCTGCACCAGCGCGTCGGCCTCGGCGCCTGACGGGGGCGCGGCGTGCTTGAGAATGATGTGGGCCTTGACGACGAGGCCGCGCACCGGATCGGGCGCGCCGATCACGCCGCATTCGGCCACCGCCGGGTGGCTCAGGACGGCGTCCTCGACCTCGACCGCGCCGATGGTCCAGCCGGCCGAGATGATCACGTCGTCCGCCCGGCCGCCGTGGTAGAAATAGCCGTCCTCGTCGACCCGCCCGAGATCCTTGGTCGGGAACCACTGGCCGCGCTTCCTCACCATCAGCTCGCCGGTCTCGCCCGGCGCGGCGGGGCTGCCATCGGCGCGCTGCACCTCGACCTCGACCCCGGGCACCGCCTTGCCCATGGCACCGTCGCGCACCTCGAGATCGTTGGCGCCGGGATAGTTGGCGATGATCACGCCGATCTCGGTGGTGCCATACATCGAGCGCACCTTGGTGCCGAAGACGCGTTCGACATAGGCGGCGGTCTCGCTGTCGATCGGCTCGCCGGTGAACGAGAGCTTGTCGAACTGGTAGGTGAAGCGCTCGGCCTGACCGGAATTGCGCATCATGCGGTAATGGGTGGCGGCGGCGGTGAGGTTGGTGATGCGAAAATCCTGCAGCGCCTTCAGTAGTCGGACGGGATCGAACTTGCCGCTGAACGTGCCGGTCGAGACCCCCATGGCCAGCGGCGCCAGCGTGCCATGCCAGAGCCCGTGGCCCCAGGCCGGCGAGGACGGGCAGAAGAAGCGGTCGCCGGGGCGGATGCCGGTGGCATAGAGCGCGGCGACCATCAGCGTGACGATCGACTGGTGCGAGTGCTGCACTGCCGCCGGCAGCGCGCGGGTGGTGCCGGAGGTGTATTGCAACACCGCGAGATCGCTGCCGGCGGTGTCCCAGTTGAAGCGGGTGGGCAGAGCGTCGAGTCCCGACAGGAAGTCATCGTCGACGACGGTCACGTTCTGCGCGCCGCCCTCGATCGCCTCGGGCGCCTTCTCGGCATTGGCGAAGAAGATCTTCGGACGGCAATCGCCGACCCGCAGGCGGATGCCGTCGGGACCGAAGAGCGAGAACATCGGCACCGCCACCGCGCCGGCTTTGATCACCCCGAAGAGCGCGCAGTAGAAGGCCAGCGACGGCTCGATCATCACCGCGATGCGGTCGCCCTTCGCGACGCCCCTGCCGGCGAGGTAATGCGCGATCTGCGACGAGCGGCGTGACAGCTCCTCGAAGGACATGACCTCGTCGCGCCCATCCGCATGGGCCACCCGCAGCGCCACCGCGTCGCCCTTCACGTGCCGGTCGATGCACTCGTGGGCGATGTTGAAGCGCTCCCTCGTGCCGTCGAACAGCTCCCACAGCCGGTCCTTGGAGTAGTGCGTCTGGGCATCGGCGTAGGACGTGAAGTCCACAAGGCTGGTCATCTGGTCGTGCCTCCTAGGTCGCGGTCGGGGCTGGCGCAGGGCGCTGCGTCCGGTTCGTTGACAACGGTAGGGATCGCAGGCAATCATTGTCAATACGCTATTATTATTGTATATAGGCAATGAAATCTGGCGAAACCGAGGATGGACATGACCACGGAACAGGCATCATCAGGCAGCAAGCGGGCGGTTCCCGCAGTGACGCGCGCCCTTGCGATATTGAGGTTTCTGGCCCGTTCGGCCGAGCCTGTGGGGGTCAACCCGATGGCGCGCGAGCTCGAGCTGGTGCCAAGCACCTGCCTGCACATCCTGCGGGTGTTGCAGGACGAGGGGCTGGTGGATTTCGATTCGGCCACCAAGCGCTATTCGATCGGCGTGGGCATCCTGCCGCTCGCCCGCTCGGCGCTTCAGCGCAACACCTTCTCGGTGCTGATCCAGCCGAAGCTGTCGGAGCTGTCGCAGGCCTTCGGGGTCACCAGCATCGCCACGCAATTCGCGGAGCCGGCGCAGATGATCGTTGTGGCGCTGTCGCAATCGAGCATGCCGTTCCGGCTTCAGGTCGACCTCGGCAGCCGCTTCCCGGCGCTGATCAGCGCCACCGGCCGTCTCTTCGCGGCGCATAACGTGCCCGACCCGGAGAGCCTGCGCGCCCGCTTCGACAAGCTGGTCTGGGACCATCCGCCAAGCTTCGAGCACTGGCTCGAAGAGGTGGCCGAGGCGCGCCGCCGCGGCTACGCTCTGGACCGGGGGAGCTATATCTCGGGGGTCACGGTGATCGCCGTGCCGGTATTCGGGCCCGGCGGGCGGATGATCCGCTCGCTCGTCGCCATCGGGATCTCGGAGCGGCTGGAGGACCGCGAGATCCCGAAGTTGGCGCAGGCCATGTGCGCCATGCGCGACGAGGTCCAGGATTTGCAGATCGACGCAGGGAACTAGGAGGGGAGCAGAGATGCGTGAGGAGGAGGTCAGTCCCGAGGGCTGGAAACCGATCAATGTCAAAGGGTTCATCAACGAGATCGGGCCGCTCTTGCGCCC
Organism: Salipiger bermudensis; assembly: GCF_017309175.1. NCBI lineage: Bacteria > Pseudomonadati > Pseudomonadota > Alphaproteobacteria > Rhodobacterales > Roseobacteraceae > Salipiger > Salipiger bermudensis. Next base: position 193,398 of record NZ_JAEKJV010000003.1, on the reverse strand, counting down.
GCTGGAGCGCGGCGAGGAGGAGGTCTACGCGATGCAGGCAGAGGCACGGCACCTGAACCCGCTCGGGCTGGTGCATGGCGGCGTGCTGACCAGCCTGCTCGATCAGGCGGTGGCGCTTGTCGCGTGGAACGCCTGCGACCGGCAGCCGACGGTCACGGTGCAGATGGACACCCGGTTTCTCGGCGCGGCGCGCGCCGGGGATTTCCTCGCCACCCGCGCCAGCCTGCGCCATGCAACGCGCTCGCTGCTCTTCGTCGACGCAAGCGTGAGTGCCGGCGGAGCGCCGGTGGCGGCGGCCTCGGCGATCCTGAAACGCACAGCCAAGACGGGACAGAGCACATGACCGACAGCCAGACGCAGATGCGCCGGGGTCCGCTTGCCGGCATCCGTGTGCTCGATTTCTCGCGCATCCTCTCGGGGCCCTATGCCAGCATGGTGCTCGCTGATCTCGGAGCCGAGATCATCAAGATCGAGCCCATGGGCAACGGCGACGACACCCGGAACTTCCCGCCCTTCCAAGGCGGGCTCAGCCACTACTACATCGCGCTCAATCGCAGCAAGAAGAGCCTCGCGCTCGATCTCAAGTCCGAGGATGGCCTGCGCATCGCGCGCGAGCTTGCGGCGACCTGCGACATCGTGCTGGAGAACTTCCGCCCCGGCGTCATGGATCGGCTGGGCCTCGGCTACGAGACCCTGCGTGACGGCCACGAGGCGCTGATCTATTGTTCGATCACCGGGTTCGGCGCGAACAGCCCGCACAGCGACAAGCCCGCCTTCGATATCGTGGCGCAGGCGCTGTCCGGCGTCATGAGCGTCAACCGCGAGCCGGGGCAGGCACCGAACAAGCTCGGTATTCCACTGGGCGACATGGCGGGCAGCATCTTCTCGCTCTTCGGGCTGCTCGCCGCCCTCCACGAACGCAACGCGACCGGGCAGGGGCGGCACGTCGAGGTGGCGATGCTCGACAGCATGATCGCGCTGCAAGGCTACCTCTCTCAGATCTACTTCGTCAGCGGCGAGAGCCCGCAGCCCGTGGGCACCCAGCATCCCAGCATCGTGCCCTATGGCTCCTATCCCACCGCCGACGGTCACGTCATCGTGGCCTGCCTGACCGAGCGCTTCTGGCACAATTTCGCCCGTTGCATCGGCCGGGCCGAGCTGATCGACGATCCGCGCTTTGCCGCCTACGAGGCACGTCTGGCGAACCGCGGTGCGCTCGAGCCGCTGATCCACGAGGCGATGGCGGGAGAGGGCACCGCCTACTGGCGCGCGCGGCTGACCGAGTTCGACGTGCCCAACGCTCCGATCCTGTCGATCGGCGAGGCGCTGGAGCAGGAGCACGTGGCGGCGCACGGGCTGATCGAGGAGGTCGACCACCCCGAGGCCGGCGCGCTGCGGCTGGTGCGCGGGCCGATCCTGTTCGACGGCGAAGGGCCCTCGCCTGCGACGCCGCCCTCGCTGCTGGGCGCGGACACGGCAGAGGTGCTGCGCGAGGGGCTGGGTTATAGCGACTCCCAGCTGCGCGCACTCGAGGCGCGCGGTGTGCTGTCCTGCGGCGTCACGCAGCCGGACCGCAAGCAAGAGGTGTCGTGACGCGCCGCCGCCCGGGCCCGCGCGGCTGATCCCGCCCAGGCGCATGTTGCAGCGTGCCGAGGGGCCGGGTCACTCCGCCGGGCGGCGCTGCCGGGATGTGCGCCGGTTGACCCAGGCTTTCAGGCCCCGTTCGGCGGGGCGTTCGAAATAGATGAACAGCACCAGAGAGGCGACGATGGCCAGCGCGAACGCCGCTGCCGCGACGAAGAGATCGCGGTGGGGAAGGTCGCCGATCAGCCGGTTGCAGATCCGGATCGCGGGCTGATGGATCATGTAGAGCGCGAAGGACGTCTCTCCGAGCAGCACCATCGCCCGCCCCGACAGGATGCGGCAAAGCGCCGGGGCGCGGTCGAGATGGACATAGAGCAGCAGTGTCACCACCGGCAGGAAGAACAGCGACATGCGCACCGCCTCGGGGATGCTGTCGGCCACGAACATCGCTGCGAAGAGCAGCGCCCAGGCAAGCGGCAGCGCGCTCCGTGGCAGGCGCAGCCCCCGTTGCCAGAGGTCGTAGAGGGCCATGCCCGCAAGGAACTCGAGCAGGCGAAACCCCGGGAAGATGTAGAACACCCAGTGTCCCACGGTGCGCTCTCCGACGAGGATGACGCTGTTGTAATGCGTGACCGCATAGGCCGCGCAGGCCGCAACGGTCATTGCCAGAAGCGCGGTCAGCAGCCAGCGCCTCGGGGCGGCGACAAAACAGAGCGGAAAGAAGCACAGGTAAAAGAACATCTCGTTCGAAAGCGACCATGACGGCGCGTTGAGCGAGAGGTAGTAAGTCGAATCCGGCACCCAGGATTGCAGGAAACTCAGGTTGAGCAGCGCCACCGGGGCGGTGAGGTTGTTGCGCCAGATCCCGACCAGCACATAGGGCAGTGCGGTAGCGAGGTGCAGCGGCGAGAGCCGCGCGAGGCGCAGCGCCATGAAGCGGCCGTAGGTCATGTCACCGCAGGTGATGCGGGTGGCGTAGGAGTGCGACAGCACGAAGCCCGACAGCACGAAGAAGAACGAGACCCCGACAAAGCCCTGCGCGAGCATCGTCTGAAGCCAGTCTGGCGCCGAGGGCCATGGCACGTGACTTAGAAAGACCAGCAGGGCCGCGATGAAGCGCAGGCCGGTCAGCTGGTCGAGCCGGGTCACGTCGCCGTTGGACATCAGACAGGCCGACGACAGGGAGGCCGGGTGGCACGCCGCGAGGGGCGCGGCGGCGGCCGGTCGAGGGGGCAGGGAGGCTGACGCCATATCCGTCTTCCAGGAGTGGCGCATGCGCCAGGGGGCCGCCGCGCCATCGTCCGACGCGGTGGTTCATGAGCGGAGCGCCGGGGGGCGCTCCTGCCCGGGAAAGCCGGACGACCGGCGTTAACTTTCGGCGACTGTTCCATGCTGCGGACACCGGAAGATGCTGACATCGCGTTCGAGATACAGGGGCTTGCGGGCGCTGAACTCGGCATCGAGCACGCAGCGCGCCTCCATGTCCGCAAAGAAGCCCCGCATCAGATCAGAAGGCACTTCGTCGCGCATGTACGGCAGGTTCTTGACGACGAAGACCGAGAAACCCTGATCAAGCCAGTAATCGAGCTGCCACTCCTCGCGCTGCGGTGGCCAGGCGTGGGCCTGGACCACGTAATCTTCAGCGTCCTCGTCGACGCCTTCGAGGCCGTACATCACCGTCGGCATCCCGATGTAGAACACCGCGCCGGGCACGTTCTCGCGCACGAGGCGCTCTTCGCTGAGCTCGGGCATCACCACGTCGTATTTCGCCGCCAGCCGGTCCCAGCGCGCGTGCTCCATGGCCTGCGCCTCCATGCGCTTGGGCAGGTTGGTCTCGAGCATGGTCATGATGCGCTCATCGGCGTAATCACGCGCGATGCGGGTGTCGACCTCCTCGCGGATCGCGGGGGCGTTGGCCTGCCGCAGCGGGATCGCGGCGTTCGAGGCGCTGAGCACGAGTCCAACCGCCAGCGCCGCCGTGGCGCCAAAGCGCAGCACCGGCTGCGGCGCGGCGCTGAGCCCCGCGAGCGCCAGCGCGGCGAGCAGAGCAAGGCCGGCGAAATTGGCGATCCAGAGATGCTCGGGCTGGCGCGATCCCACCAGCAGCGCCGTGCCGACTGTGGCCAGCACCAGTGCGATCCAGACCACGATGAGCAGCGGTTTGTGGTCGAGCCTGACGCCCGGCAGCAGCAGCGCCAGCGGGGCCAGCAGCGCTGCGACCAGCCAGACCGGGTTGAGCCCCAGCACCGGCGTTGCGAGCCGGTCGAGCAGGGTCACAAGACCCACCGTGCGGTCTGCGTCGCCGGTGACCGACATCACCGCCTGGATCTTCTGGAACTCGAGGAAGCTGGCGAAATCGAGCACCAGGCCGATATTGAGGATCGGCCATGCGATCGCGGCGGTCAGCAGGATGCGACCGACCGAGGCGGCACAGGCCCGGCCGCCCTCGCTCCGTGCGATCAGGAGCCAGTATCCCAGCGCCAGCGGCGCGAGGATCAGGACGCCGGATTGCTTGAAACTGACGGTCAGCACCGCCATCAGCGCCACGATCACGTCCCAGCGCCCCGGGCGCGGGGTGTCGAAACGCACCAGAGTGGCCCAGATCGTCGCGATCAGGGCGGTGGCCAGCGCCACGTCGCCCTTGGCGATGTTCGACATGAAGACCCCGAGAGGAAAGAGCGCCCCAACCAGCCCGACCGCGAAGGCGCGGTCGCGGGCAAGCCCGGAGTGACGGGCAATGCCGTAGAACAGCGGCGCGAGCAGCGCGCCGGTGGCGGCGGTCAGCAGCCGTGCGGTGACATAGAACGGCGTCGCATCCTCGAAATACTGGGCGCGGAAGCCGCTCGGACCCGACCACCAGTCAAGCACCTGCCCGAGGCCGAACAGCCCGGCCAATCCGATGGCGTTGAGGTAATTGATCAGGGGCGGATAGAAATGCTGCTCGGGCACCAGTTGCCCGGTGAGCACCTTCGCCGCCTCGTTGATGCGTTCGTCGCCGTGGAAATAGCCGTAATCCGCTCCAACCGCCCGCAGCAGAAATGCAACGGTGAAAAGAACGAGAACCGACACAGTTCCGACCCACTTCTGGCCCGTTATACTCATACCCATGATCCCTGGCCCTACCTGGGACCAGTCAAATACCATAGAGCCTCAATTCGAAATAGTTTTTGTATGTATTGTCCCGAGACGCGCACGAATGGCCAAGGCCAGATCGGACTGTACCGGGGAACAGGGGGAAACCCGATGAACGCTGCGCTCCCGTCTCAGGCCTCCGCGTCGCCCGGTGCCGAAACGCCGCTCTATGTCGATCTCGACGGGACGCTCATCCGCACCGATGCCGCGCAGGAGCTTCTGATCGAGTCGCTGAAGACACCGTCGCGTTGGACGGGCATCCTTCGCGCCGCGCGACAGGACGGACGATCCGGGATCAAGCACGCGCTCTGGGACGAGGCGGGGTTCCGGGCCGAGCTGCTGCCCTACAACGACGACGTTCTGTCCTATCTGCGGCAGGCCCGCGAGCAGGGCCGCCGGGTGATCCTTGCCACCGCCGCCGACCGCCGCGTTGCCGAGGCCGTCTCCGCGCATCTCGCGCTCTTCGATGGCATTCTGGCCTCGGAGCCGGGCAACAACCTCAAGGGTGCCGCCAAGCTCGAGGTGATCCGGGCCGACGCCGGCGGCGAGCCCTTCGAATATCTCGGTGACAGCCGCGCCGACATCCCGATCTGGGAGGCCGCCGGCTGGGCGGGCTTCGTGGCGCCTTCTGGCGCCGTGGACGAAGCGCGGCGCCGGACCGGAGACCGGGCGACGCTGGTCTCTGAGGGCAACGGCTCGCTGGTGCGCGGTCTATGGAAGGCGATGCGGCCGCATCAATGGTCCAAGAACGTGCTGGTCTTCGTGCCGCTGCTGCTGTCGCACCAGTACGGTCATGCGGGGATGCTGCTCGCGGCGCTGATGGCCTTCGTCTGCGTCTCGATCCTCGCCTCGTCGGTCTACCTCGCCAACGATCTCGTCGATATCGAGGCCGATCGCCGCCATCGCACCAAGCGCAACCGCCCCTTCGCCTCGGGCGCGGTGTTGCCGGTTGAGGGGGCGGGGGCCGCGCTTGGGCTGGCCACGCTGGCGCTGCTTCTGGCCTTCGCCACGCTGCCGCCGAAATTCGGCGCAATCCTGCTGGTCTACCTCGCGATGACCACCGCCTATTCCTTCGTTCTGAAGCGCTTCTCGACCATCGACACCATCGTTCTGGGGATGCTCTACACGTTGCGCATCGTCGCCGGAGCGGCGGCCTGCGGCATCGCCGTCAGCTCGTGGCTGCTGACCTTCTCGCTGTTCTTCTTCGTCAGCCTCGCCTATCTCAAGCGCGCCATCGAGCTCGAGAGGGTGGAGGAGGCGACCAAGCTGCCGAGCCGCAACTACTGGGGCGCCGAGCTCTCGACGGTGCGTGCCTTTGGCATCGCCAATGCGGCGGCGGCGATGCTGACGCTTGCGCAGTACATGTCGAGCGCCACCGCCAGCCAGACCTATGGTGCCGCCGACCTGCTCTGGCTGGTGCTGCCGCTGATGATGTTCTGGATCTACCGCACTTGGATGTGGGCCTGCCGGGGCAAGATCGGCGACGACCCGGTGATCTTCGCGGTCACCGACCGGATCAGCCAGCTGACCCTTGCCACCACCGTGCTGCTGGTGATCGCCGCGCGCTACCTGACCATGGAGCCCATGATTCAATGACGTTTCTCGGTTTCGCGCTGATCTTCGTCTCGGTCGCGCTGTCCGCGCTCGGGCAGACCTGTTTCAAGGCCGGCGTGACCCGCGTGAGCTTCGCCGACGGCGCCGGCGTGCTGGGCAAGGCGGCGGCGCTGCTGTTTTCGCCGTGGGTGCTGGGCGGGCTGGCGTTCTACGGCATCGGCACGGTGCTCTGGCTCTTCGCGCTACGGCGGGTGGATCTTTCGCTGGCCTATCCCTTCGTGTCGATGAGTTTCGTCATGGTGGTGGGGGCCGGCGTGGTGTTCCTCGGCGAGGCGCTGACGCTGCCAAAGCTGCTGGGATTGTGCCTGATCATCGCGGGGCTCTGCGTCATGGCGCTGGACGGGGTGCGCTGAACGGCAACGCCCTGAGACGGGCGCCCTGAACCGACCGTCGCGACAGGCCGGGAGCTTGGGAACTTCGGGCCGCCGCGTGGCGTTAGGCGACGGGCTGCTCAAGGCTTGCCGGTGGGTATCTTGCGTGGCCGACCAGACCGACATCCGCTTCCGACAGGGCCTGACCATATGAAAAGACCCTCAGCCGCGCCGCCAGACCGTCTTCCGGGGCGCGCGTTGATCCCGCGGCTGGCCGTAAAGAAGTTAACAATTCCTGAACGATAAGGGGGCGGCATGAGCCGATCTTGCGACTGGGGCGCGCAGCCCTGCGACGACGGGACGTGGTCGTTCAACATCTGGGCCCCGGCGGCGGGCAGCGTGCAGCTGCTGCTCGATGGCGATGCACGTCCGATGACCGGCGGCAAGGACGGCTTCTGGCGGGCGCGTCTGCCGGCCGGCGCGGGACAGGACTATCTCTTCCGCATCGACGGGCACGAGCGGCCCGATCCGGCCTCGCGCGCGCAGCGCGGCGGTGTCGAGGGCGCCTCGGTCACCGTCGACCCCGCCGGCTTCGACTGGGGCGCGCCTTGGCCGGGCCGCGCGCTCGAGGAAGCCGCGATCTTCGAATTGCACATTGGCACCTTCACCGCCGAGGGCACCTTTGCCGCCGCCACCGCGCGCCTGCCCGAGCTTGCCGCGCTCGGTATCACCGCGGTCGAGATCATGCCCGTGGGCCAGTTCGGCGGGCATCTCGGCTGGGGCTATGACGGCGTGCTGGTGCGCGCACCCCACGCGCCTTACGGCCCGCCCGACGATCTGCGCCGCTTTATCGCCACGGCGCAGGGCCATGGCATGATGGTGCTGCTTGATCTGGTGATGAACCATTTCGGCCCGTTCGGGAATTTCCTACCGGGCTACGCGCCCGACTTCTTCAACCAGCGCCCGACGCCCTGGGGCGACGGCATCGCCTTCGAGCGCCCCGAGGTGCAGAGCTTCTTCCGCGAGGCGGCGCTTGGCTGGCTGACCGAATACCGGCTCGACGGGTTCCGCCTCGACGCGGTGCACCAGATCCGTGACGGGCAGGAGCAGAAATTCCTCCGCGATCTGGCGCAGGAGATCCGCGCGCAGGATTTAGGTCGGCCGATCCACCTGATCACCGAGGACGAGCGCAACCTGCCGCACCTGCGCGAGCAGGGCTTCGACGCCGAGTGGAACGACGACTGGCACAACGCGCTGCACGTGGCGCTGACCGGCGAGACGCAGGGGTATTACAGCCGCTTCGCCCGCGATCCGTTCGGCGATCTGGCGCTGGCGTTGACGCGCGGACAGGTCGACGAGGGGGCACCGCATCCCGAGGAGGTGCGCGGTGCGCCTGCCGGGCACCTGCCGTGGACCGCCTTCATCAATGCCAACCAGACCCATGACCAGATCGGCAACCGCGCCCATGGCGAGCGGCTGATTTCGCTGATCGGCGAGCCCGCGGCGCGGGTCTGCCACGCGGCGCTTTTGCTGATGCCGTTCCTGCCGATGCTCTACATGGGCGAGGAGGAGGGGCGCGACACGCCCTTCCTGTTCTTCTGCGATCCGCCCGACGAGGATGCGCGCGAGGCGGTGCGCAAGGGGCGCTCTGCCGAGTTGCGCGGCATCGGCTACGATCTCGAGGGGATGCCCGACCCGACCGGCCCCGAGGCCTTCGAGGCCTCGAAACCCTACGCCTCGGACCCGCCTTCTCATGCCGAGGCGTGGCGCAAGCTTACCCGCGAGCTGCTCGCCCTGCGCGCGGCGCAGGTGGTGCCGCTGCTGCGCTCTGGCAAGACCGGGCTCGGCGAGGTCACGCGCCACGGCCCCAAGGCTTTCGAGATCCGCTGGCCCTTCGCGGCGGGCGAGACCCGCATGCTCTTGGCACTCGGCGCCCCGGCGATCAGCGCCGCGCCGCTTGCCGCCCCACAGTTCCGCCTCGGCGATCCCACAGCCGAGGCCTTTGCCATCGAAGTGGAGTTCCGCGCGTGAGACCTCTTGTCGCCAGCTACCGCCTGCAACTGCGTCAGGGCGTCGATTTCGACCGCGCCGTGGAGCTTTTGCCGTATATCGCCGGGCTCGGCGTGAGCCACCTCTATCTCTCACCGATCTTCACCGCCGAGAGCGGCTCGACCCACGGCTACGATGTCGCCAACCCCGCCGAGATCGACCCGGTGCTCGGCGGGCGCGCGGGCTACGAGCGGCTCGCCGCGGCGGCACAGGCGCGGGGCCTCGGGATCATCCTCGATCTGGTGCCGAACCACACCGTGCTCAGCGTCGAGAACCCGTGGCTTCTCGATGCGCTGACCCACGGCGTGGACAGCCCCTATGCACGGCATTTCGACGTCGACTGGGAGGCCGGGCTGATCCTGCCGATCCTGCCCGAGCCTCGCGACGAGATGATCGCGGTGGGCGCGTTCGAGATCGACCGCGAGACCCAGCGCGTGCGCTGGGAGGGCGGATGGCTGCCGCTGGCGCCGGGCACCGCGGAGGAGGGCGGCGTGGCCGAGATCTTCGAGCGCCAGCACTGGCAGCTGCGCCACTGGGTGCGCGAGCGGCGCAAGCTCTCGCACCGGCGGTTCTTCAACATCACCAGCCTGATCGGGATGCGGGTCGAGGACCGCGCGGTGTTCGACGCCATGATGGCCCTGCCGCTCGAGCTGGTGCGCGCCGGGCTCGCCGATGGTTTGCGGATTGACCATGTCGACGGGCTTGCCGATCCGGCGGGCTATCTCGACCGGCTGCGCGAGGAGGTCGGGCCGGATGTGCCTGCGTGGGTCGAGAAGATCCTCACCGGCGACGAGGAGATGCCCGACTGGCCGGTCGAGGGCACCACCGGCTACGAGGCCAATGACCGCATCACCCGGTTGCTGCTCGAAGAGGCCGGCATGGACCGGCTCGACGCCATGTGGCGCGGGGTGACCGGCGCGCGCGGCGATTACGAGGCCGCCTGCCGCGCCGCGCGGCACCAGATCCTGTCGGGCGATCTCGCCGCCGAGCTGCGCGAGATGCAGCGCCGGGCCGGGGCCGCGCTGGCCGAAGCGGGCCAGCACCTGCCTGAGGAAACCCTGCGCGCGGCGCTTCGCGAGATGCTCGTGGCCTTTCCCCGCTACCGCAGCTACATCGCGGCGGATGGTCCCTCTGCCGAAGACCGGGCGCTGCTCGACCAGACCGTCGCCATCGCCACGGATGCCGGGGCGGACAAGGCTGCGCTTGATATGCTGCGCGAGATTTTGCTGTCCCCGCGGGGACAGATCGGCGCGGCGTTGGTTGTCCGCTTCCAGCAGGTCTCCGGCGCGGTGGTCGCCAAGGCGCAGGAGGACACTGCCTTCTACCGTCACACCCGCTGCCTCGCCGAGGCTGAGGTCGGCTCCGAACCCGATGCCGCCCCGCTCGCGGGTCCGGCGTTCGAAGCGTGGTGCACGTCACGTCTGGCGCGCTGGCCAGGCGCCATGTCGCTGGGCTCGAGCCACGACACCAAGCGGGCCGAGGACGCCCGCGCGCGGCTTGTCGCGATGACCCACCTGCCGGCGGAGGTGGCCGAGCTCTGGGTGCAGGCCCACACGCTCGACGCGCCCGAGCCGCCTGACGAGGCGACACGCTGGTATATCCTGCAATCGGCCATCGCGCTCTGGGAGCCCGATCGTGAGGATCTGGAGGCGCGCCTCGCGGCGCATCTCGAGAAAGCGCTGCGCGAGGCCAAGGAACTGACCGACTGGCACGCGCCCGACGAAGAGGCCGAGAGCCGTGCCGCGGACTTCGCGGGCGCGCTGCTCGGGGCGTGGCGCGAGGCACCGCCCGCGGCGCTGGAGGCGCTTGTCGCGCGCGGCGAGATGCTGTCGCTGAGCCAGCTTGCGCTGCGGTTTGTCATCCCCGGCCTGCCCGATATCTATCAGGGCAGCGAGACGGGAACCTTTGCGCTCACCGACCCGGACAACCGCGCCCCGCTTGATCCTGACGCGCCTGTCTCGGCCTTCGGCGCGCGCAAGCTGGCGCTGATGAAGGAGTTGGTCGATCTGCGCAGGGCGCTGCCGGAGCTGTTTGCGGCCGGCAGCTGCAGCGTCACGCAGGGCGGGGAGAGGCTCACGCTGTCCCGCGCGCAGGGCGGCGCGCAGGTAGCGCTGACCGTCGCGACCGATGGCACCGCCGCGCCGGAGCTCACGCGCTCCTGACGCGGCGAAGGGTCGGGGCCTGCGGCCCCGCCTCGTCAGGCGCCGACGATCATGCCGCCATTGACGTGTATCGTCTGCCCGGTGATGAACGAGCCGTCGCGCGAGGCGAGGAAAACGTAGGCCGGGCCAAGCTCGCGCGGCTGGCCGACCCGCCCGATGGGGGCGGCCATGTTCCTGAGCTTGTCCTCGTCGAAATCCTCGAACACCGACTGGATGTCGGTGGCCACCGGCCCTGGGGCCACCTCGTTCACGCGGATGCCGCGCGCCATGACCTGCTTGGCCAGCGAGCGGGTAAAGGTGGTGATGGCACCCTTGGTGGCGGAGTAGGGAAGCAGCGCATCGTTGCCGACAAAGGCATTGATCGAGCTGGTGTTCACGATCGCGCTGTCATCGGGCATATGCTGCAGCGCAGCACGGGACAGGAAGAACATGCCAGCCATGTTGACGTCGAAATGGGCCCGCCAGTCCTCGTCGCTGACCTCGTCAAGCGTGTGGTAGGGCTTCTGGAAACCGGCATTGTTGACCAGCACGTCGATGCCGCCCCAGGCCTCGACGACGCGCGCCACCGCCGCATCGCAATCCGCGCTCTTGCCGGTGTCGCCTTGGATCACGAGCGCGTCCGCGCCTTCGGCCTCGAGCCCCTTGCGGGTCTCCTCTGCCTTGTCCTCGGCGGAGTGGTAGATGATGGCGACCTTCGCGCCCTCGCGGGCCATGTGCAGCGCCACGGCGCGACCGATGCCGCTGTCGCCGCCCGAAATCAGCACCCGCTTGCCGGTGAGCTTGCCGGCGCCCTTGTAGCCGTCATCGATATATTCCGGCTCGGGCAGATGGGGGATGTGTCCGTCAGACATGGGAGAATCCTTTGGATTGAATATCACGTGTTTATGGCCGCAACCGCGCCGCCATCCGCGCGCCAGGCCGAGCCGTTGGTAAAGCTCGCACGGTCCGAGCAGAGCAGCGCTGCCACCGCCGCGACCTCGTCCGCCTGTCCGCGGCGTTTGAGCGAGAGATAGGGACGTTCCTCGTCGAGGAAGCTCTCGATGGCCTCGTCCTTCGAGACACCGAGGGCCTCGGCGCGCTTGTCCATCATGCCATCGGTCATCGGGCTTTCGATGAACGCGGGCATGACCGCGTTGACCAACACACCCTTGGGTCCGTAGGGCAGCGACAGGGCCTTGGTGTAGCTCAGCAGCGCCGCTTTCGAGGCGTTGTAGACGGCCTCGTCCGGGTAGGGCTGCACGGCGTTCTCCGAGACCGTGAAGACCACCCGGCCCCATCCCTTCTCGACCATGCCCGGCACCAGCGCTCTGGTCATGCGCACGGCGGACATGAAGTTGGTGTTCCAGCAGGCGAACCAGTCGTCGTTGCTCATCTCGAGCGGGTCGCCCTTGGCGCCGGTGATCCCGGCCATGTGCACGAGGATGTCGGCGCCGCCCTTCCAGCCGATGCGCTCGGTCAGCGCCGCGACCGCGTCGTCATCGGTCAGGTCGGCGGCGTAGCTGCCCACCACGCTGTGGCCGAGCGTGCCGGCCGCCTCGGCGAGTGCGTCCTCGGAGGTGTCGGTCAGGAACAGGCGCGCGCCGTCCTCGGCAAGCACCCTGGCCGTGGCCAAGCCGATCCCGCCAGCTGCGCCGCTGATCACGGCGAGCCGTCCGTCTATATTCAGTTTCATCGCTAGACCTCTTGGTTTCAGGCGCAACGAACGGGGCGAAAGATCGGTTCCGGGGGTGCGCGCAGAAGCCGGCTCCGGGCCCCTGCCCGAGCGCAGGTTGCCGGTGTTTGAGGCAGAGGCGCGGTCGTACCGGGCTTTTACGCCCTGCTGCGGCGCCGTCCGCAGTCACCGGCAGGCTTGAAAGCCGCGCCGCGCGCCGCATTTTCCAGCTCAGAGCGACGAGGAGGACCCGATGACGGTGCCAGAGGCAACACGGGAGGCAGGCTTGCGGCGGCTTGAGGCCTTCCGGCCGCATATGGGACGCGACTACGCCGAGCTGCGGGGGTTTGACCTTGGCGCCGGCGGGCATGTCCACGTCTCCGGTCTCTCGCCCTACCTGCGGCGGCGGCTGGTGACCGAGCCAGAAGTGATCTCGACGGCGGTCGAGACCCATGGCATCGATGGCGCGGGCACCTTCGTCTCCGAGGTCCTCTGGCGCAGCTACTTCAAGGGCTGGCTCGAGCAGCGTCCGCAGGTGTGGGACGACTACCGCGACGGTCTGCGCCGCGATCTTGCGGCGCTCGATGAGGATGCCGACCTGCGGGATCGCGTGGCCCGGGTCTGCGCGGGGCGGACCGGGCTCGCCGGGGTCGACGACTGGGCCGCCGAGCTGGTGCAGACGGGCTATCTCCACAATCACGCGCGCATGTGGTTCGCCTCGATCTGGATCTTCACGCTGGGCCTGCCGTGGCGGCTTGGGGCGGATTTCTTCCTGCGCCACCTGCTCGATGGTGATCCGGCGTCGAACACCTGCAGCTGGCGCTGGGTGGCCGGGCTGCACACGCGTGGCAAGCATTACGAGGCGCAGGCGTGCAACATCGCGCGGTTCACGCGGGGGCGGGTGAACCTGCCCGAGGAGCGGCTTGCGCAGGACACCGATCCGCTCGACGCGCCGCTGCCCGAGCGACAACCGCTGCGCCAGATCGCGCCCCCGCGCGAGGGCGTGCCGACGCTTCTGCTGCTCACCGAGGAGGATAGCCTGATCTCTGAATTCGCGCCGGAGCGGCTGGACCTGCGCGGCGTACTCTGCCTGCGAGCCAGCACCCTGCGCTCGCCGGGGCAGGTGGCGGCGCGGGTCTGCGGGGTCGAAGAAGCGGCGCTGGCCGACAGCGTGGCGCGGCTCGGGCTTGCCGCCGAGTGGCGCGATGCCGGTGATCCGGCAGAGCTTGCGCGGCACGCACAGGCCGCTGGCGCGGTGCAGGTGGTGACGCCCTATATCCCGACCGGGCCGCTGCGCGACTGGATCACTGCGGCGACGCCGCCGCTCGAGGCGGCGGGCATCGCGCTGGCCGAATGGCAGCGAGGGTGGGACGCACTGGTCTGGCCGCACGCGACCGCCGGGTTCTTCAAGCTGCGCAAGCGAATGCCGCGGATCCTGCACGAGGCGGGTCTGGCATGAGCGGCGACAAGACCCCGTCGCGCCCGGTGCCGATCCCGTCTGGACGGGTCGGGCGCGCCCTGCGGCTGGGCGGCATGGCGGCAGGCATCGCGGGCAACATGGCCCTCGGCGCCTTGGGTGAGGCCGGTCGCGGAAGCCGCCCGGAGATGCGGCGCCTGCTGATGACGCCCGGCAACCTGTCGCGCGTGGCCAGCGAGCTGGCGCGGATGCGAGGCGCGGCGATGAAGATGGGCCAGCTGATCTCGATGGACAGCGGCGAAGTGCTGCCCCCCGAACTGGCCGAGATCCTCGCGCGGCTGCGCGATCAGGCCGATTTCATGCCGCCGAAGCAGCTGCGGGACGTGCTCGACGGGCAGTGGGGGCCGGGCTGGCGTCGCGCGTTTCGAACCTTCGACGTGCGTCCGGTCGCGGCGGCCAGTATCGGTCAGGTGCACCGGGGCGAGCTTCAGGACGGGCGCGAGGTCGCCATCAAGGTACAATATCCCGGCGTCGCACGCAGCATCGACAGCGACGTGACCAATGTCGGCGCGCTTCTGAACCTGTCGGGACTGCTGCCGAAGGGGTTCGAGCTGGCGCCCTACCTCGCCGAGGCGCGCCGGCAGCTGCACGAGGAAACCGATTATGCCCGCGAGGGCGCGCAGATGCGCCGCTTCTCCGAGTTGCTGGCTGATGCGCCGGGTTTTGTGCTGCCGGAGTGGCATGAAGACTGGAGCACGCCGCGGGTGCTGTGCATGAGCTGGCTCGACGGCCAGCCGATCGAGACGGTTGCGGAGACGCCGCAGGCCGAGCGTGATCGCGTTGCCGCGGCGCTCATCGACCTGTCGCTGCGCGAGATCTTCCAGTTCGGACTGACCCAGAGCGATCCCAATTTCGCCAATTACCGCTATCAGCCGGAGACCCGGCGCATCGTCCTGCTCGATTTCGGGGCGGCCCGGAGCCTTGATGCGGAGGTCGTCTCGCAGGGGCGGGCGCTTCTGAAGGCCGGGCTCGAAGATGATCCCGATGCCATCCTGAGCGCGCTCGAGGCGCTCGGGATCGTCGCGACGGGGGATCGGTTCGGACCCGACATCACGGGCATGGTGCGGCGGCTCTTCGATGCGTTGCGCGGGCCGGAGCCCTATGATTTCGCCGACCGGGTCCTGCGGGACCGGCTGCGCGCGGACGGGATTGCGCTGGCCGAGGCGGGCTATTGCCCGCCCGAGCCGCCGATGGACGTGCTCTACCTGCAGCGCAAGCTCGGGGGGATGTCGCTGCTCGCCACGCGGCTCGGCGCGGTGCTGCCGCTGCGCGACAGGCTGGCGGACTGCGTCGCATCGGAAGAGCGCTGATCGAGGCGAGCGGAGGCGGCGGCTTCAGGCTCCTGACGTCAATTCCACCATCCGGCGCACCATCACGTCGAAGGCAAACGGTTTGAGCAGCACCTCGGCACCGGCCAGCGCCGGGCCCGAGCCTGCCTCGTCGTCATAGCCGGTCATGAACATGATGCCGAGATCCGGGTCCGCGTCGCGCGCCGCCCGCGCCAGCTCGCGCCCGGTCATGCCGCCGGGCAGGCCGACATCGGTGAGCAGCGCCGAGATCTCGGGATGCGCCTCCAAGAGCGCGAGCCCGTCGCGCGCGGTGCCCGCCTCGAGCACCTTGAACCCGGCATCGGTCAGCGATTCCGCCACCACCATGCGGACCAGAACCTCGTCATCGACCACGAGGATCGTGGCGCCGCTGCCCTCAGGCGCATCGGCAAGGCCAGCCGACGGCCCGGCGGTCTCGGCCGCCTGTTCGGAGCGCGGCAGGAACAACTCGACCGTGCTGCCCTTGCCGAGCTGCGAGCGGATCAGCGCGGCGCCGCCGGTCTGGCGGGCGAAGCCATAGACCATCGACAGGCCAAGCCCGGTGCCCTTGCCGCTGGGCTTGGTGGTGAAATAAGGGTCGAAAGCCTTTGCCAGCTGTTCCGGGGTCATGCCGCTGCCGCTGTCACGCACCGAGAGCTTCACGTAGGCGCCGGCCGCCAGATGCTCGGTTCCGGCGGAGAGTGTCTCGTTGCCGGCCTCGATCTCGATCAGCCCGCCGTCGGGCATCGCGTCGCGGGCATTGAGGCAGATATTGAGCAGCGCGTTCTCGAGCTGGTTGCCGTCGACCATTGCGGGCCACATGTCGGTGGCGAAGCGGGTCGTCACACTGACCTGCGGTCCGATCGCGCGGCGCACCAGATCCTCCATGCCGCGCACCAGCGCGAGCACATCGGTGGGCGCCGGCAGCAGTGACTGGCGCCGGGAAAAGGCGAGCAGCCGCTGGGTCACCGTGGCGGCCCGCTCGGTCGAGGCCAGCGCCGCCTCGACGAAGCGGTGGGCCTCGTCGGTGCGGCCCTCGTCGAGCCGGCTGGTGATCAGTTCGAGCGAGCCCGCGATCGCGGTCAGCAGGTTGTTGAAATCATGCGCCAGCCCGCCGGTCAGCTGACCGACCGCCTCCATCTTCTGCGCCTGACGCAACGCCTCTTCCTGTTCCATCAGCTTCGAGGTCTGTTCCGCGACACGCTGCTCGAGCGTCTGGTTGAGGTGGAACAGTTCGGCAGTGGCGCGGTCGCGCTCTGCGAGGATGGCGCGCCGCTCGTCGAGATCCATCAGCACGCCGGCGAAGATGCGCGGGCTCGTGCCTTCGAGGCGGCCATTGGTTTCGATCCAGTGGTACTGGCCATCGGCCTGCCGCACGCGGAACTGGAAGGCGATTGCGGCCCGTTCCGAGATCGCCCGGTTGATCTCTTCCATCAGAGCGGGGCGATCACTTGGGTGGACGTTCGACACGATCATCTCGAGCGTGAGATCCGACGCGGGCTGCTCCGGGTCGAGGCCCATCGCCTGCGAGAATCCGGTGTCGAGCTCGAAATGGTCGGTGTCGAGAGCCCAGATCCAGGTGCCGAGAATGGCCCCGGCCGACAGAGCCCGGGCCAGATGGCGGGCGTCGCGCGTGGCGCGCTGCTCGCTGTCGCGCAGCGCTTTTTCGGCGCGTTTGCGTTCGGTGATGTCGCGGAACAGGACGGCGACCCGGCCCTGCTCGACGCTGTCCGCCAACGTGGCGGAGACCTCGATATGGCGGTCGATCTCGGCAAAGCGGCGTTCGAAGCGGATCGGCTGGCCGGTGTCGAGCACGCGACGGTAGATCTTGACCCATTCGGCGCCGTCCTGCGGCGAGACGTCGAACACCGTCTTGCCGACGATCCCGGGAATGCCGGTATGCCGCTCGTAGCCCGAGTTGGACTCGATATGAACGTAGTCGCTGAGAGGCCCATCGGGGCCATCGATAAATTGGATGATGCAGAAGCCGTCATCCACGAGATCCATCAGGGCCTGATAGCCCGAGGGTCGTGCCGGCGCCGGGCGGGATGTGCCAAGACGCAGCTTGTCTTTCCAGTTCACGTGCGGGGTCGCTTTCGGATGAAGGGCAGCTGTCTGGAGGATAGGCCGGTGCGCGCCGGTATCAACAGGCGTTGCGCAGCATCGGATGCCGGTCGCAGGGTGCGGGACGACCTTTCGCAGACCGCCAGCATTTGTGGTCGGGCCTCGCGCGCGGACGGCCCGTGGAATCCGGCCGGCGGGTCTGTCTTGCGCCGCAGCCCGCGGCATCCGCCAAACCCGTGCGCCAGCTGGGGTTGGAGCGCCACGCGTCGGGAAACCGGGCGTCTTGCCACCTCTTTGGTCCATTTCGATTTACAACGTGCGCATATGCACAATTGGCCTGCTTCGTGCTTTTCGGGCGCCGTTCGCGATGCTGCTTCACGAGGCAACGGCCCTGTCGAAGTCTCGCGTGGTCCGAAAAATATGAGGATTGGGCAGTGTTTGTTGCGGTATGCTCGCGGACGAGTTCGGATCTCGCACGAATTCGAGAGCGCACGTGAGCGTTTCGGTGATTTGAAACTTCCGGGGCGGATGGGCAGATATTCCTCATCCGAACGACACGGAACACAGAATTCTCGCACAACAGTGCGAATACACACCGAAAGGACCTAGACATGAAAAACGCAGCATTCCTCACCGTCGCCGCTCTTGCCGCCGCCACCGCCTTCTCGGGCGCCGCGTCGGCTCAGACCTTCAACACCGGCGATTTCGCACGCGCCGCTCTTGAGAAGATCGCCCCCGAGGCGGATGTCGCGGATCTGACCAACGCGCAGGCCGTGGCCGTGTACCAGGCTGTGCAGGACGAAAACACCGCCGCAAACCGCGCGGCCAGCGCCGAAGCGATGATCAAGAGCTACCAGTGATCGCGCAGGCCGCCTTCGGGCGGTGCGGGCAGAGATCCCTATAGGATCACCGAAAGGGGCGCCAATTTGGCGCCCCTTTTTGCATGACCGGCGGCCCGTCCTCAT
Source organism: Salipiger bermudensis (assembly GCF_017309175.1). Lineage (NCBI taxonomy): Bacteria > Pseudomonadati > Pseudomonadota > Alphaproteobacteria > Rhodobacterales > Roseobacteraceae > Salipiger > Salipiger bermudensis. The sequence goes on along the minus strand of NZ_JAEKJV010000003.1, from coordinate 175,082 downwards.
TCTGGTCAGGCGAGGCTCGCGACGGCGCAGGCGATCAGGTCGACATTGTCCTCGAGCAGGTCGCGCATGGTCTGCTTGTGCAGGATCTGCGCGCGGATCCCCAGATCCTCGATCGGCAGGCCGGCGCTCGCGCCGGTTCGGTAGGCGCGGCGCATCGAGATGTTGAGGTCGAACCCCGAGGGCAGGGGCTCGGGGCCGGAAATCCCGAGAAAGCGCGTGTAGTTCACCAGCACCGACCACGGCCAGACATTGGCGCCGCCCGCGCCCGTGCTGGCGTCGATGCCGATGATCGGGCCGATTTCGTTGTCGGCAAAATCCGCCGAAAAGAAATCCGTGGTCGAGTAGCACAGCGCGTCGATGATGATCGCGACCTTGCCCGGAAAGCGATATGGCGGCACGTCGTCGTAGTAGGGCGCGATGGGAAAGGCCTGCGCCCAGACATTCGAGGTCGCGCTCTGCAGCTCGAGCGAGCGGCGCCATTCCTGAAAGGCCGGGGCCGCGGCGAGGCCCAGCGTCGTGGGCGTCGCGCGGAAGGCGATGGGGGCGGGGGTGAGCGGCTTTGCGGTCAGCATCCGGATCAGCCCCTGACCGGCGGGGATCTGGCCGCCGGGATTGCCGCGCAGGTCGATGACCAGCCGGTCCTGCGGCAGGTTTTCGAGGATGCCCGCGAGTTTCTTGAGGAAGGCGCCCGGGTCGGGCACTTCGAAGCTGAAGATTCGCATGTAGCCGCTGCGTCCGCTCGGCGTATGCACGACGCCATAGCGCAGGATGCCGTCGGTGGTGAGCGCCTCGCGCGCCTTCTCGGGGGGCTTCTGCGCGATCGAGCGGAACTTGTTCGACAGCAGCGTCTGCTCATCGAGCCCGACGGTCAGCGCGGCGGCGGGAACGTCGCCCGCCTTCACGCTGCCATGGCTCTGCGCCCCGGCGGCGGTGGAATAGAAACGCCACGGCGTGGAGACGGCACGGGCGGTTCCGTCGGGGTCCACGTAGTTGATCGTCACCCAGTCTTCTCCGGGCATCAGCACATAGGCCAGCGGACGGATCGTCAGGTTCGCCATTGCCAGCCGCAGCGCCGCCGCCCAGTTCGAGCCCTGCGTCTCGCGCGCAAGCGCGTTGATGTGCAGGTGAATCGGGGTGCCGTTCCAATGGGTGACGGTGGCGCCGACCGGGATCTCGTCATAGCCGAAGAGCTGCTTGGTGACGACGTAATGAGGCAGGTCGTCGTGATAGACCCGCTCGATCACGAAGGGCACGTAGGCCACGAGCGCGGACCACGGCGGTGGCATGCGCAGCGTGGTGTGCCGATCCTTCAGCCCGTTGATGATGCGCAGCATGCGACGGGTGAAATTGCCCTCGCGGCTGGCCCTGAGCGCGCGCAGCTGCGCGATCGGGTCGATGCCGAAGGCCGACATCTTCTGCGGCAGGTGGGTGTAGAGCTCGCGCATGCCGATCTCGAGCTGGTCGCAGAGCGCGTGACGTGCCTCGGACGGAATGCCGGGGACCCGGCCGCGAAGGGATGAGAGCAGCGGGCTTTCGGTGTAGGAAACCATTGTCGTCTTCTCCTTCGTGGCAGGCTGTCAGAGCGGGCGGCCGATCATGAATTCCCCGATCGAGCCCTCGGTGGCGTAGTCGTGACCGGTCATCCGGGCGAAACGGTCGGCATTGCCGAGTCCCAGACCGCAGGCGCCGAGCCCCATTGCCGTCGCGACGAGGTACATGGTCTGGTAGATCGCCCCGACGTTCTTGAGCTGCGCGGCGTAGCACATGGCCGAGTACTTCCAGTTGAAGCCACCGAAGCGGCTGGCGATGGTGAAGAGGATCTGTGGCCGACCAAGCCCGGCGGTGGCGCTCACCGCCTCCTCGATCAGCATGGACATGTCCGCATCCGGCGGGCTGATCGGGCAAAGCGCGTGGGCCACGGGGTCGTAATGATAGAAGCCGCGCGGCAAGTCGGCGCAGGCCTCGACGGTGACATAGAGTTCCTGCTCGTAGATGCCGCCGCCATTGGGGTAGGGACGCGAAGCGACCTCGTAGTCGCCGTTCTTTACGTGCGCGCGCACCCGCATGGTGCGGTAGAGGAATTCGCCCAGCTCCCACGCGGTGATCGGGGCAGGGCTGTAGGCGCGCACCGAGCGGCGGGTCTCCATCGCCTCGAAGAGCGGCATGTCACGCGACAGCACCGTCGGGCGGTAGAGCGGGAGGACGCCGTTGTCGCGCCACGGGCTGTCGCGCAGGATCGGCGGCTGCGGGATCTCGTCGCGGAATTCCCATGTCGCGCCGACGCGGAAGCCCGAGCGTCCAAGCCGGCTGCGGCTGTGATAGACCAGCTCGTGGAAATCCCACATCCGGCGCTGGTCGTCGGTCTCGTCGGCGGTGCGGCCCTCGCCGTCGCAGGGCAGCAGGATGCCCGCGCAGGCGAGCAGGCCAAGAAATCCCGCGCCGCGATTGCCGAGATCGCCCTTGTCGAGCGCCTCGGCGGGCGTTGTCGCGACCGAGAACCGGCCCATCAGCGCCAAAGCCGCGGGGTCGTGGATCTGCACCATCGCCAGCCCCAGCGCCGAGCGCGCCACCGCCTCGCCGCCCTCGCTCTGCACATATTGGAACTTCGACAGCTTCCAGCGTTCGGCCTCGGCCAGTGGATCCTCCGGCCCCAGCGCAAAGCCCTCGGCGACCGGCAGCAGCGTCGCAACGTCCTCGCTGTCGCGGAAGGCCACGAGCCCGCCGCGGGCCAGTTGTTCGATGGCGGCGCGCTCGGGCGGCTTGGCAGCAGTGAGCGCCACGCCACCATTGGCGAGCGCCGCGTGCAGGGTGTGGCTGGCCCGGTCGCCCAGCAGGCCGGTGGCGGCCAGCGCCCGGGGCGCGTTGGCCTCGAACCCTTCGCGGCGCAGGACGGCGCGCATCCCGGGCCCGCTCATATGAACATCGCGACCGGGTTCAGGTCGTCCTCCGTCAGGGCCTTCTTGAGCCAGCCCATCTTGACCGGCACGTCATAAAGCCGCCCCGGCGCGTGCCGGGCCCAGAAGTGGCGCATTCCCGGCACGATCACCTTGGCCACCGGCAGGCCAATATCGGGGCGCGACTGGTCGAGGATCAGCACCTCGTGCCCGAGCGCCTCGAACTGTCCGAAGACCTTGCGCACGTTGTCCGAGACCGAGCCCTCGGCCCTGAAGCCGAAATCCTCCGGCTTCCGCTTCTTCGCCCGCGACGGCTTGAGATAGGGCTGGTTCGCAAGCGTCGCCGTGCGCCACCAGTCGAGCGAGTCCGGGTCGTCATAGGCATAGTGTGTGCTGCCATCGGCATTCACGCTCAGCACCGCCGGCATGAACTGGTTCATCTCGGTGAGGCAGCGCGATAGGGCGATGCGCGGGTCGAGATGGGCGCCGAACCCCATCACGATGTCCTCGGTGGGGCCCGAGATGCGCCGGTTGACCGCCGCCATGCAGGGAATGCCCATGTCGTTGGTGAGGTCGAGCACCCAGAACTCGCGGTCGCAGGCGGCGTAAAAGGCTTTGAGCTCCTCGACATAAGGGTCGGCGAAGCTGTCGAGGTCGATGCCGGGTCGCGACAGTCGGTTTATCCACCAGATCGCCACGCCGTCGCGCTCGATCACCTCGAGCGCGCCCTGCAGCAGTGCGTCCTCGAGATTGCCGCCCGCCGCGGCGCCGTTGCTGTCGCCCCAGCAGTAGAAGGCATTGTCGCCCTCGTTGACGTTGTAATAGGCCAGCGAGGTCGGGATCAGCCGCCGCCGCTCCTGCGTCCACGACCAGACCGGAGACCACGAGATGCGGGCGGTCTCATCAAAGGGCTGTGGCACCACTTGGAAGCGCGCGCCCTTGGCGTTCCACGCGTCGCGCTCGGCATACTGGCGCTCGCTGTAGAGCATCACGTCGCGCGGATCGATGGCCTCGTCTCCGAGCTCTTCGAGGCTTGCGTGGATGCACTCCTCCTCCTGTCGAAAGGTGCCGGAGTAGCGCTCGAGCGCTTCGCAGAGCGCCGAGGTGCGGGCCTGGGCGTCGGTCTTGCCCTTGCCCGAGGAATTGGTGCGCAGCCCGTCCTTGAGAAAGAACAGATGGTCGTTCTTGAGCGCGAAGTTGTGGCCCGCCATGTAGGAGCGTATCGGGGTCGAGAATGAGGCCGGCACCGGGAACACGCCCTTGATGACCCCGGTCAGCGGCGACACGAGATGCTGGTAGCGCTGGTAGGTGACCTCGGGCGCTTCGGGGCGGAAGCCGTTCTCGTTGGCGACGCGGCCGAGCCCCTCCGAGAGCACCACCGGCCGGCCCGCGACGCGGGCGCAGGCCGGGTCGCCACACTCGGGGCATTGCGGGCGGCGGGTCACGGCGTGGTGGCTCTGCTCGCCCGTGAGCGTGTCGATGGCCACGAGGCGCCCGTCCATCAACGGGCTCTCGGCGCGGGCCAGAAGCCGTGCCATCTGGAGAAGCGCCAGCGAGATGACCTGTGTCTCGCCCAGTGGCACCTCGGCGCGCGACGTGCTGAACGGGGCGTCCTGCCCGGTGCGGCGGCGGACGTAGGTCTCGACCTCGCGGTTGTGGCGCAGCCACGTGGCGAGGCAGGCCCAGCAGCCGCCCGAGTTGGGCCGGAAGATCGGCCCGGCCAGCGGCAGCAGGCCGCGCGGCTTGACCAGCATCCACGGCGCGCCCGTGGACAGCATGTGGCGGTTGATCTCGGCCAGCATGGGGTTCTCGTAGTCGTCGGTCAGGACCAGCGTGAAGGTGGCCAGGCGCTGCGGATCGGCCTGCAGCCCCAGCGAAGCCAGCCCCTGAAGCGCGGCCTGTGCCGAGACCTCGCCAAGCGGCACCACGTGCACATTGCTGCGCGCCAAGAGCTCGGCAGTGGCCTGCGGCGTGAGGCCAAGTTCGGTCCAGAAGATCTGGAAGCGTTGCCGGTCGTCGGGCTGGGCCTCTTCCACGTGGGCGTTGGCCAGCAGCACCTCGATGCCTTGTCCCACCGCGTCCGGGCCGAGCGCCGGGGCGAGGGTGGCGTGGATCTCGGGCCAGCCGCGCTGGCCGTCGAGCAGCGGCACGAGCTGCATCATGGTCTCGCCCTCGAGCACGTGCTTCTCGTTCTCGCTGAGCAGGTAGATGCCCTCGCCCGAGACCGGGACGACGACATATTTCGACTTGATGACAGGACGTTGGATCGGGTGCATGGGGGTCACTCGGCAGCGGATACAGGGATGTGGGAAGGCGCGCCCCTCGACAGGCGAGGGGCGCTGGGGGAGCGGCCTGCGCAGGGCGCGGACCGCTCCGAGGAGAGCTTAGCTCTTGGAGCCTGCGGTTCCCGCGGTGCCGACCGATCCGGCGGTGCCGCAGAAGGTGCCGACGGAGCCCGCGGTGGCGGCGCTGCCCCATGTGGCGCCCGACTGTGTCGAGCTGTCGGCGCCGAGCGGTGTCGATGCCGCGCCCGCCGAGCCCACGGTGCCGCCGCAGGCGAAGGTGCCGGCGGTGCCGCAGAACGTGCCCGCGCTGCCGACGCTGCCGGCGGTGCCGACGGTGCCTCCGGCCTGGGTCGAGCTGTCGCCCATGCCGCTGCCGCCGAGCGGCGTCGAGGCGGCGCCCGCCGAGCCGACGCTGCCCACGGTGAAGGCGGATCCGGCGGTGCCGCAGACCGAGCCGAGGCAGCCACCCGTGCCGACGCTGCCGGCGGTGCCGCCGGCCTGGGTCGCGTCGCCGCTCTGTGCCGAGATCGGGCCGACGCTGCCGACCGAGCCGCAGGGCAGGCAGGGCGGGGGCGGAGGCATGGTCGCGACGGTGGCGCAGGGTGGAGGCGGCGGCGGGGGCGGTAGGGTTGCGACGGTCCCGCAGGGCGGAGGCGGCGGCAGCGTGGCGATCGTGCCGCACGGGAAGCATGGCGCGGGCCGCAGGCTCGCGATGGTGACCGAGGTGGCGGCGGCGCCCTGGGGGCCGCCGCCGCCCAGAGGCGTCGATGCCGCGCCTCCCGAACCGGCCGTGCCAGCGGTCGCAAAGGTTGCCGCGGTGCCGCAGACGCTGCCCACGGAGCCCACGGTGCCGACCGAGGCGGCGGTGCCTCCGGCCTGGGTCGAGGATGCCATCGTTGCGGCGGAGGTTCCTGCTTGCTGCATGGCCATTTCCAATGCTCCTATCTGATCAATGGTTGAGGAAAGTCGGGTCTTGAAGTCCGTGAGTGTGAGGTCTGAAAGGCCAAGCTCCTTCAGATCCGCGGCCTTGGCGGATTTCAGTTTTTCATAATATTCGGGGTCATTGCGGGCCCTGAGGGCGAGGTCGGCGAGGATGAGCGCGGTCTCGTCTGGGCCGTCCGAACCGTTCGAAGCGGAGTCGTCCTGTGGTTTGTCAGCCAAAAGAAAAACCTCCCAAAGTTGCAATTAGAGAATCAATACAACGTAGAGTTGTTATACCGCAAACATGCTCAATTTGGAACCGTTCTGTGCCTGATCGGGCGGTCCGGAGCCTTGAAAGCGACGAGCCGGAGCGGCAGTCGGCTCATCGCAGCTGCAGAAGCTGCGCCGCGCGGTGGGTGTCATAGATCCGCTGGATGTATCGGCCTGTGGGGCGCTGGCGCAGGGGCTTGTAGATCTCCTGCATGAAGACCGGGCAGCGCGCCTCGAGCGGCAGCATGCCGTGATACCCTTGTGCGAGCACCATCGGCGCCAGCGAGGCGGCGGTGGCGAGATCGGCGAAGGTCAGCGTCTCGCCCACCAGGTAGCGCCGCCCGTCGGAGAGCCTCGCGTCGAGCCTGTCGAAGCCGGCGTGGATGGTCTCGAGCGCGCTGTCGGCGACGCTCTGATCGAGTTTCAGCCCCTTGTACATCAGGCTGCGGATCACCGGAAAGGCGAGGCGCAGGGTAAGGGTTTCGTACCAAGGCACCCCGGTGGTCAGAGACGGCCAGACCACGGGCTTGTATTTCAGCAGGTTCCAGTAGGACCACTGCACCACCGCGGTGCCGATGCCGAACCGGGCGTCGTGTTGCAGCGTGTCGACCTCCTTCCAGCGTTCGGGCTCGACCATCTTGTCGGGCCAGAGCCGTTTGTCCGGCGCGGCCTTAAGCTCGAGCTGGTCGAGGATGGCCTGAATGCCCGCGGATTTCGTTCCGCGATCGGCCGAGACCAGCAGCGGGTAGCCCTCCGCGCTCACGCCCCAGCTCTTCAGGGCCAGCACGTGAAAGATCGGCGCGTGGGGGCGCTCGCGATAGGCCACCCCGTAATGGCTCAGAAGCCAGCGCCCGAGATCGACATCGGTGGAGGGCAGCAGGGTCACGAGCAGGGGCTGGGACATGGCGGACCTTCAGTCGTAGAGCAGGTGGAAGTGCTGCGGATGCGGGGTGCCGCCGGTGTCGATCTGCCCGGCGGGCCCCTCGGCGCGGCGCAGGTTGGGCTGGGCGATGAGCGGTTTCAGGATCGCCGGGATCACCGCCTTGTTGATTGCCGCCCCAAAGCAGGTGTGCATGCCGTAGCCCCAGATGATGTAGTCCTCCCACGGGCGGTCGGTGCGGAAGCTGTTCGGGTCGGAAATGCGGTAGCGGTCGAACATCGCCGAGAGGGTGGCGGCAAAGACGATCTGGCCTTTGCGGATCTTTGCTTCGCGCAGGGTCGAGCGCGCCACCACCGTGTCGTGCAGGGCGCGGCGATAGATCACCGGGTTGTGCGGGTTGAAGCGTAGCGCCTCCCAGATGAACTGCTCGAAGACCGGATCGTTCGAGCGCGCAGCACGCTGCGCCGCCGCCAGCTCCTCGGGACGGTTCAGAAGCTCGTCTAGGGCGAGGCAGCAGGCCTTGGAGATCGTGGGGATCGCCCCGATCAGCAGCCCCAGCAGGTTGTTGCGGATGCCGAGATCATCCATCCCCGGCGTGCCAGCGCCCTGCAGTGCGAGGCAGCGGTTGAGGATCTGCGGCCGATCATCGGGGGCGGCCTTGCGGTCGGCGATGGCACTGTCGAGATAGTCGCGCAGCCCCGCGGCACAGCGCATGGCGCGGGTGTCGAGCTCTGGATCGGCGGGCAGGTCCTCGAACAGGTACCAGAACAGGACGGTGGTCCAGTCCTGCATGGTCTCGCGCTCTCCGCCGACACCGAAATAGGTGTCGGTCATGTCCCACGGCACCTGCAGGAACAGTTCGGGCACCGCGTCGATGCGACCGCCGGCGGCGGTGACGATCTCGTCGGCCAGCTGTGCCGCGCGCGGCAGCACCACCTCGGCCACATCCGGGCGGCGGGCGGCGAGGCGCATGGCCGAGGTGTCGCGGGTGTAGTCCCAGCCGGGCTGCATCCCGAGAAAGAAGTTTTCGCCCCCGGTCAGCTTGCGCATGCGCGGGCCGTAGACGACCTCGAAATCCGCGTTGCGGTTGAGCACGTCGATGCAATCCTCGTGGCGGGTAACAACGGCGGTGCCGGTGTTGTCATAGGCCTTCATCAGCACCGCCTTGAGCGACAGGTTGGGCCAGAAGGCGCGCAGCACCGCGAAAACCTTCTCCTGCGTGGCGGCGGCGGTGAAGAACGGCGCCAGCGCCGCCTTGCCGCCCTTGGCGAAGACGCCGGCCCCCTTTGCGATCAGCCAGACCAGCGCCGCCAGCCCCTCGGCCATCACCATGACGAAGCGGGCGAGGGTGGTGAGACATCCTTTCAGCCGTGCCAGCATCAAAGCGCCCTCACGTCGGATCGACGATGCCCATCGCGATCATCCGCAGAGCGATCATCGAGGGCACGAAGAAATAGTCGCCGCCGCGGCATTCCACGAAGGTCTTGAGCCGCGTCATCATGTAGGGCGGCTTGCCGCTCTTCGGGTCCGACGGGATCGTGTGGCGGGTGTGGTGGTCGTGGCGGCCCAGCATCGGGCAGGTGTTGTTGCCTTGGTGAAAGTCGAGCCCGTACTGGATCCATTGCTGCTGCACGAACTCGAACTGCCGGAACAGGTCGACCCCCATCACCATCATGATCACCCCCTGTTCCGAGGCGTCGTCGCGGGGCTCGAAATTCGGCGGCCCGTAGGGCAGGCCGCGGCGCAGCACCCGGCGGCGCTTGTTGAGGGCATGGGTGGCCTTGGGGTTCTCGAATTGCTTGCCGGTCTCGGGATCGATGCCGAACTGGTTCAGCGGATCGAGGTAATCGCGGGTGTTCATCCGCCGCATATGCGCGCCGCCGGGGCACTTGAAGCCCGCCATGTCGTCGGCATAGCGGAAATCCGAGGCCGCGGGACTGCGGATATAGGCAAGGTTCTTCTCCCAGGCGAGCGGGGTCTTCAGCATGGCCCCCGTGTCGTCGCGCCAGCCGAGCTTTGTCCCGAGGGCGATCCAGTCGTCGTAGCCGGGCACCACCGCCAGAGGCACGCCGTCCGACCAGCGGCCGCACATCTTGGCAAGGATGGTCTCCTTGGCCTGCGGCAGGTCCACGCCCATGGTCTCGGCGTATTGCGCGGCCTCGGCGTCGACCACCTCGTGGAAGCTCGCGACGTTCTCGTGCAGCTTGCGGTAGGCCATGAAGGTGCCGTTCTGCATGAATTCTGGCGGCATCGCGGTGGGCGGCAGCTCCTGGCTTTCGCCGGGATGGCCGAGGATGAACTCGCCCGGTTCCAGCGGCTCCCAGTCGCCGCCCATGCGCTTGCCGCGCCCGATCAGCGCTGTCTTCTCCTTTTCGGGCGGGTACTGGCCCTTGAAGACCGGGTCGCCGATGCCGTCGGTGAAGCCGAAATGCTCGCGTGCGGTGGGCAGGGCGAGACCCTCGAAATCGTCGAACACCGCCGAAGCCGCCTGGTAGGGCTGATCGCCGGCCTTGCCATTGGCCTCGATCAACTCGACACCGCTGCCGGTGAGCGATTTCAGCCACGCGGTCTTGGCCTCGAGCTCCGGGTGCGGCTGTTTGAGCCGCGCCAGCCCCTCCGGCGTCTCGGGGTCGGCGCCGCCAAGATCGGGCTGGGCGTTGAGGGTGACGAGGATATGCACGTCCTCGGCGCCGCCCTTGCCCTCCTTGCGGTTGCCCTGCCAGATCGGATCCCAGTCACGGTCCCAGTCGGGATCGTCATCGGCGGTTCTGGTCGGATCGCGGTCGCCCAGCATGGAGGCGCGGCTGCGCATCCCCGAGATGAACACGTCGGGCATGCCCTGAAGCGTCCGGTCCGGCACCTCGAGCCAGTAGAGCCCCATGAAGGTGAAGGCGATGTTTACGGTGCACTCGGGCTTGTCGGCCTCCTCCGGCCAACGCGCCGAGGTGGTCACCTGCTTGCGCACCGCATCGACGAAGGCGCGCCCGGCGGCGGGGTTGCGGATGCGGAAGAACAGGTAGCGCGCGAAAGGGAAGGAGAAGCGCCCGTAGGCGCGGGTGACGTTGCCCTGGATGTCGTGCAGGTTCAGCTGATCGGCCATGACTCCCCCTCCCTTACAAACCGGCGCGCGGCTGCGGCGCACTGTCCGAGATCACGCCCGGCTGCTGTGTCGGTCCGGAGACGTCGCCCGGCGCGTGCCGTTTCAGGAAATCGCCGAAAGCCGCCTGCAACGCCTCGGGCCGGGCGTGCTGGTTGGCGGCGATGAAATCGGCAAAGGCCTGCTGGGTGTAGAGCGCCTTGAGCACGGTCGGCAGGTCATCATGGCTGGCCGGGGGCAGCGGTTTGGCCCCGTTCGCGAGCGCGAAGCGTACCGAGATCAGGAACGCAAGCGCCGTGAGCGCCAGCGCCACCAGTGCGAGCCCCAGTGTGTTCATGCCAAGCACATGGATCACCCCGAAGATCCGCAGCACCAGTGCTGCCAGCGCCACCACCGCCGGGATGCCTACGGCGGCGATCAGCCCCTTCAGCGGCAGCGTGTTGAAGGCCGGGAGCGAGAGGTAATAATCGTGGTAGGGCATCGTCGTCTCGACATGGCAGCGCTCGAGATAGGCGCCGAAGGCGGCGCCGCTGTCGGTGCCGTCGAAGCCGTGGCAATTGCCGAAGATCGCCTTGATCTCCTCTCCCATCGTCTCCCAGAGTGTCTGGGCATAGGCCAGCCGCACCTTGCGCTGCTCCTCCGGGCCGAGGTTCGAGGGAAGGGGATCGCCCTCCTTCGCGATGGCGTCGATATCGGCGGTGAAGACGAGATAGGCCGAGCGCAGTCGGTCGACCTTGCCCGGGACGATGGTGTTGACGCCCTTCACCGTGGCCACCAGCGCATCCTGCGCGCTGCGGCCGTTGTAGACCACGTCATCAAGGACGAACATGCGGGCGAAGTGATTGCGGCTGTTGCGGGCAAAGGGCGCGGCGAACTTGGTCTTCTGCGTCGCGGGGGTCTGGTGCGCCGGGGGCAGGCGGGCAAGCTCGATGCGCACCTTCTGCTTGTAAGAGACATCGCCATGCGGTCCGCCGCGCCGGATCGGGATCAGGTAGGTCAGAAACAGGTGTCCGGTGTCGAGATCTGCCATGTCATGCCCCCCGCTTGGCGGTGAAACACGCCTGTGCTGCTTCGACATAGGCCAACCGGTTGACGTCGGCGCGCTCGGTGTCGAGGCTGGCGACCGGTCCGAACCCGGGATCGCCGAGATCGTTCTGGATCTCGAGATAGGCGGCGTTGAACGCCTTGACGAAGGCCTCGGGCGTGTCCTTGCCATGGGCCTCGGCGAGGCCGAGCACCTGGTCATAGACCTTGAGCGCCGATTTGATATCGCGCTGCGCCGAGCCGGGCGTGGCGTTGTAGTAATAGTCGGTGCCGATCTGGTTGTAGGTGATGTAATCCTTGAACGGCGTGATCGGGATCGAGAGCGGGTACTTGCTGGCGGAGTACCAGAACAGGTTGAGACCGTTCGGGATGCCGTCGGAAAAGGCGTCGATATACTGGTCCCAGGTGCCGTTGAAATTCGAGCAGAACAGCATGTAGTCGTTGTCGAGGCTCTCCTTGCCCTGACCGAGATCGGGCCACTGGTCGCGCTTGACGATGACCCATCGGGCGAAGTGGATGAGAGACAGTCCAAGCAGACCCATCAGGTTCGAGGGCAGGCCGCGCGCCGCCATGAAGAGCAATCGGTTGATCCAGGTGACGGCCGGGCGACTGGGGGTCACCACGTTCATCGCATAGGCTTTTCCCGCGACGTTCGACATGGGGGCCCTCCAATGGTTTGGGTATAATTTACGTAAGGTCAAATCACCTATAGAGTGTATCAAGACGCAACGGGTCGCCTTGAGTCAAAGGATATTTTTCGCGGCGGCGCAGCAATGCGGCACCGGCTTGGTGGACTCCAAATCGCTTGTCGGGCGTGATTTCAGTAAGTCCGTGGCCGTTCGGACAGGCGTCTCGGCCTTGGCGGCGGACCGGCAAGATCTTGTCAAATAGATATATTCATGCGCAGGCCCGTGCGTGAGAGGTGCCGTGCGGCCACGCGGCGCGGGTCTTTGACCTGGTGCTTTGCGGCGAGCGTTCGTGGCGGTTAGGCTGGAGCGTAGAGATCCCGCGCAACTCGCCGGGGCACAGGCAAGGACCGTCCGCATGAACCCTGCACCCGTACTCCTGCTGATCATCGCTGCACTTGGTCTCTCGGCCTGCGGCGTGCCCTTCGTGCCGCTGATCTGACCACGGCGCGGGGGCCCGCCGCGACGCCGGACATTCCCCATCCGCTTCGACAGAAACCCGGCCGCACGCGCGCCGGGATGGGAGTGTTGTGGCTCGCGTGACATGCCCGCGCGACCTCGCGATCGACAGACCTATGTCGTGCCGAGACGCGGGGAGGGGCCGCGAGGCACGGTGCAGGCATTTCGGCCGTGAAATATTTCGAGACTTGAAATGTTTCAGTTGTCGAACTAATTCGCAGCGGGAAAGGGGACCGCCCATGCCGACTCTCGCCGACCGCCTTCTCGATCCGTCCGGAGGCCAGCTCCCGCAAGAGCTGCGCATCCTGTTCGGGCATTTCGTGCTGTCACACGCGCTCGACGAGCAGATGGATCACTGCTAGGTGGCCAGCGCGCTGACCAAGCCCGAGCGCAAGCTGATGATGCATCTGGGCGTGCCGCGCCGCATGGGCCAGCTTGCCGAGGACCTGAACACCCAGCCCTCGACGGTGACGGCGGTGGCCGACCAGCTCGAGGCCAAGGCAATGGTGCTGCGTGAACGCGACCCCGACGACCGGCGCGCCTGGCAGCTTCGCCTGACCGAGGCAGGGCAGGAGGCGCGAAGCGATCTGATCGAGCGGATCGTTGCGCAGTTCCGCGAGCTCTCCGGCCTGAGCCCCGACGAAATGACCCAGCTCGCCACGCTGATGGACCGCGTGGCTGAGCGTATCCTGCAGAACGGACTGCCGAAGGGATTTACCCTATGACCATCTTCTCCCGGTTCCCCCTCGCCGCCGCCGCGGTGACGATGATCCTCGCCTCGTCGCAGGCAGCGCTCGCCCAGACCGAGCCGCAGCCCTCGCTGCGCCCGGTGAAGCTCGCCGTGGTCGAGGCCGGCACGCAGGAGCTCACCCGCCAGTTCTTCGGCAAGGTGGTGGCGCGGCGCACGGTTGATCTCGCCTTTCAGGTGGGTGGCCAGATCGAGCGCTTCCCTGTCGTCGAAGGCAGTTCCATCGAGCAGGGCGCGCTGATCGCGCAGCTCGACCTTCGCCCGTTCCAGCTTTCGCTTGACCAGGCGCAGCTGCAGAAGGAGCAGGCCGACCGCAATCTCGAGCGCCTCAACAAGTTGCGCGGCAGCACGGTCAGCGAGTCGGCTCTCGACGATGCAGAAACCCAGTCCGGGCTGACCCGGATCTCCGTCGACAACGCACAGATCGCGCTCGACGATGCGACGCTTTACGCGCCGTTCGACGCGCTCGTCGCCTCGCGCATGGTCGAGAACTACACCACGATCTCGGCCGGCACGCCGGTGGTGCGCCTGCATGACATGTCCGAGATCCGGGTCGAGATCGACGTGCCCGAGGTGCTGATCCAGAAGGCCGACGTGGCCGACGATGTGAGCGTGCTGGCGCGCTTCCCGTCCTCGCCCGAAACGTACCAGATGACCGTGCGCGAGCTGAATGCCGAGACCTCGGCCATCGGGCAGACCTATCGCGCCACCTTCGGCATGGCCCCGCCAGAGGGGCTCGACGTTCTGCCGGGCTCGTCGGTGACGGTGATCGCGAGACTGAGCCGCGGCGAGCCGCGCATCGAGATCCCGGCGGCAGCGGTGCAGATCGCCTCGGACGGGTCCACCTTCGTGTTCCGCTTCGACCCGAAGGGCGCCGCAGAGGGTACGCTCACGCGGCTGCCTGTGACGGTCGAGCCGACCGACGATGGCGGCGTGGCGGTGATCGAGGGGCTGCAATCGGGCGACGAGATCGTCGTCGCCGGGGTCAGTGACCTTACCGACGGCATGAAGGCGCGCCGCTTCGTCGGCTTTGGCGAGTGAGGGCAGGGGTATGACCACCATTGCACGCGGCTCGATCGAGCGGCCGATCTACACGTGGATCCTGATCCTCATCCTGTTCTTCGGCGGCATCTGGGGGTTCTTCTCCATCGGCCGTCTCGAAGACCCGGCCTTCACCATCAAGAACGCCGTCATCGTCACCCAGTATCCCGGCGCCTCGGCCGAGCAGGTGGCGACGGAGGTCTCGGAGCCGCTGGAATCCGAGATCCAGAAGATGGGCGAGCTGAAGACCATCACCTCGGTCAACCGCCCCGGCGTCTCGACCATCGAGGTCGAGATCAAGTCGACCTATGACGGCACCGAGCTGCCGCAGATCTGGACCGACCTGCGCAACCGGGTGGGCGATGCGCGGCTGCCCTCGGGCGCCGGTGCGCCTTACGTCAACGACAGCTTCGGAGACGTCTACGGCCTGTTCTATGCCATCACGGCCGATGGTTTTTCGGATGCCGAGAAGCACCGGCTGGCGATCTTCCTGCGCCGCGAGTTGCTCGCGGTGGACGGGGTGGCCGATGTCGAGACCGCGGGCCTGCCCGACGAGGCGATCTTCGTCGAGCCCGACATCGCCCGCGCGGTCAACCAGAACATCCCGCCCACCGCGCTGGCCTCGGCAATCTCGGAGGCCGACAGCGTCTCGCAAGCCGGCACGCTCGAGCGCGACGGCTCGCGTACGGTGATCCAGCGCCCTCAGGGCGAGGACACGGTCTCGGCCATCGCCGGGCTCACGGTGGGCGTGCAGGGCGAGATCATCAACCTGATCGACCTCGCCGAGGTCTATCGCGGGCGGCAGGACAACCCCGATCTGATCATCCGGCAGAATGGCCACGAGGCCTTCACGCTCGGTGTCGCGGGGCTGTCCTCGGAGAACATCGTCGAGGTCGGCGAACGGGTCGACGCCAAGCTCGCCGAGCTCGACAAGGACATTCCGCTCGGCGTCGAGATCACGCCGATCTACCAGCAGCACGTGGTGGTGGACGAGGCGTCGAACGCCTTCCTGCTCAACCTTGCCACCTCGGTCGCCATCGTGGTCGTCGTGCTGGCGCTGGCGATGGGCTGGCGCGCGGCGGTCGTGGTGGGCGCGACGCTGCTGCTGACCGTGATCGGGACGGTGTTCTTCATGGCGATCTTCTCGATCGAGATGGAGCGCATCTCGCTCGGGGCGCTGATCATCGCCATGGGGATGCTGGTCGACAACGCCATCGTGGTGGCCGAGGGCATGCAGGTTTCGATGCTGCACGGCAAGCGCGGCCCGGCGGCGGCGGACGAGGCGACGAAGAAGACCCAGGTGCCGCTGCTCGGCGCCACGGTGATCGGCATCATGGCCTTTGCCGGGATCGGCACGAGCCCCGACGCTACCGGCGAGTTCCTGTTCTCGCTCTTCGCGGTCATCGGCATGTCGCTGATGCTGTCGTGGATCCTCGCCATCACGGTGACGCCCTATCTTGGCAACAAGCTCTTCGTGACCAAGGACGAGGGCGACCACGATGCCTATGGCGGGTTTTTCTTCCGCCTGTTCGGGCGCACGCTCGACCTCGCGCTGCGGCTGCGCTGGCTGGTCGTGGTGGGTCTGATCGCGCTGACGGCGGTGTGTTTCAACGCCTTTGCCAAGCTGCCGCAGCAGTTCTTCCCCGACAGCAACACGCCGCTGTTCTTCGTGCACTACAAGCTGCCGCAGGGCGCCTCGATCGCCAAGACCTCCGAGGATCTGAAGGTGCTCGAGGGCTGGCTCGCGGAGCGTGACGAGGTGGTCGCGACGACCACCTTCGTGGGACAGGGTGCGACGCGCTTCATGCTGACCTATCAGGCCGAGAAGGCGAACCCGTCCTACGGCCACATCATCGTGCGCACCGCCACGCTCGACGAGATCCCGCAGCTCAAGTCCGATCTTGATGCCTTCGGCGCCGAGGCCCTGCCGCAGGGCGAGATGCGCACCAAGCGGCTGGTCTTCGGCCCCGGTGGCGGCGATCCGGTGGCGGCGCGGTTCTCCGGGCCCGACCCGGAGGTGCTGCGCAACCTTGCCATCGAGGCGCAGGCGGTGATGAAAGAGGCCAGCGACAAGATCACCACCACCCGCACCGACTGGCGCGAACAGGAGTTGGTGCTGCGCCCGCGCTATGCAACCGACCGGGCGCAGGCGGCGGGGATCAGCCGCGACGACGTCTCGAAGACCCTGCTGACGGCCACCGACGGCACGCAGGCGGGCACCTATCGCGAGGGCGAGCGCCTGATCCCGATCCTCGTGCGCGAGGATCCCGACAGCGATCTGACCCTGATGGACCAGGTGATCTATTCCAGCGCGGCGGAATCCTTCGTGCCCATCGAGCAGGTGGTCGACGGCTTCGAGTTCATCCCCGAGAACACGCTTGTGCATCGCCGCGACCGCGTGCTGACCATCACCGTGGGCGCCGACATCGTCGACGGCGTGACCGCCGCAACGGCCTTTGGCGAGGTGCGCGGCGCGGTCGAGGCGATGGAGTTGCCGCTGGGCTACAAGCTCGAATGGGGCGGCGACTACGAGAGCTCGAGCGAGGCGCAGGCGGCGCTCGGGACCCAGCTTCCGGTCAGCTTCCTGATCATGGTGCTGATCTCGATCCTGCTGTTCAACGCGCTGCGCCAGCCGCTGATCATCTGGCTGCTTGTCCCGATGTCGGTCAACGGCGTGGTGCTGGGGCTTGGCCTTACCGGGCTGCCTTTCAGCTTTACCGCGCTGCTCGGCCTGCTGTCGCTGTCGGGGATGCTGATCAAGAACGGCATCGTGCTGGTCGAGGAAATCGACCTGCTGCGCGAAGAGGGCGAGGCGCTGCGCCCGGCGATCATCCGGGCCTCCACATCGCGCCTGCGCCCGGTGGTGCTGGCGGCGGCGACGACGATCCTCGGCATGGCGCCGCTGCTGGGAGACGCGTTCTTCGTGTCGATGGCGGTGACGATCATGGGCGGTCTGGCCTTCGCCACCGTGCTGACGCTGGTGGCTGCCCCGGTGCTCTACTACATCTTCTTCCGCAGGGAAGAGCGCCGCAACGTGGCGGCGCGCGAGGCAACCGCCTGACAGATACAAGAACGGGCGGCGGATCAGATCCGCCGCCCGTCGCAGTCAAGGGCCGGGTGCCGTCCGGATCTCGGGCCTCAGGCCGGCAGCGGGCGGGCTGCGGGATCGCGCGGCGCCCGCAGTCCGATCAATGCCACCAGTGCCAGCAGCGTCAGCAGCGCACCGGTCGCGAGGAAGGTCGTGGCATAGCCCAGCGAGGCAATCAGCGGCGTTGAGGCGAAGGGCGAGAGGAACTGCCCAAGAAAGATGCTCGTGGTGATGGCGCCAGCCGCCAGCCCGCGGCGATGCGCAGGTGCGATGCCCACGGCGAGGCCGAGGAAGGTCGGCATCAGCAGGCCGCCGCCGGCTCCGATGAAGGCCGCGCCCAGCAGGGTCAGGCCAAAGCTCGGGGCGATCCCGAACAGGTAGAACCCGGTTGCGAAGCCCATGAAGCCGAGTGCCGGGGTGCCCGAGCGGCCCAGCCGCATCCGGACCTTGCCGAAGAACAGCGAGACAATGCCGCCGGCCAGCGTCATCGCGCCCATCAGCATGCCGGCGGCCTGTGGCTCGGGATGACCGATCGAGGCGAGGAAATAGGGCGCCTGTGTCGGCAGCAGGTAGAAGCAGACGAAGCACAGCCCGGCCAGCAGGATCACCAGCACCAGCGTGGCCACCCAGTTGGCCTCGCCGTCGGAGGCGGCGGGCTCGACCTGCGATGCGCTGCGGTCGGATTTCTCCAGCGTCAGCATCATGATCGGCAGGTAGACCAGCGCGATGCCGTAGATCGCGAAGGGCGCAAGGGGCGTGAAGGCGGCCAGCCAGCCGGCCAGCATCAGCAAGATGAGGCCGCCGAAATTGGTTGCCGCGATTTGCAGGCCCATGAAGTTGCCGCGCTTCTCGCCCTTGAAATAGTCACCGATCAGCGCTGTCTGGGCGGTCATGATCATCGCCACGGCAACCCCGAGGAACAGTCGGCTGAACAGCACCAGCTTGAGGGTCGGCAGGTAGAGACCGGCGGTGCCGGCGATGGCGAAGAGCGCCACGCCCGCGAGAAGCTGAAGGCGGCGGCCGAAGCGGTCGGCCAGCGCGCCGGCGAAGGGCGCGAGAATCGCCACCATCAGCGAGGGCGCGGTGACCAGCAGGCGCGCCAGCAGCGCGGCGTTCTCCTCGTCGGCGAAGCGCGCCTCGATGCCCGGCAGGGACGGGCTGATCAGGCTGTTGGAGAGGATCGTCAGCGACGCGGCCAATAGCAGCGCGACGGCCCGGGAATCCTTGAGCAAGCTCAACATCATATGGTCTTTCGGTTGGACCGCCGAAACTCACGGCGCCCGGCCCCGGCCAGGGTCCGCAGCAGTTCCGTGCAGGCATGTCGACATAGAGAAACCCGCGAACGCCGAAAATCATCGGGAAGAGGCGCGCGGGCAGTTGATTACATTTTTCTAATTCTGTAATTGGCGAAAACCGATGCGTCAAGGAGGAGCGGCGTGCCACGGACAGGTCTCAGCCCGGAAGAAGCGCGGCAGCGTGCCGTAGAGATCGCGGTTGCCCGGATCCGTGAAAACGGGTTCGTGAAGCTGCGGCTGGCGGATGTGGCGCGCGAGATGGGCGTGAGTCACGCAGCGCTTTACGCGCATTTTCGCGACAAGGCGGCGCTGCTCGACGCCGTGACCGAAAGCTGGCTGGTCGATGCGCGGGCGCGCACCGCCGCGATCTGTGGCGGCAGTGCGCCGCCGGCGGAGCGCATCGAGGACTGGTTCGTCGCGCGCTACCGGATCAAGAGCGCTCGCGTGCGCACGGATCCCGAGATCTTTTACGGCTTCAACGAGGCGACGGCCGGCGAGCGCCCGGTGATCCGCGATCACATGCTCCGCCTGCATCAGGAGCTTGCGGGTTTGCTTCGCGAAGCCGGCCTCGGCGCAGAGGCCGAGGCGACGATGCTCGAAGAGGCGCTGGCGGGATTTCTGCACCCGGCGCTGATCGGCCCGGGGCCGAAGCCAGAGCGCGAAGACGCGCTCCGGCGATTGCTCAAGGTGGTGCTGGCCGGTCTGGCCGCGTCAAAGGAGGGCGGTGGGGCCTAGGCCGCGTCGAGGCGCTGTCCGGATTCGCCGTCGAAGTAATGCAGCTTCGCGCGGTCGTAGCCCAGCGGCAGGGTCTCGCCGGAGCGCAGCGGCACGTTCGGCGCGAGCCGTGCCGAGACCTCGTGCTCTCCCAGCCGGCAGATCGCGATGGTGTCAGAGCCGAGCGGTTCGTAGATGTCGACCACCGGGCTCATCGCGCCCTGACCGGGCGCCGCGAGCGCCAGATCCTCGGGCCGCACGCCGACGTCGAGCCGTGTGCCATCGCGCGCCGCGACCTCACCGAGTTCCAGCGTGCCGCCCTTCATGCGCAGCACCGGGGCCGCGCCCGAGCGGTCGAGCTCGCCCGAGAACACGTTCATCTGCGGCGAGCCGATGAATTCGCCCACGAAGCGGCAGTTCGGGCGCTCGTATAGCTCCATCGGCGGGCCTTCCTGCACGATGTGGCCGGCCTTCAGGACCACCACCTTGTCGGCCAGCGTCATCGCCTCGGTTTGGTCGTGGGTGACGTAGACCGTGGTGGTGCCGAGCATCGCGTGCAGGCGCTTGATCTGGGTGCGCATCTCGACCCGGAGCTTGGCGTCGAGGTTCGACAGCGGCTCGTCGAAGAGGAACACCGACGGCTCTCGCACAATGGCACGGCCCATGGCGACGCGCTGGCGCTGGCCGCCCGAGAGCTGGCCCGGCTTGCGGTCGAGATAGTCGCCGATCTGCAGGATGCCCGCCGCCTCCTCGACCTTGGGGGCGATATCAGAGGCCTTCCAGCCGCGCATCTTCAGTCCGAAGCCGATATTCTCGCGGATCGTCATATGCGGGTAGAGCGCGTAGTCCTGGAACACCATGGCCACGTCGCGGCCCTTGGGTTCGATCTCGTTGACCACGCGGCCCCCGATTCTCAGCGTCCCGCCCGAGATCTCCTCGAGCCCGGCGATCATCCGCAGCATTGTCGACTTGCCGCAGCCCGAGGGCCCGACAAAGGCGACGAACTCGCCCTCTTTCACGTGCAAATCAACACCATGGATCGCGCGATGCGCGCCATAGTTCTTGACGATGCCCTCCAGCTGGATCTCTGCCATGTGGTCCTCCCTGACCTGCGGCCCCGGAATTCTGGGGTTGTATTATCGATATTTGTGATGTTATCGATATTGATAATGGACGACAAGGGCAAAGCCGCAAGGCGCCGCCCGACGGGAGGAGGATCGGCACAGGATGGCCGTGGAGAGTTTCACCAGCATGACCGTGAGCGATGTCACGCCGCGCCGCACGAGCAAGCGCAGCCATGCGCTGTTCGAGGCGCTGGAGAAGGAGATCGTGCTGGGAACTCTCAAGCCCGAGCAGGCGCTGACCGAGATGGATCTCGCACAGCGCTTCGAGTGCAGCCAGGGCACGGTGCGCGAGGCCTTGATGCGGCTCAACGAGGAGGGGCTGGTGAACCGCCTGCCCAATCGCGGCACCACCGTCGCGCCGTGCCATGCCGACGACGCGCGCGCGCTGTTGCATGTGCGCCGAGAGGTCGAATGCTCCTATCTCGACCGCGTGGTGGCCCGCGCCGACGCGATGCTCGAGCGTGATCTGCACGACCGGCTCAACGCCATGCGCAACGCCGCCCGCGACGGCGACGAGTACCGGCTCTCGGTCTTCGACCGCGCCTTCCACCGGCGCCTGTTCGAGGCCGCCGACCTGCCCTTGGTGGCGCCGATCCTGACCCGCTGCCTGATCCACAACCACCGCTTCAAGATCCTCAACGCCCAGCCCAATCGCGAGCTGGAGGCGACGGCGGAGCGCCACGTACCGATCCTTGATGCGTTGGCCGAGCGGGATGTCGAGACGCTGCGCGAGCTGCTCTCGCACCATATCGCCACGATCGTCGATTTCGGGCCCGACCTCAGCAACACCGGAGAAAGCGCATGAGCGCGCCCACCGCCAATATGCGCGCCGTGCTCGAGCGGCTGGCGCAGGAGGATGCCGGGCTTGGCGACCCGACGCTGATGCCGCCGCAGCACGCCCGCGCGCTGGCCGAGCTGACCAACCAGCGCTGGAACGCAGAGCTGCCAGAGATGGCCGAAGCGCGCACGGTGATGCATGCCGGGATGCCAGCCCGCTGGGTGGTGCCGGCCAACGACACCGGCACCGAGGCGATCCTGCACGTGCATGGCGGAGGCTGGGCGCTGTGTTCGCCGATGACCCACGAGGGTGCGTCGCGGCGCATCGCCGAGGCCTGCGCCTGCCCGGTGCTGACGGTGGATTACCGCCTCGCGCCAGAGCATCCATATCCCGCGGGTCTCGACGACATTCTTCGCGCGTGGAAAGCCCTCGAGCCGGGCCGGCGCTGGAGCATCGGTGGCGACAGCGCTGGGGCAAACCTTTCGCTCGCGGCAATGCTGCGGCTGATCGACGAGGGCGCCGAGCTGCCGGCCTGCGGGCTGCTGTTCTACGGCGTCTACGGTGCGGATTTTGACAGCGACAGCTACATCAGCAACGCCGAGGGCCCGGGCCTGACCCGCGCCAAGATGATGCGCTACTGGGACTGGTACGTCTCCGAGCCCAAGCGCGACGCGCCCGCCGTGGCACCTCTGGCCGCCAGCGACGCACAGCTCGCCGCGCTGCCGCCGCTTTACTTGAACGCCGCCGAGCTCGACCCGCTGCTCTCGGACACCGAGGCGCTGGTCGCGCGGCTCCGTGCGCTTGGCCGCGACGATGCATACGAACTGATCGCGGGTGTCGTGCACGGCTTCATGCAAATGGGCTCTGCCCTGCCGGAGGCGCGTGACGCGTTCACGCGGGCGGGCGAGGTCTTTCGCAGGATTGCCGCTCCGTAGGGGCGGAAACACAGGGAGGAAGTTATGAAATTCAAGACATTGACAGGCATCGCCTCGACGCTGGCGCTCTGCGCGGGCATGGCCAGCGCCGACAGCACGGTGCGCTTCTGGTACCATTTCGACAACGCCGACAACCCGATGGACGCGCTTGTCGCCGCCTTCGAGGAGGCCAACCCCGACATCACCGTCGAGGCCGAGAACATTCCGTGGAACAGCTATTACGACCAGCTCTATACCGCGGTGATCGGTGGCAACGCGCCCGACGCGGCGATGGTCAAGATGTTCGCCCAGCCCCGCCTCGTCGAGATGGGTGCGCTGGCGCCGATCGATGACTGGCTGGCGGACTGGGACGGCGCTGACGGGCTGCAGGACAACCTGATCGAACTCACCAAGGGCCCGGACGGCCAGCAGTATTACCTGCCGGTGCAATACGTGGTGCTGTATCTCTACTACCGCCCCGACATGTTCGAGGAGCTGGGCCTGTCGGTGCCCACCACCTGCGACGAGTTCCGCGAGACCGCCAAGGCTCTGACCCGCGACACGGATGGCGACGGCCAGACCGATGTCTATGGCTTCGGCTTCCGTGGTGCCAAGGGCGGGCACGATCACTGGGCAACCTTCACGCTCGGCGCCGAGGGCGTCAGCCTGACTGAGGGCCTCACCTCCGAGGCGGGCGTCGCCGGCACGCAGTTCGTGGCGGATCTCTTCCAGCAGGACGGGGTCTTCCCGCCCTCGGCCCCCAACGATGGCTTCCAGGAGATCATCGGCGCCTTCAAGGCCGGCAAGACCGCGATGACCATCCACCATATCGGCTCGGCCAACGGCATGGTGGAAGCGCTGGGAGACAATGTCTCCGCCGCGCCGGTGCCGGAATGCGGCGGCGGCCACTGGACGGCCTTCGGCGACGAAAGCACCGCGGTGCTGTCCTCGGCCGAGGATCCGGAAGCGGCATGGAAGTGGATCACCTTCCTGTCCACCGAGGGCAACAACACGATGTTCAACGAGGCCACCGGCCAGCTGCCCGTGGTCAAGGCCGACAGCGAAAGCTGGACGCTGCACCCGCAACGCTTCGTGCAGGCCACCGTCGACAGCCTGCCCTTCGCCGAGATGCTGCCCAACAGCTCGGCCACGGCGGATTTCGTCAACACCGCATGGCCCACCAACATGCAGCGCGTGCTGACCGGCGATATCGCGCCGGCCGAGATGAACGCCAAGATCGAAGAGCTCTTCGCCGAGTAAGCGCTCTGCCCAGATCCGGGCGCCCATGCGTGGCGCCCGGACACCCCCGCTCCCCAAGCCGAAAGCCCCGTGCCCCATGACGGACGCGACCATGACCCATGTCTCTGAGACACCCAAGCACCGCGCCTCTCTGGGCCGTCAGGTGCTGCCCTACGCGATGCTCACCCCGGCGGTGCTCGTCACGCTCGCCATCGTGTTCTTCCCGATGCTGCAGACCGCGTGGATGAGCCTGCACGAATACGTGCTCTTCCGGCCCAATGACTTCACCTGGGTCGGGCTCGACAACTTCAAGGCGGCGCTCAACGACGAGGTGTTCTGGATCTCGCTCAAGCACACCATCATCTGGATGTGCACGACGATCCCGGCGCAGCTCCTGCTTGGCCTGGTGACCGCGCTGTTGCTCAACCAGGAGTTCCCGTGGCGCCCGGTGGCCCGTGCCCTGATCATCATCCCGTGGGCGCTGCCCTCGGTGGTGATCGCGCTGATGTGGGTGTGGATCTACGACAGCAATTACGGCATCGCCAACGAGTTCCTGCTGCGCATGGGGCTGATCCAGCAGGCGATCCCGTGGCTTGCCGATCCCGACACCGCGCTGGCCTCGATCATCCTCACGCTGACGTGGCAGGGCTTCCCGTTCTTCGCGGTGATGATCCTCGCCGGCCTGCAATCGATCCCGCAGAGCTACTATGAGGCCGCTTCGATCGACGGTGCCTCGGCCTGGCGCCAGTTCTGGCACATCACCCTGCCCGGCATCTCGGGCGTGATGATGACCGCGGTGCTGCTGCGGATGATCTGGGTCGCCAACAGCTTCGACGTGATCTTCGTGATGACCGGAGGTGGCCCCGGCTATGCCACCCACACGCTGCCGCTCTATGCCTTCATCAAGGCCCGCACCAATCTCGATTTCGGCTACGGCTCGGCCATTGCCGTGCTCTTCACCCTGCTGCTGATGGTGGTCGTGGTCTTCTACCTCAAGCGCACCGGAAAGGCGGCGTCCTGATGGCCCTGCACAAACCCTCGACCACCAAGCGCATCCTGACGGTCGACCTGCCGATGCTGGCCATTCTGGTCTTCACGCTCGGGCCTTACCTGTGGATGTTCATCACCTCGATCAGCGACGAGAGCACGCTCTTCACCGAAGGCCCGTCGCTGCTCAATGCCACCATCGAGAACTACACGCGGCTGTTCCGCACCGTGGGCTTCGCCGAGAACCTGCTCGACAGCTTCATCGTTGCCGGCGGCACGGTGATCGTCGGGCTGTCGCTCAGCGTCACGGCGGCCTATTCGTTCTCGCGCTTCAACTTCAGGGGAAAGCGCATCCTGATGCTGCAGTTCCTGCTCATCAACATGTTCCCGCTGGTGCTGCTGATCCTGCCGCTTTTCGTGCTGATGCGGGTGCTCGGGCTGCTCGACACCCATATCGCGCTGATCATCGCCAACTCGACCGTGGCGATCCCGTTCTCGATCTGGATGATGGTCAGCTACATGAACGGCATTCCGCGCTCGCTTGACGAGGCGGCGATGACGGACGGCTGCACCCGGATGCAGGCGCTGCGCCGCGTGGTGCTGCCGCTCTGCCTGCCCGGCATCATCGCCACCGGCATCTACATCTTCATCACCTCGTGGAACGAGTACCTCTATGCCCTCACGCTTGGCGGCCGCAACGTGCGCACGATCACGGTCGCCGTGCAGACGCTGATCGGCGAATACGAGGTGCAATGGGGGCTGCTCACCGCCGGCGGCATCGTCGGCGCCCTCCCCGCCACCGTGCTCTTCCTGCTGGTGCAGAAACGCCTGATCTCCGGCCTCACGCAAGGTGCGGTCAAGGGCTGACGGAAAGGACAAGAAACGTGAAAAACCCCATCGGCATCATCTCAATGCAGTTCATCCGGCCCTTCGCCGGCAAGGATCTGCACTATTTCCAGAAGGCCGCCGATCTCGGCTTCGACTTCGTCGAGCTTCTGGTCCCCGAGCCCGAGGACGACCTCTCGATCGCCGACGTGAAGAAGGCCGCCGACGATGCCGGCATCTTCACCGTACTGGCCGCCCGCGTGAACCAGCAGCGCTCCATCGCCTCGGAGGATGCGGCCAACCGGCAGGGCGGCATGGATTACCTCAAGCTCTGCATCGACGTCGCGGCCGAGCTTGGCGGCGGCATCGTCGGCGGGCCGCTCTACGGTGAGCCTATGGTGTTTGCCGGTCGCCCGCCGGTGCCGCGCAGCGACGACGAGATCGCCGCCCGCGCCGAGCGCACGATCTCGGCCTTCCAGACCATCGCGCCGCAGGCCGAGGCCGCCGGCGTGACCTTCGCGGTCGAGGCGCTGAACCGGTTCGAGACCGATATCCTGTCGACAACCCGGCAGGCCTGCGAGGTGGTGGACGCGGTCGACAACCCCGGCTTCAAGCTGATGCTCGACACCTTCCACATGAACATGGAAGAGCGCTCGATCCCCGATGCGATCCGCATGGCGGGCGACCGCATCGTGCATTTCCAGGCCAACGAGAACCATCGCGGCCATCCCGGCACCGGCCATATCGACTGGACCGCCGTGATGCGCGCGCTGGCGCAGGTGAACTATGCCGGGCCGATCTCGCTCGAGCCGTTCCGCCGCGCCGATGACCGTATCGCGCTGCCCATCGCCCACTGGCGCGCCCCGCGCGAGGATGAGAGCGACAAGCTCATGGCCGGGCTCGGCGTCATCCGAAACGCGCTGGCGCTGGCGGAGGTGGACCAATGATCAATATCGGCTGGATCGGCTGCGGCCGTCACGCGCGCCAGATGCTGCTGCCGCAGCTCGGGCGCAACGACATCCGCATCGCGGCGCTCTGCGACCGCGACGGCGAGGCGCTGAAGAAGACCGCCGCAGAATACGGCGTCACCGCGCTGCACGACGATTTCCGCGAGATGATCAAGACGCCGGGGCTCGACGCCATCGGCATGGCGGTCGGCCCCGAGCTGCACCGCATGGCGACGCTGGCGGCGCTCGAGGCGGGGCTGCCGGTGTTCATGGAGAAACCGCCCGCCGCCACCGCCGCCGGCGCGCTGGAGATCGCCAAGGCCTCGGAGGCTGCCGGCAAACCGGTGATGGTCGGCTTCATGAAGCGCTATTCCACCGGCAACCGCATGGCGATGAACGTGCTCAGGGGCGGCGATTTCGGCGATGTTCTGGGCATCACCGGCGCCTACATGACCGCGCCCACCTATTTCGAGGGCGAGCCCGACTACAGCGGCTTCTACCTGCATCACTGCGTGCATTACATGGACCTGATCCCGTGGTTTGCAGGCGAGGATTTCGGCGACATGCAGGTCCGCTCGGTCTCGCCGCAGCCGGGCAAGCTGTTGCTGCACCTCAACTTTACGACAGAAGCCGGAAAGATCGGCAACATCGTCATGGGTACGGTGCAGTCGCGTGGCACGCCGATGGAAGAGATCCGCATCATGGGCGATCACGCCCGGCTGCACGTCGACAACATCATCAACGTGGCGCTCTACCGCGATCCGCCCTTCAAGGCCGAGGATCCCGGCGCGGTGCTCGACCCGGCCTGCGACACGCTGAGCTGGACGCCGAACTTCACCGCCGCCGCCAACGAGGATCACAAGGGCTACGCGGCGCTGCTGGCAGACGTGGCCGCCGTCCTGCGCGGCGAGAGCCGCAACGTGCCCGATATCGGCGACGGGGTGCGCGCGATGGAGCGCCTCGAGCGGATGATCTCGCAGATCGAGGCCTGACCGGGCCATTCTCGCCGCCGGGAGCCACGTGCTCGCGGCGGCGGTTTCCCGGGGGCTGGCAAGGTCCGATCTCAGCGCCAGGGCGCTTGGCGGTCGACAAATGCCGGGTGCCCGTGCTTTCCTTCTTGGTGAACGACGCCTGCGCGCTAGGTCCGACGGGGAAACGCCCTGAACGGGCACGGCCACCTACCCCGGAGGAGCTCAGACCGCCATGAAATCCCAGATCCTTACTGCCGCCCTCGCGCTTGCATCCGCGCTCGGAACCGCCGCCCATGCCGAGATCACCGTCTCGTCCAAGATCGACACCGAGGGCGGGTTGCTTGGCAACATGATCGCTCTGGCGCTCGAGGATGCCGGACTGCCGGTGGAGCGCCGGCTGCAGCTCGGCGGCACCCAGGTGGTGCGTGAGGCGCTGCTCGCGGGTCAGATCGACATCTACCCGGAATATACCGGCAACGCGGCGTATTTCTTCAACGAGGCCGACAGCGAGGTCTGGAAGAACCCCGAAGAGGCTTATGCCCGCGCCGCCGAGCTCGACACCGAGAACGATTTGACGTGGCTGCAATCGGCGCCTGCGAACAACACCTGGGCCATCGCGCTGACCGGGCCGCTGGCCGAGGAAAACGAGCTGGTCACCATGTCGGATTTCGGCGCCTGGGTGGCGGATGGCGGCGAGATCAAGCTCGCGGCCTCGACCGAGTTCGTCTCCTCTCCGGCGGTGTTGCCGGCGATGCAGGAGACCTATGGCTTCGAGCTTGGCCCCGACCAGACGGTGATCCTGTCGGGCGGTGACACCGCGGCGACGATTCAGGCGGCGGCGCGCGGCACCTCGGGTGTGAACGCGGCGATGGCCTACGGCACCGATGGCGGCGTCGGCGCCGCGGGCCTCGTGGTGATGGAGGACGACAAGGGTGTGCAGCCGGTCTACGAGCCGGCGCCTGTGGTGCGCGATACCGTGCTCGAGGAATACCCGGCCATCTCCGAGGTGCTGAACCCGATCTTCAGCGATCTCGACATGGCGACCCTGCAAGAGCTCAATGGCCGCATCCAGGTCGGTGGCGAACCCGCCGAGGCGGTCGCGCGCGAGTATCTGACCACCATCGGCGTGCTCGACTGATCGCCCTCGCGGTGCCTGCCCGAACTCTTCCGGCTGTCTCGCCGCCCGGCGCGCTGTTCGCGGCGCTGGGGGCGCTGGCGCTGCTGGCGCCTTTCATGACGCTCGCCGCGAACCGCATCGTGGCGGGCGAGGGCGTGGACGTCTGGATGGTTGCGCCCTCCGGCGCGGTGGCATCGGGGCTTGCCGCCGTTGTTGCAGCGCTGGCGCTTGGCCTGCTGCCGCGCTGGCCGTGGCTGCGGCTCGCAGGGGCGGCGCTCGGCCTTGCCGGGGTTGTCTGGTTGCTGGGGCAGGGCACGCAAACGATGCTCGAGGGGGCCGGGACCTATGCCCGCGTGTCGCCGGCGCCGGGCTTCTGGTACCTCTTGGTGATCCTCGGCCTGCTGATGGCCGACGCGCTCTCGGCGCTGTCGCCCGGGCCGCTGGCGCGGGCCGGGCTGCTGGCCGTGGCACTGCTTGCGGTCGCACTGGTGCTGCAGATGGATGCGTTGACGCAGCTGTCGATCTTCCGGGAATACGACGGCCGGCGCGCCGCCTTTGCCACCGCCTTCTGGCGCCATCTCGGCCTTGCCTTCGGCTCGCTCGCGGTGGCCGCGGCGATAGGCTTTCCGCTCGGCATCCTGTGTCATCGCAACGCCCGGATGCGCGCCGCGCTGCTGCCGGTGCTGAGCTTTCTCCAGACCATTCCCTCGCTTGCCATGTTCGGCATCATGATCCCGTTGCTCGGCTGGGTTGGTGACAGCGTGCCCGGCGCCGAAGCGCTCGGTATCGCGGGCATCGGCTTCGCCCCGGCCTTCCTCGCGCTGGTGCTCTATTCGCTGCTGCCGGTGGTCGCCAACACCGTGGCCGGGCTCGACAGCACGCCGCCTGCCGCCCGCGACGCGGCGCGCGGCATGGGCATGACCTCGCGCCAGCGCCTGTGGCAGGTCGAACTGCCGCTTGGCCTGCCGGTGATCCTCGCCGGGCTGCGCATCGTGCTGGTGCAGAACATCGGCCTTGCGGTGATCGCGGCACTGATCGGCGGCGGCGGCTTCGGCACCTTCGTCTTTCAGGGCCTCAACCAGACGGCCACCGACCTGATCCTGCTCGGCGCCCTGCCGACCGTGGCGCTGGCGCTGATCGCCGCCATCGTGATGGACATTCTGGTCGAGCTGGCCAGCCCGACCCCGGAGACCCGCCCATGATCGAGATCGACGCCATCACCAAGATCTATGACGGCACGCCGGCGGTGGACGCGGTCTCGCTCACCGTCGAGACCGGCACCATCACCGCCATCGTCGGGACCTCCGGCTCGGGCAAGACCACGCTGCTGCGGATGATCAACCGCCTTGTCGAGCCAAGCTCTGGTGAGGTCCGGATCAACGGCGAGCCGACCACCGGCCTGCCCAAGGAGGCGCTGCGGCGGCGCATCGGCTATGCCATTCAGGGCCACGGTCTGTTTCCGCATCACAGCGTGGCGCGCAACATCGGCGCCGTGCCGCGGCTGCTCGGCTGGCCGCGCGACAAGATCCGCGCTCGCGTCGACGAACTGCTCGATCTGTTCTCGATGCCGCCCGACGAGTTTCGCGACCGCTATCCCGGCGAGCTGTCCGGCGGTCAGCAGCAGCGCGTCGGCGTGGCGCGGGCGCTGGCCTCGCGGCCCGACATGATCCTGATGGACGAGCCCTTCGGGGCGCTCGACCCGATTATCCGAACCCGCGCGCAGGAGGATTTGCGGCGCATCCAGAGGGCGCTCGGCTCGACCATCCTGATCGTCACTCATGACATGGAAGAGGCGATCCAGCTTGGCGACAAGGTGGCGGTGATGGATGCCGGCAAGCTGGTGCAATACGCGGCCCCTGCCGAGATCATCGCCAAGCCCGCCACCGAGTTCGTGTCCGAGATGGTTGGCGGCGTAGATCGTCCGCTGAAGCTGCTGTCGCTGTTCCCGGTCTCCGAGATTGTCGAAGAGGGCACTGTCGACGGTCCGGTCGTCGACGCGTCGACCAGCCTGCGGGATGCGCTCTCGACCTGCCTGTGGAGCGGGAGGGATGCGCTGCGCGTGGAGCGCGATGGCGCCGCCCTCGGTCATGTCACGCTGGCGGCGATCCGCGCCCGTGCCGAGGCGCACGGGTGAGCCGGGGTGCGGCCCTCCGCGCGGCGCTGATTGCGCTGCTGCTGTCGCTGGTGCTGCGGCCCGCTTGGTTCGAGCCGCTCTTCGCGCCGGCCGCTCCCGCGGGCGGCCCGGTGATCTATGAGCGTGCCTCGCTGCTGTCGCTGTCGCTGAGCCATCTGGGGCTGGTGGCGCTGGCCTCGGGCGCGGCGACGCTGGTGGCGGTGACGCTGGCGGTGCTGGTGACGCGGCCCGCCGGGGCGGCCTTCCGGCCGCTGTCGCGCACCATCACCAATATCGGCCAGACCTTCCCACCCGTCGCGGTGCTGGCGTTGGCGGTGCCGGCGCTTGGCTTCGGGGCCGGGCCGACGCTGGTGGCGCTGTTCCTCTACGGGCTGTTGCCGATCTTCGAGAACGCGGTGACGGGCCTGTCGAGCCTGCCTCCCTCGGCGATGGAGGCGGCGCGGGGCATCGGGCTTGACCGGCGCCAGCGGCTGTTTCAGGTCGAGCTGCCGCTTGCCCTTCCGGTGATCCTGACCGGGATCAGGCTCTCGGTGGTGATCGCGCTCGGCACCGCCACGATCGGCTCCACGGTGGCCGCGCGCACGCTGGGCGAGGTGATCATCGCGGGGCTGTTGACGAACAACACCGCCTATGTGCTGCAAGGCGGCCTGATCGTCGGCCTGTTCGCGGTGCTGATCTATGACGCGCTCGTCCAGCTCGAGCGCCGGCTGGCGCGGCGGCTTGGGGTCGCGGGCTGAGCGGGGCTGGCTGAGGCAAGCCGGTGCAGGCGACGGGGCGGTGGGTTTTCCGGCCGCGCGCGCCGCAGGAGACACGCGGAGCGCCCGCGCGGCTGCTCTTGGCTCAGGGGCCGGCCTCGACTGCAATGCGTTGCCGGATCTCTCCCGAGGCGCGGTCGAAGATCAGGATCTCGTCGTCCGCCGTCACCACCGCGTACCAGTCGGACCCTTGCGTGTAGGCGGTGGCGGTGGTGCCGTCGGGCAGGGTGATGATCTCGGGCAGCGGCACGCGGGTGGTGCGGTACTGGATGACAATCATCGCAAGGATCGCTAGAAGCCCGGCGATCATCACGCCCGTGAGCACGGTGACCAGCAGGCGCAGGAAGCGCAGGTTGGTCGGCTCGGGCAACTGTTCGTCGGGATCGGGAGTCTGGGACATGGACAAGGCCTTGCGCATCATCATCGGGGAAGCCCCGCCTGCGCGCCTTGATAAGGCGCTGGCGCGGGATGTGCCAGAGGCAGCGGCGCTGTCGCGGACCCGGCTTGCCAGGCTCATCGCCGAGGGCGCGGTCACGCGCGGCGGAGAGGTGCTGAGCGATCCCAAGGCCAAGGTTGCCGAGGGTGACGAGATCGTCATCGCCGTGCCGCAGGCCGAAGAGAGCCATATCGGCCCCGAGGACATCCCCCTCGATATCGTCTGGGAGGATGACGACCTCGTGGTGGTGAACAAGCCCGCCGGCATGGTGGTGCACCCGGCGCCGGGCACGCCCACGGGCACGCTCGTCAATGCGCTGCTGCACCATTTCGGCGGCAAGCTCTCGGGGGTCGGCGGCGTGGCGCGGCCGGGCATCGTGCACCGCATCGACAAGGACACCAGTGGGCTTCTGGTGGTGGCCAAGTCGGACCGCGCGCATCACGGGCTCGCGGCGCAGTTCGAGGCGCACAGCGCCGACCGCGCCTACCGGGCGATCTGCTACGGCGTGCCCAACCAGGGCGATCCACGGCTTCTGGGCACCCGTGGCGTGTCGGTTGAGCCGGGCGGGGTGCTCTGCATCCAGTCCGGGCTGGCGCGGCATAAGACCGACCGGCAGCGGCAGGCGGTGTTCTTCGACGGGCAGGGCCGGCACGCGGTGACCCGGGCGCGGGTCCTCGAGAGCTTTGGCGCGCCGCCGGCGATGGCGCTGCTCGAGTGTCGGCTCGAGACCGGGCGCACGCATCAGATCCGCGTGCATATGGCCCATGCCGGGCACGGGCTGGTGGGTGATCCGGTCTATGGCGGACGCCGCAAACCGCCGGTCAAGGCGATCGGCGAGGCGGCGGCAACCGAGGTCGCCGGCTTCGACCGGCAGGCGCTGCACGCTGCCGAGCTGGGCTTCGATCATCCGGCCACCGGCGAGCGGCTGCGCTTCGAGGCGCCGCTGCCCGCGGACATGCAGAGCCTGCTCGAGGCGCTCCGTAACGCCGGGTGACACGATTGTGTGTGCCTAGGCGCACACAATTCCCGCCGTATCGGCCGTTTACGTGCATCCCGCACATATGACATCAAGTTCCCAACCGCGTGAGCGCGGCGTTTTGACGGACCCGTCCGACGGAAGCCTGCGTTAACGTCGTATAAAGGTCTCAAGGTGACACACCTTGCAAACTCATGGTGGCGCTCCCATATGGGATGTTAAGCCCCGTAACATTGGAGGAACCGGGCACGTGAGCAACGTGAGCAAATATGCCAATCTGCCGGCACCGTCCCCAGAGGCGGGCCTGAGCCGCTATCTGTCCGAAATCCGGAAGTTCCCGCTTCTGGAGCCCGAAGAAGAGTACATGCTGGCCAAGCGTTGGGTCGAGGATCAGGACGCCGAGTCGGCGCACCGTCTCGTCACCAGCCACCTGCGCCTCGCTGCCAAGATCGCCATGGGCTACCGTGGTTACGGTCTGCCGCAGGCCGAGGTGATCTCGGAGGCCAACGTGGGCCTGATGCAGGCGGTCAAGCGCTTCGATCCCGAAAAGGGCTTCCGCCTCGCGACCTACGCCATGTGGTGGATTCGTGCCTCCATTCAGGAATATATCCTGCGCTCGTGGTCGCTGGTGAAGCTCGGCACGACCAGCGCTCAGAAGAAGCTGTTCTTCAATCTGCGCAAAGCCAAGAGCCGCATCGGCGCGCTCGAGGACGGTGACCTGCGGCCCGAGCATGTCGAGCGTATCGCCACCGATCTTGGTGTGACGCATGACGAGGTGATCTCGATGAACCGCCGCCTTTCGGGTGGCGATGCCTCGCTGAACGCCACGGTGGGCAGCGATGACGAGAGCTCGATGCAATGGCAGGACTGGCTTGAGGATGAGAGCGCCGACCAGGCGGGCGACTATGCCGAGCGCAACGAGCTCGAGGCGCGCCGCGAACTGCTGACCGAGGCGATGGACGTTCTCAACGAGCGCGAGCGCGACATCCTCACCCAGCGTCGACTGGCCGAGCAGCCGGTGACACTCGAGGAGTTGTCTGGCGTCTACGATGTCAGCCGCGAGCGCATCCGCCAGATCGAGGTCCGCGCCTTCGAGAAACTGCAGAAGCGCATGCGCGATCTCGCGCAGGAGCAGGGCATGCTCAGTAGCGCCTGAGCCCGGACGTTAAGGTAGATGGTACGCGCCTGCCCCCTTGGGGCAGGCGTTTTTTTGTTCGCTGACGCTGGAGGGCCGGGTTGCGCGCCCCGCTCGTCGCGCTACCGTCAGCGGTAACGGAACAGGAGCATCATCATGGCCGATCACTTGCGCTGGGGTATTCTGGGCGCCTCGAACTTCGCCCGTCAGCAGATGGCGCCCGCGATCCACGCGGCGCGCGGCGGGGCGCTGTCGGCCATCGCCACCTCGGCGCCCGAGAAGGCTGCGCCCTTTGCCGAATTCGCGCCCGGACTGCGGGTCTTCGATGATTACGACGCGCTGCTCGCCGATCCCGAGATCGACGCGGTCTATATCCCTCTGCCCAATTCGATGCATGTGGCGTGGAGCGAGAAGGCCGCCGAGGCCGGCAAGCACGTGCTGTGCGAAAAGCCCATCGCGATGGAGGCGTCCGGGATCGACCGGCTGATCGAAACCCGCGACCGCACTGGCAAGCTGATCGCCGAGGCGTGGATGATCGCGCATCACCCCCAGTTCGGCAAGGCGCGCGAGCTGATCCAGGATGGTGCCTTGGGAAAAATCGTGCGCATCGACTCGACCCACAGCTTTTTCAACGACGATCTCGACAACATACGCAACCGTCCCGAGACCGGTGGCGGCGCCCTTGGCGACATTGGCATCTACGCCTTCGGCTCGATCCGGCTGATCACCGGGCAGGAGCCGGAAGAGCTGCTGGCGGTCGAGACCGACTGGGTCAACGGCATCGATGCCAGCACCCACATCATGGCCCGCTTTCCGGAGTTTCTCTACACCGGGCGGGTCTCGATGCGGGCGGCGCCGTGGCAGGAGATCGTGGTGCATGGGGAGCGCGCGGTGCTGCGCCTGCCGGTGCCCTTCAACGTCCAGGTCTTCGGCCAGGCCTCGCTCGAACTGCACCGCCCAGGCGGGCACGTGGAGAGCTGGCGCTGGCCGGCTGAGAACCACTACGTGCTGCAGGTCGAGGCGTTCAACCGCGCGGTGTCAGAGCAGGCAGACTGGCCGTTGCCGTTGGAATTCTCGCGCGGGACACAAGCGTGGATCGACCGGATTCTCGCCGCGTCGCGGGGCTGATCGCGGGCTTCATGCTTGCACGCAAAGGCTTTTCTTTTTTTCTGCGCTCGCATAGGCTTTCGCTGCAATGCTGCATGCCAGGGAGGGCACCAGGTGGCCGATACGGAAAAACCGCTGCTGATCAAGCGCTATGCCAGCCGCCGTCTCTACAACACCGAGACGAGCGACTACGTCACGCTGGAGGACATCGCGGGCTTCATTCGCGATGGGCGCGACGTGCAGATCGTCGATCTGAAATCCGGTGACGACCTGACCCGGCAATACCTGCTGCAAATCGTGGCCGAGCACGAGAGCCGCGGCGAAAGCGTGCTGCCGATCAATGTTCTCACCGATCTGGTGCGCAGCTACACCACGCAGGCCACCTCGTCGGTGCCGCAGTTCCTTGCCGCGTCGTTCGAGATGTTCCGCGAAAGTCAGTCGAAATGGGCCGAGACCGTCAACGCCAACCCGATGATGCCGAAGATCCCCGGCTTCGAGGCGATGCAGGCCCAGCAGGAGGCCTTTCTCAAGGCGATGACCGGCAACATGGGCAAGCAGTGGTCCGGCCCCGAGGCCGAAGGCGAGACGCCGGGCAAGGGTGAAGAGGAAGACCTCGACGCCATAAAGAAACAGCTGGCCGAGCTGCAGAGCAAGCTTTCCAAGATGAACAAGTGACCCGCGCGGCCCTCACGGGCCGCCGCGTGTGCGCAAAGACGGAGAACGGGCGGGGAGATCCCCGCCCGTTCTCCGTTCGTCGTGAGTGGTCTTGGTCTTGATGGGTCTCAGGTGCCGTAGGCGCGGGTCTCGCCCATCACCGCCTCGGCGGCGTTGATCAGGATATCGGCCACGCCGGCACAATCCTCGAGCGTCAGCCGCGCCGGCAGGCGGGTGTCGCAGGCGCGCTCGAGCATGGCGCGGGTCTGCGGCAGCTCGGGGATCTCGCGCAGGAACTGCCAATTCCAGAAGGCGCGGGCGTTGTCCGAGGACAGGCCGAAAACCTGCACCTTCACGCCCATCGCGGCGGCGGTTTCGGCGAAGGCGCGCATCTCCTCGCGATCCATGCCGACAAGGTTGAACTGCAGCGAATCCGGTGCGCGCTCCTCGCGCTCGAGCTTGGCCGGGACCTCGATCCACGGGCTCATCTCGATGCGTTCGGCGACGAAGTCGTGGTTGCGGCGGCCGTCTTCGACGCGGCGCGCCACATGCGGCAGCTGCGGCCGGATCACCGCAGCCGACAGGTTCGACATGCGCAGATTGTAGAGCGGCAGCTTGTTCTGCCAGCGCGCAAAGGCCTCTTCGAGGTCGGCCCGGTTGTCACCGCGCGCCATGTGCTTTTGCCAGTTGTGCTCGTAGGCACCCGACAGGATCACCGCCTGCGCCACCACATCGGCATCGTCGGTGATCAGGATGCCGCCCTCGCCGGCATTGACCAGCTTGTAGCTCTGGAACGAGAAGCAGCCGATCTTGCCGATGGTGCCGATGTTGCGCCCGCCCCAGACCGTGCCGAGGCTGTGCGCCGCGTCTTCCACCACCGGGATGCCGCGGGCGTCGCAGAGCGCCATGATCGCGTCCATGTCCGAGGTGTGGCCACGCATGTGGCTGATGATGACCGCCTGAACACCGCCGAGCTTGGCTTCGAAATCCGCCATGTCGATGCGGTAATTGTCGCCGACCTCGCAGAGCACCGGCACGCAGTCCGCGTGTACGATGGCCGAGGGCACGGCGGCGAAGGTAAAGCCCGGGATCATCACGCGCGCGTCGCGCGGCAGGCCGAGCGCCTTCAGTGAGAGGAACAGCGCCGCCGAGCAGCTCGACACCGCCAGCGCGTATTTGCTGCCCAGCATCGCGGCGAACTCGCGCTCGAGCAGCGCCACCGGCGCATCCTCGGGGGCGGTGTAGCGGAACAGGTCTCCGGATTGCAGAAGCCGGTCGATCTCGGCGCGCGCTTCCGCGGGGATCGGCTCTGCGTCGTGCATGTTGGGCAGGCTGCTCATATTTCAAAATCCTGAATGTCGTATTCTGGAAATCTTAAACATCAGTTCTGTGACAGCCAAGTGAAAACCGCCTCCCGAGGGAGGCGGTGCGGGGCAGATCCGTTGCGAAAAGGTCGCGGTTCAGAGCCCGATGCGGTCGCGCAGCGCGAACCAGGTCATCGCGAGCGTGAGCAGCGGCGTGCGGAAGGCGGGCCCGCCGGGGAAGGGCGGGACGGGCAGGGCGGCCATGGCGTCGAAGCCCTGCGACTGGCCGCGCACCGCCTCGGCCAGCAGCCGCCCGGCATGGACGGCGGTGCCGACCCCGTGGCCGGAATAGCCCGAGGCGCTGAGCACGTTGGGCGCGAGCCGCGCGAGGAACGGCAGGCGCTTCATGGTGATCCCCAGCGTGCCGCCCCAGGCGTAATCGAGCCGTACGCCGGCGAGCTGCGGGAAGATCTCCAGCATCGGCTTGCGCACCTTGGCCTTGATGTCGGCGGGGAACTTGTAACCATAGCTCTCGCCGCCGCCGAACAGCAGGCGGCCGTCATGGCTGAGCCGGAAGTAGTTCACCACGTGGCGCGAGTCGGCCACCGCGATGTCGCGGGTCAGCACCTCGGCGGTGCGCGCCCCCAGCGGCTCGGTGGCGGCGATGAAATTGTTGATCGGCATCACCCGCCGCGCCACCCGGGGCTGAAGCTTGCCGAGATAGCCGTTGCCGGCATAGATCACGTGATCGGCGCGCACCGATCCGCGCTCGCAGGTCACGACGCAGTCGGCACCTTCCTGCACCTCCGTCACGAAGCTCTGCTCGAAGATCCGCGCCCCGGCGCTCGCCGCGGCCTTGGCCAGCCCCTGCGAGAAGCGAAGCGGATGAAGATGCGCCGCCCCCATGTCGACCACGCCGCCGCAATAATCCGGTGAGGGGCAGATGGCGCGGAAGCTCTCGGCATCGTGGCGCTCGATCTCGTAGCCATAGTGCGCGCCCATGTGCTCGGCGTACTCGTGCAGATGCTGCACCTCGCCGGGGCGCGAGCCGCACCATGCGACGCCGTCGCGCAGGTGGCAGTCGATGTCGTGCTTCGCGATCAGGTCGCGCACGAGATCCTTGGCCTCCTCGCCCAGATCCCAGTACTTGCGCGCGTCCTCGCGCCCGAGCATCTCCTCGAGCGTCAGCTGGTCCTGCCGCTGCCCCGAGCCCAGCTGCCCGCCATTGCGCCCCGAGGCGCCGAACCCCACCCGATGCGCCTCGAGCAGCACCACGTCGAGCCCGGCCTCGGCCATGTGCAGCGCCGCCGAGAGCCCGGTGAATCCCGCCCCGATGATGCAGACATCGGCCCGCGCCTCGCCCTCGAGCGCCGGGAAGGCCCCGAGATCGGTCGCGGTGGCCGCATACCAGCTCTCCGG
This sequence comes from Salipiger bermudensis, assembly GCF_017309175.1. Taxonomy (NCBI): domain Bacteria; kingdom Pseudomonadati; phylum Pseudomonadota; class Alphaproteobacteria; order Rhodobacterales; family Roseobacteraceae; genus Salipiger; species Salipiger bermudensis. Next base: position 136,838 of record NZ_JAEKJV010000003.1, on the reverse strand, counting down.
GTAGTGCCCGCGTCGGTCATTGGAAAACAGCAGGTCCACAACCCAGCCCTTCTCTTCGTCAAAAATACTCCGGGGTGAATTGGCCGAAGGCCAAGAGGGGCAGCGCCCCTTCCGCCCCCGGCAGAGCGCTCACACGTTGAGCAGCAGGTGCTCGCGCTCCCACGGGCTGATCACCGACAGGAATTCCTCGTATTCCGCCCGCTTCACGATCGAGTAGACCCGCGCGAAATCCTTGCCCATCACCTCGTGCAGCGCCTCGGCCTCGTCCCAGAGTTCCAGCGCCGAGCCCAGAACGCGCGGGATGTCTCCCTCGCCCTCGTAGGCGTCACCGCGGAACTGCTTCGACGGGCGGCGTTCTTCCATCAGCCCGAGATAGCCGCAGGCCAGCGAGGCCGCGATGCCGAGATAGGGGTTGCAATCCATCCCCGCGAGCCGGTTCTCGACCCGTCGGCTCTCAGATCCCGAGAGCGGGATGCGGATGCCGGTGGTGCGGTTGTCGCGGCCCCATTCGAGGTTGATCGGCGCGGCGTGGTCGCGCACGTATCGGCGATACGAATTGACATAGGGCGCCATCACCGCCACCGCCGCCGGCAGGTAGGTCTGCAGCCCGCCGATGAAGTGGTAGAACGCGTCGGTCTCGCCGCCCTGAGGTCCGGAGAAGATGTTGCGCCCGGTCTCGCGATCCATCACCGAGTGGTGGATATGCATCGCCGAGCCCGGCTCGTTGGCGATCGGCTTGGCCATGAAGGTGGCGAAGCAGTCATGCCGCAGCGCCGCCTCGCGGATCAGCCGCTTGAAGTAGAACACTTCGTCGGCCAGCTTCACCGGATCGCCGTGCAGCAGGTTGATCTCGAGCTGGCCGGCGCCGCCTTCCTGGGTGATGCCGTCGATCTCGAAGCCCTGCGCCTCGGCGAAATCGTAGATGTCGTCGATCACCGGACCGAACTCGTCCACCGCGGTCATCGAATAGGCCTGGCGCGCCGCGGCCGGGCGGCCCGAGCGGCCCATCATCGGTTCGATATCCTTGGCCGGGTCGAGGTTGCGGGCGACGATGAAGAACTCCATCTCCGGCGCCACGATCGGCTCCCAGCCCTGATCCTCGTAGAGCTTGACCACGCGCTTGAGCACGTTGCGCGGCGCGTATTCGATCGGATCGCCGTGCCGGTCGAAGGCGTCATGGATCACCTGCAGCGTCCAGTCCCCGGTCCAGGGCGCGGCGCTGGCGGTGGTCATGTCAGGCTTGAGGATCATGTCGCGCTCGATGAATCCCTCTTCGCCAGCGGCCTCGCCCCATTCGCCGGTGATGGTCTGGAAGAAGATCGAGTCGGGCAGGTGGAAATACGCCTGCCGGGCGAATTTCGATGCCGGCACGGCCTTGCCGCGGGCGATGCCCGGCAGATCGGAGATGATGCACTCGACTTCGTCGAGCCTGCGGCCCTCGAGATATGCGGCGGCGGATTCCGGCAGGCTGGCGGTCCATTCGGTGCTCATAGCCGCTTCTCCTTGAAGAACCGCGCGAATTGCGCACCCACGTCGCCGCTGTCGAGCGGCATCTCTAGCTTGGTCTTGGCGTCCTCGATGAGCTCGGCCGGCACCACGCCCGGGGCGCGGTGCTCGATCAGGCTGTCGACATAGTTGCGGCGGAATTCAGGGTGCGGCTGCACCGTGTAGGCGTGCCCGGGATAGAGGATCGCGGCGTTGTGGCACTTTTCCGACGAGGCCACCACCTCGGCACCGGGCGGCAGCTCGGTGACCTGGTCCTGGTGCCAGGCGTTCACCAGCCGCGTGCTGTCGGGATACTTGTAGAGCGTGGGTCCGATGACCCAGCCCCTGTCGGATTTCTCGACCTTGCCGCCAAGCGCCTGCGCGATGACCTGATGGCCGAAGCAGACCCCGATCAGCGGCTTGCCGGCGGCGTGGATCGCGCGGATCAGCTCTTCGAGCGGTGCCATCCACGGGTGATCCTCGTAGGCGCCGTGGCGCGAGCCGGTGATCAGCCAGCCATCGGCAGCGTCAGGCCCGTCGGGGAAGTCGCCGTTGACCACTTTCCAGGTCTCGAACTCGAAGCCATGCCCGTCGAGCAGGGCGTGGAATTGCGTGTCGTAATCCCCGACCTCTTCGAGGATCACGTCCGGGACGAGCCCGGGTTGCAGAATGCCGATTTTCATGAAGCACCGATATCGTTGATGGCCGGAGGGTAGTCCTGCCGCCCTTGGGCGGCAAGAGGGCCTCAGACGGTGTCGAGATAGATTTCCACCTGCTCCTGGGGCGAGAGCTCGGACATGAAATGCAGCTCCTGCCGCTTGGTCAGCAGCAGGTTGCGGATCAGCCCCTCGGGCAGGATGCGCGGCATCACCTCGCTGGCCTCGAACGCGTCCATGGCCTTTTCCCAGCTGCCCGGAATCAGCGGCAGGTCCTGCGCATAGGCGTTGCCGGTGATCGGTGCGGGCGGCTCGGTGCCGTCTTCGATGCCGTTCAGCGCTGCGCCCAGCAGGGTGGCCAGCAGCAGGTAGGGGTTCACGTCGCCGCCCGCCACGCGGTGCTCGATGCGGCGGCCCTTGGGGCTGCCGCCGGGGATGCGGATGGCCGAGGTGCGGTTCTCGTAGGCCCAGGAGATGCCGCAGGGCGCGTGGTTCTCGGGCACCAGCCGGTCGTAGCTGTTGCCGTGCGGGGCGAAGATCAGCGTGCTGTCATGCATCGCATCCATCAGCCCGCCCACCGCATGGCGCATCTTATCGGTGCCCTTGGGGCCGCCATCGTCGAAGATGTTGTTGCCGTCCTCGTCGAGCACCGAGAAATGCACGTGCATGCCGGAGCCCGGGTAATCCTCGTAGGGCTTCGCCATGAACGAGGCGGCAAAGCCGTGGCGCCGGGCGAGCCCGCGCACCAGCATCTTGAAGAACCAGGCATCGTCGGCGGCGCGCAGCGCGTCGGGCTGGTGCATGAGGTTGAGCTCGAACTGCCCGAGCCCGGCCTCCGAGATCGCCGTGTCGGCGGGGATGTCCATGTCCTCGCAGGCGTCGTAGAGATCGGTGAAGAAGATGTCGAAGGCGTCGAGCGCCCGGATCGACATCACCTCCGCCGCCTTGCGGCGTTTCTGCGAGCGCGGCGAGAGCGGCACCTGAAGCGACTTGCCGCTGTCGTCGATGAGGAAGAACTCGAGCTCGATCGCCACCACCGGCGTGAGGCCGAGCTTGCGGTAGCGCTTGAGCACCGCCGAGAGCGCGTGGCGCGGATCACCGTCGAAGGGCCGGCCGTCCTCGCGATACATCCAGATCGGCAGGAGCGCGGTGGGCGCCTCGAGCCACGGCATCGGCACGAAGCCGCGCTCGGTCGGATAGAGCACGCCGTCGCGATCGCCGGTCTCGAAGACGAGGGGGCTTTCGTCGATATCCTCGCCCCAGATGTCGAGATTGAGCACCGAGAGCGGGAAGCGGGTGCCGTCCTCGACCACCTTGTCGGCGAAGCGCGCGGGCACACGCTTGCCGCGTGGTTGTCCGTTGAGGTCGCTTGCCGCCACACGGATGGTGCGGACCTGCGGGTTCTTGCGCAGCCAGCTTTTGGGGTCGTTCATGGGTCACCGTAGAATTTGATCAAATTCTGGATAACGTGCCGCGCGGGGGGCTGGCAAGGAAAATTCCGGCGTCGTGGCGTCGCGCGGGGGGCGGGGGCCGGAAAGCTGCTCAGCGGATCGCCACAGGCAGCAGAAAGCCCACCGTCTTCCCGGCATCGCGGTCATTGCCCATCAGGTAGACCCGAAGGGTGTAATCGTCACTCGCGGGCAGAACCACGCTGGCCTTGCGGTCTTCCCTCTGGCCTAGGAAGATTGCCTCGTAGGTGGCGCCTGGCGGCATGTTGTTGAAATAGATCGTGCCGTCGCCATTGGTGCCGTCGACCGTGATGCTCGCCTCGAGCGTCTGGCCCGCCGAGGCGCCGAGCGCGTAGTCGATGACCTCCTGCCCGGTAATGGTGCCGCTGATCGTGGCGCTCGACGCGCCTGGCTCGAACGCGACGCGCGACTGTTGCTGCGCGGCGGCCGGCTCGGCGCTGAACTCGGCGGCGATGGCGAGGAAGATGGCTGTGGTGATACGTGTCGGCATGGCTGCCTCCCTCCGGTCCCGGATGCGGAGCGCCGCGCCTGTGCGGGCGCCGCCCGCAGCCCCATCCTGCACCGGGCAGGCGGATCGGCAAAGCCTTTTCGACCGGACCTCAGCGCAGCAGGTTGGGCCGGTATCTGACCTTTGAGCGGCGGGCCTGCGGCAGGTGCCGGTTGAGCCGCCGGTTGATCGCCCCGAACAGCCAGATAATCAGCAGCGTCAGCGCGATGAAATAGCCGGCGAGGATCGGGTAGGCCACGAAGGGGTTGAAGGTCTTGTCGGCGAAGTAGTTGGCATAATAAAGCGCGTCGCCGCGCTGCTGCCAGGCCGGGAAACCCGAGAAGAACACCAGCGTGGTGGCGTGGAACAGGAAGATCGCCTCGTTGGTATAGGCGGGCCAGGCCAGCCGCAGCATGGTCGGCCAGACGATGCGGCGGAAGCGCGGCCAGCCCGAGAAGCCGTAGGCGTCGGCGGCCTCGACATCGCCCTTGGGCACCGAGAGCAGCGCGCCGTAGAAGATCTCGCCACTATAGGCGGCGGTGTTGAAGAACAGCACCACCAGCGCGCCGAGCCACGCCGAGGAGAAGGGCGCGAAGATCGGCGAGACGGACTTCAGACTCAGGAACAGGAAATAGGCAAAGAAGAACTGGATGAAGAGCGGAGAGCCGCGGAACAGGAAGATGAACCATTCCGAAAGCTTGCGCGGCAGCCAGCGGGGCGAGGCCTTGCCGACCGCCAGCGCGGTGGCGAGGAAGAACCCCGAGACCAGCGCCACGATGCCGAAATAGACGTTCCAGATCATCCCCGAGCCGATCAGCACCGCCTGCTTGCACAGGGTGAAATCGTCCCGCGGCAGCAGCCGCTCGCCGATCCCCAGCGAGCGCAGCCCGTAATCGGCCACCACGTCCCAGCAGCTCATGCCCGGCCTCCCTTGCCAAAGGCCCGCATCTTCTTCTGGCCAAAAATATCCCGGGGGAGTCCGTGCTTGCACGGGCGGGGGCAGAGCCCCCAAACAGCGCTCCTCACACTCATCACGCTGCCTTTCTCTGGGCCTCGCCACCCACGGTGGCCTGGCCATGGGTCAGCCGCGTCATCAGCTTCGCCAGCGCGATCTCAGAGACCCGGGTGAACAGCAGGTAGAACACCAGCAGCCCGAGGAAGTACCACACCCGCCAGTCCGCATGCGGGTAGTCCGAGAACCGCGCCGTCTTGGCGCCGCCCAGTTCGCGGGCCCAGTAGACGATGTCCTCGACGCCCAGCAGGAACAGCAGCGGCGTGGCCTTGATCAGCACCATCCAAAGGTTCGACAGCCCGGGCAGGGCATAGACCCACATCTGCGGGATCAGGACGCGCCAGAAGGTCTGGCGGTGCGTCATGCCATAGGCCTCGGCGGTCTCGAGCTGGGCATGCGGCACCGCGCGCATGGCGCCGTAGAGCACGTTGGCGGCGAAGGCGCCGAACACGATCGAGAAGGTCAGTACCGCCAGCGAGAAGCCGTAGACCTCGTGCCAGATCTGCGGCGCGGTCGAGAGCGGCAGCTTGGCGGCGTCGCAGACGATGAAATCCGAACCCTGCCGGATCGGATCGGTCCAGTCGGGGCATTTTACCTTGTGCCGCAGGTACTCGAAGCCCTGGTCGAGCGCGATCACGAAGAACAGGAAGAACACGATGTCCGGCACGCCGCGCACCATGGCGATGTAGAGCTTGCCCAGCCAGCTCAGCGGCGCAAAGCGCGCACGGGCCGCGGCGGCGCCGGCGAAGCCGAAGCCGAGCGCCACCGGCGCCGTGATCGCGAGCAGCAGCAGCACCGTCCCGAAGGAGGTGTAGAACAGCATCAGCTTGCCGGTGGTGAAGTAGCAGGCAAACCACGCCGGGGTCGACAGGACCGAGGGGTCGGTGCAGAAGGAAAACATGCGGGTCCGGGGCTGGGGCGCCGCGACAGCGCGGCGCAGGGCGGCGGAACGGAGGTGGGAGACGCGGGCGGGCCCGCGCCTCCGGTGTCAGGTCGGGACGATCAGTAGGTGTCGGTGCCTTCGCCGAACCACTTGATCAGCAGCTCGTTGAGCGAGCCGTCTTCCTTCATCGAGGTGATCGCGGTGTCGAAGGTGTCCTTCAGCTCGCCGTCGCTCTCGCGGATGCCCATGCCGGTGCCGCGGCCGAGGGTGACGGTCTCGCCCACGAACATCAGCTCGCCGGCGGATTCCTCGACGATCGGCGTCAGGTAGTCGGTGTCGAAGAACACCGCGTCGGCTTCACCGTTGCGCAGGGCCGAGATGATCTCGTCGGCGGTGGCATACTCAAGCAGCGTCGCGCCGCTTTCCGAGATGTAGCCCGACTGCAGGGTCGAGGTCTGCGCCGCGACCACGCCGTCAAGCGGGGCGTCCTCGCTCAGCGCCACGTAGGACGAGGTCGCCGGCGGGATGTAGTCCTGGGTGAAGTCGATCACCTCTTCGCGGTCGTCGTTGATCGACATGCCGGCGATGATGGTGTCGTAGTTGCCCGAAACGAGGTTGGGGATGATCGAGTCCCACTCGTTGGTGACCCACTCGCAGGTCAGCTCGGCGCGGGCGCAAAGCTCGTCGCCGAGATCGCGTTCGAAGCCGTCGACCTCGCCGTCATCGTTGATGAAGTTGTACGGAGGGTAGGCGCCCTCGGTGCCCATGCGCACGACGTCCTGCGCCAGAGCCATCGAGGCGGTCATGGCAAGTGCGGCGGTGCCGAGAAGGATGTTCTTCATAAGTTAGCTCCCTTGGTTGGTCTCTTTGGACCCCGCCGGTCAGGCGTGGGTCGTGGATTTCAGGAATCCGCGCAGGCGCTCGGACTTTGGGGCGCCGAACAGCGTCTCCGGCGGGCCCTGTTCCTCGATCAGGCCCTGGTGCAGGAACACCACGTGATCGCTCACGTCATGGGCCATCTTCATGTCATGGGTGACGATGATCATCGTGCGGCCCTCGCCGGCGAGGTCCTTGATGACCTTGACCACCTCCTGTTCGAGCTCCGGGTCGAGCGCCGAGGTTGGCTCGTCGAAGAGCAGCGCTTCGGGTTCCATGCAGAGCGCCCGCGCGATTGCTGCGCGCTGCTGCTGGCCGCCCGAGAGCTGCGCCGGGTAGACATCGCACTTGTCGCCGATGCCGACCTTCTCGAGATAGCCGCGGGCGGCCTTTTCGACCGAGCCGCGGTCGCGCGCCAGTACGGTGACGGGGGCCTCCATGACGTTTTGCAGGATCGTCATGTGGGCCCAGAGATTGAATTGCTGGAACACCATCGACAGGTTCGTCCGGATGCGCAGCACCTGTTTGGGATCTGCGGGGCGACGGTGATGGCTCTCGCCCTTCCAGACCACGGGCTCGCCCTTGAACAGGATCTCGCCCTGCTGGCTGTCCTCGAGCAGGTTGCAGCAGCGCAGCAGCGTCGACTTGCCCGAGCCCGACGACCCGATCAGCGACACCACGTCGCCGCGATGGGCGGTCACGTCCACGCCCTTGAGCACCTCGAGGCTGCCATAGGCCTTGTGAAGGTTGCGGATCTCGATGACGGGCGTTGGATTTGGCAAGCCTGACCTCTGGCGGCGGTTTCGATCAGGGGGGAGGATGGGCGCAAACAGCCGCAGTTTGCAATGCGCAAAACGCGACCAAAGGCAGGGTTATCGCCGCGTCAATCGGCAAATGCCTCGTTTCGAGGCGCCGGTCTGCGCAAGGGCTGGGCCGCCCAATGGCTCTCAGGGTTGAGGTAAGTGGGCCCCGCTCAGCTTCCGCGTTCAACCCGCTGCCGGGCGAGGGCGGAATCGCGGTCGTTGATGCCCAGAAGGTTCGACACCAGCCGCAGCAGCGCATCCTCCTCGGCGTCGCGCACCCCGTCGGCAAGCACCACCTGCCAGAGCGCCTCGATCACGCCGATGCGGTGATCGTAATCGACCGCATCCTTGATGGCGCGGGTGAAACGCACCGTGTCGGGCGCTTCGGCCTCGAGCTGCTCGCCCTCGCTGCGCAGCTTGGCGGCCTCGAAGGGCGACAGGCCGTAACGCGCGACATTGATGCGGTCGATGCGCTGGCGCTCGCTCTCGTCATAGGTTTCGTCGGCGCGGGCGACACGCACCAGCAGCGCGGTCAGCGCCAGCCGCGCGTCGGCATCGGGAAGGGTTTGCGGGCTGGGCTCGACGAGCCGCTTGAGGAAATCTGCGAACATGGGCATGGATATAGCGCCAGTCGGGCCCGCGGGAAAGAGACGCTCTCGCCCGCGTGAGCCGAGGCCGTCAGGGGATGACGGCGCTGGCGCGGGCCTCCTCTGAATCGGTGCGCTCGAGCCCGAGGTGATCCTCGATCAGCTCGACCAGCGCTGTCTCGTCGGCATCGCTGATGCCATCGATCTCGGCCAGCTTCCACATCGCCTCGACCGCGGCACGGCGGTGCTCGTAATCGACGCCGTCGCGGATGCGGGCTGCCATCTCCTCGATGCCGGGCATCTCGAAGGCCAGCCGCTCGCATTCCGCCCGCATCTTGGCCGCCTGCAGCGGTTTGAGATGATAGGCCTCGGCGAGAATGCGGTCGATCTGCTCGACTTCCTCGAAGAGATAGGTGTGATCGGCGATCGCCACCTTCACCAGCAGCGCGCCCATGGCATGGGCGGCGTCGAGCTCGTGCAGCGGCTTTGCCGGTGCTGCGCGGTGATGAAAGAACGATTTCAGTCGCTCGAACATTGGGGGTCTCCTGCGTGGTTCCGCCAGTGTGACAGCAGTGCAGGCGTGGCAACAGAGGATTCGTCAGCCCGCGCGCAAGGGCGCCGGGTTTGTTGCGGAATGAGCGCCAAGAAACAGCTTCGAGAGCGCCTCGAGCTGCGGGTCCTGCGAGGGGCCGACCGCCAGAAGCACCTGATGCAGGCTCAGGGCAAAGCGCTGCCGGTCGCTGAGGCCCACGGCGCGCTGCAGGATCTCGGCGAAGCTGGCGCAGTCCGGCGCCACCGCCTCGACCCGTTCGCAGGCCTCGCGCATCTCCGACGCCTCGCGCGCGGTCAGGTCGTAGCACAGCGCCAGAACCGCCTCGAAGGTGGCGGGCTCGGCGAACAGGCCGGCGTGGTCGGTGCGCGACGCTCGCAGGAGCAGCGCTCCCAGCGCCAGCGGCGCATCGCCGGGATCGAACGGTGCCGCAAAGGGCGATGCGAGCCAGAATCTCAGGTTGCGTCCCAAGCTGGCCGCTCCCGAGGCTTCGTATCGGTCGGTGCAGTCGGCAGGTGTTGCATCGCGATCCTTTCTCATGGCGCGCCGTCGTAAACTGGGGCACGAACGCGCACTCGGCAATGCTTGTGATGCGACAGGGCCAGGCGCAACGGTCCGGGGTGGGCGGCAGCCTGCCGCGAGGGCAGCGGCGTGCCGCCGTATGAGCCTCCGGGTCTCATCCGCGTCGCGCCCGGTCCGGCAGGGGCCGCGCGCCCATGAGTTCGTGAAACTCGAAGCGTAGGTTGTCGATGCCGAGCCCCTCGGGATCGGCGTTCTCGACGGTGAAGCCGGCGATGTCGGGCAGGGCGCCACGGCGCAGCAGGGTCAGCGTGCCTGTATCGCGGTCGACCTGCTTGCGAAGGCTGTGGATCGGCGCGCCGGTGCGGTCGAAGAACACCAGCGTCACCGTGCCTCCCTCGCCGCCGCGGATGTCGAGCGCCAGTGCTGGCTGGTCACGGTCGAAAAGCGCCGCGATGGACCCTTCGCCCACCGCCCCGGCATCGGGGAAGCCGCGCGGCCCGTGGCCCTTGAGCACATTGTCACCCCAGAGGCTTATGGTGCCGAGATTGCTGCCATCCTCGCCCGCCAGCAGCGTCAGCGGCGGCAGAGGGCGTCCGACGAGATGATCGTGGCCGGTGTCGATCTCGAGCAACTGGCCGAGGAACCGCTCGCCGAAGCGCACGCCCTTGCCGTCGACCACGCCCGACAGCGCCCGCCCGACGCCGTAACCCGAGGGGAAGGTCTGGAAGTCGATCAGCCGGGTGAAATCGAGGCTGTCCGGCGGGACCTCGCAGATCGGGTCCTCGCAGGCGAGCGCCGGGGCGGCGCAGACAAGGCAGAAAAGGCGGGCAAGCCAGCGCATGGGGTGCAGGCTACACCCGTTCCGATATTCCGGTCAGCGTTTTTTCGCGCTTTGAAAGAGCCGGTCGAGCCGTTTTGCCTCCTCCTGCATCCCCCAGGGCGGGTTGATCACGAACATGCCCGAGCCGACCATGCGGTGGCCCTCGCGGATCGGCGGGAAGCGCAACTCGTGGCGCAGGGCCCCGGGATGGTCGCGTTCGAGCGCCGCCAGCATCGGCGCGTGCAGGTTCGAGGTCAGGATCGGATACCAGAGCGCGAGGATGCCGACGTTCCATTTCTTCGCCACCTTGGCGAGGAATTTCGGGATGCGCTCGTAATCCTGCTTTACCTCGTAGGAGGGATCGACCAGCAGCACGCCGCGGCGCGGCTCGGGCGGGCAGAGGCTCTGCGCCAGCTCGAACCCGTCCTGCTGGTGGATCGCCACGTTACGGGCGCCGAGCGCGCCAAGCAGGGCCGCGTGTTCCTGCGGGTGCAGCTCTGCAAGGTGCAGCCGGTCTTGATCGCGCAGCAGAGTGCGCGCGATCAGCGGCGAGCCGGGATAGGCGTTTGGCCCGTGGTCGGCGCGAATCCGGGCCAGCGCGCGGGCGTAGGGGTGGCTCTTGGGCAGTGCGGCGGCCAGCACGCCGATCCCCTGTTCTGCCTCGCCGGTCTTCACCGCCTCGGCGGCAGAGAGATCGTAGAGCCCGCGCCCGGCATGAGTCTCGATATAGCTGAGCGGCTTGTCCTTCTGGGTGAGGTAGTCGAGCATCCACGCCATCAGAGCGTGCTTCTGCACATCGGCAAGGTTTCCGGCGTGGTAAAGGTGCTGGTAGGACAGCATGGTCGTTCCTTGGTCCAGTGACGCCGCAGCGGGATCGTCGCGTGCGTAAGGTCTGTCCGACGGCTCGCGTCGGGGGTTCGACCTGTCCATACGTGCTTTCGGCGCCACTGTCGCCCCGGCTCTTTGTTTGGCGTCATGGCGTTTGCAGGGCTGTCGCCGGGCACGGGTCTGGCTCCGGTCCGATACGGGCCTGTTTTCGTCGCCTCAAATGGCATTCCATATTTTCGAGAGGCTCGGTCTCGGGTATAAAATCGGCAACAGACCAGCGAGGTATGCCGGCCCGTGACCGTGCTCTTGATGAACCCCAATTCCTGCCGCGAGACGACGCAGACCATGTGCCGCATCGCCGGCGGCGTGCTGGGCGATGTGCCGTCTGGCTGGACCGCAGACGCGGGGCCCCGGCTCCTCACCAGCCCCGAGGCGCTGGACGCGGCGGCGGCTTGCGTTGCCACGGTGCGTGTCCCGGCTGATGCGCAAGCCGTCATCGTCGCGGCGTTCGGCGATCCGGGGGCGGGTGCGTTGCAGCGCCGGATCCCGGTGCCGGTGATCGGCATCGGTGCCGCGGCCGCCCGCGCCTGCGGGCGTGCCGGTGCGCGCTTCGCCGTCGCCACGACAACGCCGGCGCTTCGGGGGCGGATCGACTCTCTCATGGCTGCGGGTCGCGGCGGGTATCTCGGGTGTTTTCTGGCAGAAGGAGACCCGGTGGAGCTGATGGCCAGCGAAGACTCGCTCGACCGGGGGCTTCTCGCCGCGGTCGAACGCGCGGCCTTGGCCGGGGCCGAGCGGGTGATCATCGGCGGCGGCCCGCTGGGGGCGGCCGCGGAGCGGCTGTCGCAGGTCAGCCCGGTGCGGCTGGTGAACCCGTTACGCGCCGCCGCCGAAGAGGTTCTGGGCCGTCTGGCGGCAGCGCAGACGGCCCACATGGCGTGAGAGGCGGGACAGGCGGTCTACTGTGCCGTCTCCCGGGCGATGTGCGCGAGCACCTCCTCGAGCCCTGCGATGCGCCCCGGCCGGCCGATCAGCCGCAGGTGCAGGCCAATCGACATCATCCGCGCGGCGCGTGCCCCCTCGGCGTAGAGCCGGTCGAAGGCGCCCGTCACGTAGGTGCTGAAATCCGCCGCCTGCACGAAGCCGCCGCCGGGCGAGAAGCGCATGTCGTTGGTGTCGAACGCATAAGGAAGGAGTACGTGATCGCCTGCCATCCGCGGGATGTCATCGTCGTAGACATCGCTGTCATAGAGAAAGTCGCCGCGGTCGAGCAGCAGGGATTTCAGTTCGACCGGCATGGTCTCGCGCAGCTTGCGGTCGAGCGCCGAGAACGGCTCGTCGAACAGAAAAAGATCGGGGCCGACGACCAGCGCGCGGGCCACGGCGACGCGCTGCTGCTGGCCACCCGAGAGCGCGGCGATGGGACGATCCGCGGACCCGGTCATGCGCACCAGCGAGAGCGCCTCGGCCACTGGCGTGCCGGTGGCGGCCTTGGCCATGCCCCGCGCCCGCAACCCGAAGGCCACGTTCTCGGCCACCGTCGCCGGGGCGGAGGCGCTGAAGGGGCACGGTGCGACCGGGCAGCTGCGGGTCGGAGATCCCGCCGACCTGATCCTGCTCGATCCGCTGGCGCCGAACCTGCGCCCGCTCATCGACGGCTTCGGCGTGGTGGCGCATTCCGCCTCGGCGGGCAACGTCACCGATGTCATGGTGCAAGGGGCGTGGCTGATCCGCGACCGCAAGCCCACCCGAGTGAACGCCGCCGAGGTCGTGGCCGAGGCGCAGCGCGTTGCGGAGGGCCTCTGGGCCCGGGCCGAGGCGGGCTGAGCCGCTAGAGCAGGGCGGCGACGGTCGCGCCGGTGTGCAGCAGGTGCCTCCGCCAGATCCGTCCGGCGCCGTCCGCATCGCCGGCGCGCAGCGCCCGCATCAGTTCTTCGTGTTCCGCGACCGCTTCCTGGAGGCGCTCGGGCTTCATGATCGCGAGGAAGCGGCCGCGACGGGCGCGCGCCATCAGCTTGCGATGCGTCTCGGTGACGATGGGGTTGCCGCAGGCCCCGACGATCAGGTCATGAATCTCGGAATTGGTGTCGAAATAGTCCGAGTGGTTGCCGACCTTGTGATAGGTCAGCATCCGGTCGTGCATCTCTTCGAGCCGGTCGAGGGTCTCGGGGTCGATGCGCTCTGCCAGTCTCTCGGCGGCAAGACTTTCGAGCGAGGCGATCACGTCGAACAGGGCCAGCGCCTCCTCGGCGCCGTATTGCAGCACCTGCGCGCCCTTGTTGCGCGAGATGGTGATCAGCCCGTCCGCATCGATCAGCTTCAGCGCCTCGCGGACCGGTGTGCGCGACACTTCGAGCTCGGCCGAGATCTTGCGTTCGACGATCCGCGAGCCGGGCGGGTAGACACCCTTGACGATGCGATCGCGGAGGATGTCCGCGACCCATTGCGCGGTTGCGGTTGCGCTGTCCGGTCTGTGCGTGTGGGCCGTGTCTGCAACCATGTCCGATGCCTTGGCAAGAGATCCGCTGATATGGCATGCCATTCTGGTGTGGCGCCAGAGGAAATCAAGCCCAAGCTGCCTTGCGGTTGGGCGCGCGTTGCTATGGCCGCGCATTCATCGGCGTGGAGGCGGGTCCGCTCAGTAGGACAGGAAACGGGTTTCTTCATCCCGCGTCGGCGCGTCGCTGAAATCCGCCTCCTCGGGGATGCGGCCGAAGGCGATCTTTGCACCGACGTAGCCACCGGGAATGTCGTCCTGCACCCCCAGCGACAGGGCCTTCGTGCCGTGTGAACGGCGCAGGCTGTCCATCAGGTCGCTGACCTTCTCCCATCTCTCGCGCGAAGCCGTGTCGCCTCCGTCCTCGAGTGCGCCGCCGAACAGGTCGCCGGTGATCTCGTCATCCGAAACCAGCCCGTGCAACGTGACGCTGACCGAGTGCGGCGAGAAGCGAAGGGAACGGCGCGCCTCCGTCAGCGCCTTCGACAGCGCACGGGTTAAACTGCGGTCGTCGCGCGCGGCGGGAAATGCCTCGCGCCACGTCCATTGCGCCGTCTCGGGGCCGCGCCTGCCACGGAAACCGAGGCTCAGCTCGGTCGCGCGAAGCTCGTCCCGGCGCAGTCGCCGCGCGGCGCTCAGCAGGAGCTGCCGGGCGCAGGCTTCGACCTGATCCGGGCTGCGCCCGTCGCGCGGCAGCACGCGGCCGTGGCCATACATGCTTTTCCTGGTCTCGGGCCGCTCGGCATGGAAGCCGTGAAACTCGTTCCAGAAACGCTCGCCCTCGACATTGCCCCAGATCTTGCGCGCCTGCTTCGGCGCGAGGCGCCAAAGGCCGTCGATGTCCTGCACCCTCGAGGCGGCGAGCCGCGCGCCGATGCCCTTGGAGATGCCGGGCAGATCGCGGAGGTCGAGATGGGAAAGGCTGCCGGGCAACCCCCGCGCCTCGATCAGCGCAAAGCCGTCGGGCTTGTTCATTTCGGCGCCGACCTTGGCGAGCAACTCGGTGGGAGCCATGCCGATGGAGCAGGTGAGCGCCGGGCTGAACGCCTCTCTCAGCGCGGACTTGATGCGGTCGGACAAGGTCTTGCCCTGCGCCGCCTCGCCGGGCGAGAGATGGCAGACCACCTCGTCGATCGAGCGCACCTTGGCCACTGGCAGGATGGTGCCCACGACGTCGAGAATGCGTTTGTGCAGCCGGACATAGGCATCGTGCCGCGCGATCACGAAGATCATGTCAGGGAGGATCCGGCGCGCCTCACGGACCGAACTGCCCGAGGCCACGCCGCGCGCCTTGGCCTCGCGGCTGACGGCAATGCAAGAGGTGTGCGGGGAATCGAGCGGCACGACCCCCAAGGGGCGGCCGCGCAGGTCGGCGTTGAAATGCTGCTCGGCGGAGGCGAAGAAGCTGTCGAAATCGAGATACAGGCGTTCCACTTTCGGCCCGTCTGCCCTCTCGTGCGTCCCACTCATGCCGCGCGCCCTTTCCTGCATACTTCAAGCGATATGTCGGGTCTGCGGGGCCGTCGTGAACGCCCCCGGGGCGTCGGCGCAGATCGGAAACAGAACGGGCGGAGCCGTGAAGCTCCGCCCGTCGTGCTTGTTGCCTCCGGGTCAGCCCGGCAGGGTGATGGCCTTGGCGTTGATGAACTCGGTCATGCCGAAGCCGCCATGTTCACGCCCGTAACCACTGTCCTTGACGCCGCCGAAGGGCATTTCCGGCGTCGCGAGGTTGAAGTGGTTGATGAACACCATGCCGGTGTCGAAATGCTGCTTCGCCAGTTCCAGCGCGCGGTCCTCATCCTTGCTGAAGATGCCGCCGCCAAGGCCGAAGCGGCTGTCATTGGCGATGCGCATGGCATCGTTGTCATCCTTGGCGCGGATCACCGACGCCACCGGACCGAAAAGCTCTTCGTCATAGGCCGGCTGGCCGGGTTCCACTTCAGTCAGAACGGTGGCCGGATAGTAGTAGCCGGTGCCCTCGGGCATGGTGCCGCCCACGGCAATCTTCGCGCCCTTGGCGACGGATTTCTCGACCTGCTCGTGCAGTGTCTCGCGCAGGTCCTTGCGCGCCATCGGGCCAAGATCGGTGTCCTTCTTGGTAGGATCGCCGAGGCTCACTTCGCCCATCGCCTTGACGTAGCCGTCGACGAAGGCGTCATAGACCTTGTCTGCCACCACGAAGCGCTTGGCGTTCACGCAGGTCTGGCCATTGTTGTAGATCCGGCCCGCGACGCAGGTCTTCACGGCAAGATCGATATCGGCATCTTCCAGCACGAGGTAGGCGTCGTTGGAGCCAAGCTCCATCACCGTTTTCTTCAGGTGCTCGCCCGCCTTGGCGGCGATGATGCTGCCGGATTTGGCACTGCCGGTCATGGTCACGCCGCGCACCAGCTCGTGGGCGATCAGCTCATCGGACTGATCGTGATCGATCAGCATTACGGTGAAGAGGTTCTTCGGCAGGCCAGCCTCCTCGAAGATATCACGCAGCATTAGGCCCGAGCCGGTACAGATCTCGGCATGCTTCAGCAGCACACCGTTGCCGGCCATCAGGTTGGCGATGGCGTAGCGGACCGCCTGATAAGCGGGGAAGTTCCAGGGCTGAATGCCGTAGATCACGCCGATCGGCGACTTGCTGATAACGCCCTTGCGACCGTCCTGAAGTTCACGGGTTTCGTCCGCAAGGACCTCAGGACCGGCCTGTGCCGTCCAGTCGCAGATCGCGGAGCAAAGATCGATCTCGTCACGGCTGTCCTCCAGCCGCTTGCCCATTTCGCGGGTCATCAGGGCGGCAAACTCGTCCTTGCGCTCCTGCAGCTTCGCGCCGATGGCCTTCAGGACCTTGCCGCGCTCTTCATGCGACGTCATCCGCCAGTCGGAGAAAGCTGCGTGGCAGGCGTCGAGCGCTGCGTGCATCTCCTCGTCGCTCATCAGCGGGTAGGTGTCGATCACCTCTTCTGTGGCCGGATTGGTCGTGGTCATGGCGCGGTCGGGACTGTGGGTGTCCTTCATCTCGTGTCCTTTCCAAATCGGTATCTGCCACCCAACGTGCGCCAAAGGCCCGCGTTCCTTGACGGCGCTCACGAGCGCTTGATTGCAAGGTCATAGGGTGTCACCGGCCAGCAACCGTGACACTGCGCCTGCCGCGCGGACGACCACGCGCTCATGCCAGGGCTGGCGCAGTGGGCGCTGGTCGATCCTGTCGGCCGGGAGATCCAAGCCAGTACAAGCCTCTCAGCGCTCCCCGCTTATGTGTTGCGGAACCTGTATGTCGTCCGGTTGCGATAGATCTGGCCGGGACGGATCACCGGGTTCGGAAAGGTCGGATGGTTCGGGGCGTCGGGCCATTCCTGCGTCTCCAGCGCGATGGCGGCGCGTGGCCCATATGCGGCACGGTCGGGATCAGGCCCCGCCGGCGCTGCGATGTGATCCGCGGTATAGACCTGGAGCCCGGGGGCGTCGGTCTCGACCTCGAGCTGCAGGCCCGACGGTGCCGTGAGCCGAGCCGCAGGCCCTGTCCCGCGTGCGAGACAGAAGTTGTGATCGATCGTTTGCGGGCCCAGAGACCGCGGACGGCGAAAATCGAAGGGCGTTTCCGCGACGGACGCGATTTCGCCGGTCGGGATCTGCTCTGCGGTCACCGGCAGGTAGCGTTCCGCCGCGATCTGGAGACGACACTGGTCAATATTGCCCTCATCGCTCAGCGCGAAATAGGAATGATGCGCGAAGGAGAGCGGGCAGGGCGCCGAGGGCGTGGCTTCGGTCACGATCTCCAGCCCGCTGTCTTGGCAGCGGTAGGTGGTGGTGATGGCGAGCTCTCCGGGAAAGCCCATGTGGCCGTCGGGCAATTCGAGCGCGAAGGTGGCGTGATCGGCGCCATGATCGACCAGATCCCAGGGCAGGGTTGCGGTGCCCTCGCGACCGCCATGAAGGCAGGTGTGGCCTGCTTCGTTGCGGTCGAGCGTCACCTCTTGGCCGTCGAGTGTGAACCGCCCGCCGCCGATCCGGTTGGCGTAGCGGCCGACGGTGGCGCCGAAATAGGTCATCTTCCCGAGATATGGCGCGAGGCTGGAGGCGCCGAGCACCAGAGGATGCGACACCCCGTCAAGCCGCAGGTCGCGCAGGCGGGCGCCATGGCTCAGGAGCGAGGCGCGCAGCGCGCCACGTCCGATCTCGACCTGCATGACCTGCGTGCCGTCCGGGAGTGTGCCGAAGGCGGTGATCTGGTCACGCGCCATGTCAGGCCCGCACCCGCGGCTCTATCAGGCCCGCGACCGGGCTCTCGGCCTGATAGAGCAGCCCCTGCGCCGCGGCGGGATGCTCGATCCCCTCACGCGCGGTGCTGATGTAGAGTCGCCGCAGGTCAGGACCGCCGAAGGCCGGGCAGGAGCTGTGCCGTCCGCCCACGAGGATCTCCCGGTCGAACTGCCCGTCGGGGAGGTAGCGCGCGACCCGGCCCGCGCCCCACTGGGCGTTCCAAAGCCCACCCTCGGCGTCGATCACCGCTCCGTCGGGAAACAGCCCCTGCGCGCGCAGGTCGAGGAAGACCTCGCGCTCCCCGCACGGCCAGCCGTCCGCGTCGAGCTCGACCCGCCAGATGATCTGGCGGCGCGTGTCGGCGAAATGGGCTGTCCTGCCGTCGGGGCTGAAACAGATCGCGTTGGGGATCGAGATGCTGTCGTAGAGCCGGGTCACCTTGCCATCCAAGTAGCGATAGATTGCCCCGGCCCCCGGCTCCGCGTGTTTGCCCATGGTGCCGATCCAGAAGCCGCCATGAGGGTCGGCCCGGCCATCGTTCGAGCGAGTGCGGTCATCCTCTGCTTCGATCTCCGCCAGCCGCTCGCGTTGGCCCGAACCGATGTCGAAGCGCCAGAGCCCGGTCTCGGAGGCGAGCAGCAGCGTGTCGCGGTCGATCCAGCCGGCGGCAGAGTGCATCTCGTCGAACTGCCACGCCAGCGGACCGGTGCCGTCGAAGGACAGCAACCGCGCGCTCAGGATATCGAACCAGAACAATTGCTGCCGTTCCGGGTGCCAGAACGCGCCCTCGCCCAGCTCGCAGGGTCGCGTGTCGCAGATGGTCGCGGTCATGGCGTCACACCTTCGGGCCGCAACGACGGGCTCTCTCCGCCACCTTGGCCGTCTTGGGCCCCCACCCGCAAGAGGCCAGGGGCGTCTTGCGCGTGAGGTTTTTCATTGTCTCCGGGCGCTTTGCCAAGGTCATTTCAGATCCTGCGGCAGCAGCGCCTCGGGCAGGTTCTGGTAGCAGACCGGACGCAGGAAGCGGCGGATCGCCATGGTCCCGACCGAGGTCGCGCCGAAATTCGTCGAGGCGGGGTAGGGGCCGCCATGCACCATGGCGTCGCAGACCTCGACCCCGGTGGGGAACCCGTTGGCCAGCACCCGGCCCGCCATGCGCTCGAGCACCGGCAACAGGCGTTGCGCCAGAGGAGTGTCGTCCTCGTCCATCATCAGCGTTGCGGTGAGCTGCCCGGCAAAACTGTTGGCGACGGCCAGCATCTCGTCCTCGTTGCGGACCACGATGGCAATGCCCAGCGGGCCGAAGACCTCGTGGCCCAGCGTCTCGTTCTCCATCCACGCCGTGCCGGTGGTGCGCAGCAGGTAGGGCGTGGCGTTGCGCAGGTCGCAGGTCGAGGTCATCACCTCCTGCACGCCGCTCTGCGACGACAGCGTCTCGGCCCCGGTGCGGTAGGCATCTGCGATGCCCTCAGTGAGCATGGTCTGCGGCGCGGTCGCCTCCAGCGCCTCTTTCGCGGCGGCGAGGAAGGCCTCGGTCTCGGAGCCTTCGATCAGCACAAGAGCGCCGGGGTTGGTGCAGAACTGCCCCGCCCCCATGGTGAGCGAGCCGGCCCAGCCTTTGGCCATCTCCTCGGCGCGGGCCGTCATCGCGGCGGGCAGGAAGAACATCGGGTTGATCGAGCCGAGCTCGCCGAAGAACGGGATCGGCTCCGGGCGCTGCGCGCAAAGATCGAACAGCGCCTTGCCGCCGCGCAGCGAGCCGGTGAAGCCGACCGCCTTGATCAGCGGATGCCGGACCAGCGCACCGCCGACCTCGTGGCTGCCGCCATGGATCATCGAGAAGGTCCCGGCGGGCATGCCGGTGGCCTCGATGGCGGCGTGGATCGCCTCGGCGACGACCTCGGCGGTGCCGGGATGGGCCTCGTGGCCCTTCACCACCACCGGACAGCCGGCAGCGAGGGCCGAGGCGGTGTCGCCGCCGGCGGTGGAGAAGGCCAGCGGGAAGTTCGAGGCGCCGAACACCGCCACCGGGCCGGTCGGGCGCTGCATCATCCGCAGGTCCGGGCGCGGCAGCGGCGCGCGGTCGGGCAGGGCGGCGTCGTTGCGGATATCGAGATAGGCGCCGTCCCGGATATGCGCCGCGAAGAGCCGCAGCTGGCCGGTGGTGCGGCCGCGCTCGCCCTCGAGCCGGCCAGCGGGCAGGCCGGTCTCGGCGGTGCCGATCTCGGTGATGGTGTCGCCGCGGGCGTCGATTTCGTCGGCGATGGCCTCGAGAAAGGTGGCGCGGGTCTCGCGCGTGGTGGTGGCGTAGGCCGGGAAGGCCGCCTCGGCAGCCTGTGCCGCCGCGTCGACCTGTGCTGGCGTCCCCTTCGAGACCGCGATCGGCGTGCCGGCGACCGGTGTCGAGGAGAAGGTGTCGTCGCTGCCGACCCAGGCGCCGGCGATCAGGTGTTTGCCGTGGAAAGTCATGTCGTTGCTCCTCTTACTTGCCCCAGCGCAGCGCCATGATGTCGAGATCACGCGCGAGCTCCAGAAGCCGGGTGCGGGTGCGGGGCGTCATCGGCTTGAGCGGGTGACGCACATGGTCCGAGGCGATCACGCCGCCTTCCTTGTAGATCACCTTGCAGGCGCGCAGACCGCACTGGCGGTTCTCGTGGTTGATCAGCGGCAGGCAAAGCTGCCACTGCGCCAGCGCCGCCGCCTTGTCGCCGGCGAGATAGTGGCTGACGATGGGGCGGATCTTCTCGGCGAACATGCCCGAGGTCATGGTGCCGGTCGCCCCGGCATCGAGATCGGCCAGCAGCGTGACCGCTTCTTCCCCGTCAAAGGGGCCGATGATGTCGCTGCCGCCCGCGGCGATCAGCGCCTCAAGCTTGTCGGCGGCAAACGGGGTTTCCATCTTGAAATAGCAGACATTCTCGATCTCGCGCGCCATCTTGGCCAAGAGCGGCACCGGCAGCGTGACGCCCGAGAGCGGCGCGTCCTGGATCATGATCGGGATCGAGATCGCGTCGGAAACCGCGGCGAAATGCTCGAGGATTCCGTCCGCTGCAGGCACCAGTCCGACGCCATGATAGGGCGGCATCATCATCAGCATCGCTGCGCCGAGCGACTGCGCGTGGGTCGCGCGCTCGATCGCCACCTGGGTCGAGAAATGCGAGATCGTGACGATCACCGGAACCCGGCCTGCCACATGCTCGAGGCAGAGCTTGGTGAGGACGCGGCGCTCCTCGTCGGAGAGCACGAACTGCTCGGAATAGTTGGCAAGGATGCAGATCGCGTCGACGCCCTGATCGATCAGGCAGTCGAGCGTGTTCTTCATGCCCTGAAGGTCGAGCGAGCCATCCTCGAAGAAGGGCGTGGGCGCGACGGGCAGGATGCCGGTGAGCGGGGTTGTCTTGAGGTCGGTCACGAAAATTCCTCGACGTCAGAAATGGAAGGGGGCGACGGTCTCGCGCCGGCCCAGCAGGCAGGCATCGGCGACGTGGCGCAGCGGCGAAAGGTCCATGTCGATCCGGCCGTTGCGCACGAGTTGCGCCATCTTGGCGTAGAGCCGGGGGTATTCCCCGGCGAGCCCGGTGAGCGCCTCGCCCGCGGGGGCGCCGTCGACGAACATCTGGGCGCCGCCATGGGTGAGTTTGAGCGTGCCCTCGGCGCAGATCGCTTTGATCTCCCAGGTCTGCTCGCCGTCCTGCCGGAAGTCGAAATCGCAGCTGATCGCGGCGCCGCCCGGGTGGCGGAAGGCGAGCTCTGCCGCGATCGGCGCTTGCCGATTGTCGGGGAAGGAGAGCACCGCCTCGCGGAGGTGGATCGCGTCGGGCAGGATCTCGGTCAGGATCGACAGCGCGTTGATGCCGGGATCGAACACGCCGAGCCCGCCGGGCTCGAAGATCCAGTCCTGCCCGGGATGCCAGCGCCGGACATCCTCGCGCCACGTGATATGAAGAGATTTCAGGGTTTTGTCCGCGAGCCACGCCTTGGCGGCGGCAACCTGCTGCGCCTCGCGCGAGTGCCACGTGGCATAGATCGACAGCCCGCGCGCGCGCGCCATCCGCTCAAGCTCGGCGCATTCCGAGAGCGTCGCGCCCGGCGGCTTCTCGAGCATCACGTGCCGCCCGGCGGCCAGCGCCTTGGCGGCAAATTCGAAGCGCGGGACAGGGGGCAGGCAGAGAGACACCACCCGGATCTCGGGGCAGGCCTCGAGCATCGCGTCGAGGCTGTCGAAGGCGTCGACCCCGTCGACCGTGCCGGAGCGCGAGACGGTGGCGGCAAGCTCCCAGTCCTCAGACGCCGAGAGGGCGGGAACGTGCTGGTCGATGGCGATCTTGCCGATGCCTGCGAGTGCGATCTGCATCAGTGCGAGTCCTTTCCGACGGCGTTGCCCCGGCAGCCCTTGAGGAAGTCGAGGTCCGCGCCGGTATCGGCGCCCTCCACGTGCTGCTGGTGCAGCCAGCCATAGCCACTCTCAAAGCTCTCCGCGGTCGGCGTCCAGTTGGAGAGGCGCTCGGCCAGTTCCGCTTCCGAGATGTCGAGATGCAGGCGCCGGCCCGGCACGTCGAGCTCGATCATGTCACCGCTGCGCACCACCGCCAGCGGACCACCGGCGGCGGCCTCGGGCGAGGTGTGCAGGACGACGGTGCCGTAGGCGGTGCCCGACATGCGCGCGTCCGAGATCCGCACCATGTCGGTGATGCCCTTTTGCAGGATCTTCGGCGGCAGGCCCATGTTGCCGACCTCGGACATGCCCGGATAGCCCTTCGGACCGCAGTTCTTCAGCACCATCACGCAGGTCTCGTCGATGTCGAGATCGGGCTCGTTGATCCGCGCCTTGTAGTCGTCGATATCCTCGAAGACGACGGCACGCCCCTTGTGCTGCAGCAGGTGCTTCGAGGCGGCCGAGGGCTTCAGCACCGCGCCGTTCGGCGCGAGATTGCCGCGCAGAACGGCGATGCCGCCCTGAGGGGTGAGGCCCTTGCCCACCGGACGGATCACGTCCTCGTTGTGGTTGAGCACGTCGCGAACCTCGTCCCAGATGCTCTCGCCCGAGACGGTGAGCGCGTCCTTGTGCAGAAGGCCCGCCTCTCCGAGCCGCTTGAGCACCACCGGCAGGCCGCCGGCATAGAAGAACTCCTCCATCAGGTATTCGCCCGAGGGCATCAGGTTGACGATGGTCTCGACATCGCGCCCGCAGCGGTCCCAGTCGTCGAGCGTGAGGTCCACGCCCTCGACCCGGCCCGCGATGGCAAGCAGGTGGATCACCGCGTTGGTCGAGCCGCCAATGGCCCCGTTGGTTCGAATGGCGTTCTCGAACGCCTGCTTGGTCATGATGTCAGATGGCTTGAGGTCATCCTTGACCATCTGCACGATGCGCCGCCCCGAGAGCTGCGCCATGACTCGGCGACGGCTGTCGACCGCCGGGATCGCGGCGTTGCCCGAGAGCGCCATGCCAAGCGCCTCGGCCATCGACGCCATCGTGGATGCGGTGCCCATGGTGTTGCAGGTGCCGGTCGAGCGCGACATGCCCGCCTCGGCCTCAAGGAACTCTTCCTGGGTCATCTCGCCGGCCTTCACCGCCTCGGAGAATTTCCACAGATGGGTGCCGGACCCGACACGCTCGCCGCGGAAATAGCCGTTCAGCATCGGCCCGCCGGTGACCACGATCGACGGCACATCACACGAAGCGGCGGCCATCAGCAGCGAGGGGGTGGTCTTGTCGCAGCCCACCATCAGAACCGCGCCGTCGATGGGCTGGCCGCGCAGCTGCTCTTCGATCGAGAGCGCCGCGAGGTTGCGGTACATCATCGCCGTCGGGCGGAAGGTGTTCTCGGAGGCCGAAAAGGCCGGGACCTCGACCGGGAAGCCGCCGGCCTCCCAGATGCCCGCCTTCACCTTCTCGGCCAGCTCGCGCAGGTGACCGTTGCAGGGGGTCAGGTCGGACCAGGTGTTCATGATCCCGATGATCGGGCGCCCGTCGAAGAGATCGTGCGGGTGGCCTTGGTTCTTCAGCCAGCCGCGGTGGTAGATCGTGTCGCGGGAATTGCCGCCGTACCATTCCTGCGAGCGCAGGCGCCGGGGCCAGGGGGCAGGTTTGAAAGTCATGTCGGTCGGTCCATTGCTAGGGAGATCTTGGCGAGGCGGGCAGGGCGCGACAGCCGCGCGCCCGTGATGGCGCCTCAGGCCTTGTTTTTCTGGTAGACGTCGAAGAACACCGCGGCGAGCAGCACGAGGCCCTTGATGACCTGCTGGTAGTCGATGCCGATGCCCATGATCGACATGCCGTTGTTCAGCACCCCCATGATGAAGGCGCCGACCACCGCACCGATGATCTTGCCCGAGCCGCCGGACATCGACGCGCCGCCGATGAACACAGCCGCGATCACGTCGAGCTCGAAGCCGAAACCGGCCTTGGGCGTCGCGGTGTTGAGACGGGCGGCAAAGATCAGCCCGGCCAGCGCCGCGAGCATCCCCATGTTCACGAAGGCGAGGAAGGTGAGCCGCTCGGTCTTGATGCCCGAGAGCTTGGCCGCCTTCTCGTTGCCGCCGAGCGCATAGATGCGGCGGCCGAGCGTGGTGTTCTCGGTGATGAAGGCATAGATCAGCGTTAGGACCACCATCGAGATCATCACGTTGGGCAGGCCACGGAACCCCGCGAGCTTGTACATGACGTAGAACAGCGCGCCGCTGACGATGATGGTGCGCGCCCAGAAGAAGGCGGCGGGTTCTTCCTCCATGCCGTACTTGCGATTGGTGATGCGCTGGCGCAGGCCGAGCCAGACGATCAGCATGACCGCGATGACCCCGGCGACCAGCGCCGTGCCGTTGGGGCGGCCAAGCCCGGTGAAGTCGGGGATGAAGCCGGTGGACAGCGACTGGAAGCTGCGCTCGAACGGGCCGACGGACTGGCCCTCGAGCAGCCACAGCGACAGGCCGCGGAACACCAGCATGCCCGCCAGCGTGACGATGAAGGCCGGGATCTTCCAGTAGGCGACCCAGTAGCCCTGCCAGGCACCGATCACGATGCCGGCCACGAGGCAGGCCGGGATCGTGGCCCAGACCGGCCAGCCCCAGTTCACCATCATCACCGCCGCCAGAGCGCCGATGAAGCCCATCACCGAGCCGACCGAGAGGTCGATATGCCCCGCCACGATGACGATCAGCATACCGAGCGCCATGATGATGATATAGCTGTTCTGCAGGAACAGGTTGGTGATGTTGACGGGTTTCAGCAGGGTGCCGTCGGTCACCACCTGGAAGAAGAGCATGATCGCGATGAGCGCCACCAGAAGCCCGTATTCTCGCAGGTGCTTCGACAGGTACTGAACGAGACTTCCGCCGTTGTTCCCGCGTTTGTTTTCAGCCAGTTCCAACTGTCCCTCTCCCTATTCCGCCGCGCCCATGGCGGGCTCGTCGACCACGTCGGTCACGATCATCGACATGATCCGCTCCTGGCTCGCTTCGGCTGCACTCAGCTTGCCGACCAGCGCGCCCTCGTTCATCACGTAAATCCGGTCGCACATGCCCAGAAGTTCCGGCATCTCCGACGAGATCATCACCACGCCCTTGCCCTGCTCGGACAGGCTGTTGATGATGTTGTAGATTTCAAATTTCGCCCCCACGTCGATGCCGCGCGTGGGCTCGTCGAGGATCAACACCTCCGGCTCCGAGAACAGCCACTTCGACAGCACCACCTTCTGCTGGTTGCCCCCGGAGAGGTTCATCACCTTCTGGAAGACCGAGGGGGTACGGATGTTCATTGCCTTCCGGTAGCGCTCGGCCACGCGGGTTTCCTCGCCCTCCGAGATGATGCCGTTGCGCGAGACGCTGGGCAGGTTCGCCAGCGTGGTGTTCTTCTGGATCGTCTCCTCGAGGATCAGGCCCAGCGACTTGCGGTCCTCGGTGACATAGGCGAGCCCGGACTCGATGGCGCGCCCGACGGTCGAGGTGTCGACCTCGCGACCGTGCATCTTGACCCGGCCCGAGATGTTCTGGCCGTAGCTGCGGCCGAAGATCGACATCGCAAGCTCGGTACGGCCCGAGCCCATCAGCCCGGCGATGCCCACCACCTCGCCGGCGCGGACCCGGAACGAGGCGTTGCGGATCACCTGCCGGTCCTTGTGCTCGGGGTGCCAGACCGACCAGCCCTCGACCTCCATCAGCATCTCGCCGGCACGATGCGGGCGCGGCGGGTAGCGGTTCGACATGTCGCGGCCCACCATGTCGCGCACGATGCGGTCCTCGGTGATGTCATCGGTGCGGGTGTTCATCGTCGACACGGTCGCGCCGTCGCGGATCACCGTGACGCTGTCGGCCACGCGGCGCACCTCGTTGAGCTTGTGGCTGATGATGATCTGGGTGACGCCCTGCGCCTTCAGCTCGAGCATCAGGTCGAGCAGCGCCTGGCTGTCGTGCTCGGACAGCGCCGCGGTCGGCTCGTCGAGGATCAGCAGCTTCACGTCCTTGGACAGCGCCTTGGCGATCTCGACCAGCTGCTGCTTGCCGACGCCGAGGCTGTCGACCAGCGTGCCCGGCGCTTCGCTCAGCCCGACCTTGTCGAGCAGGTCGGTGGTCATCCGGAAGGTCTCGCGCCAGTCGACGACGCCCTTGGTGGCGCGTTCGTTGCCGAGGAAGATGTTCTCGGCGATCGACAGCAGCGGCACCAGCGCCAGCTCCTGATGGATGATGATGATCCCCAGTTCTTCGCTGTCGTTGATGTCGGCGAACTGCGCGGGCTGGCCAGCATAGCGGATTTCGCCGTCATAGGTGCCGGCGGGATAGACGCCGGAGAGCACCTTCATCAGGGTCGACTTGCCGGCGCCGTTCTCACCGCAGATGGCGTGGATCTCACCCCGGGCCACCGTCAGGTTGACGTTGTCGAGCGCCTTCACGCCGGGGAATTCCTTGGTGATGGCGCACATCTCGAGCAGGGATGTCATGCCGCTGACCTCTCGTATTCATGGGTGGGATCCGCGCGGGGCGGCGATGCGCGCCCGCTCCGTGGGAGACCGGTGCGGATCCCGCTGGGTCGACGCCGTGGCCGGCCCGGGTCCGGGCGTCCGGGGCCGGTGGCCCCGGCTCCGGTTTGCTCAGAACTCCGAGGCGT
Source organism: Salipiger bermudensis (assembly GCF_017309175.1). Taxonomy (NCBI): domain Bacteria; kingdom Pseudomonadati; phylum Pseudomonadota; class Alphaproteobacteria; order Rhodobacterales; family Roseobacteraceae; genus Salipiger; species Salipiger bermudensis. Next base: position 110,009 of record NZ_JAEKJV010000003.1, on the reverse strand, counting down.
CGTGATAGCCGCTCTCGACGACGATCTCTTCCCAGTTCGAGCTGTCCACCAGCACCGGCTTGAGCAGGTAGGACGGGACCACCTTCTCGCCGTTGTCGTAGGTCTCGGTGTCGTTGATCTCGGGCTCGGTGCCGTTCTGCAGCGCCTCGACCATGTCGACGGCGACGCCCGCCAGCTCGCGGGTGTCCTTGAACACGGTGGAATACTGCTCGCCGGCGATGATCGACTTCACCGAGGGCAGCTCCGCGTCCTGACCGGTGACGATGGGCATCTCGAGATCGCCATTGCCGTAGCCCACACCCTTGAGCGAGCTCAGAATGCCGATCGACAGCCCGTCATAGGGCGACAGGACGCCGTGCACCCGCTCGTCGGTGTAATGCGCGGAGAGCAGGTTATCCATCCGCGCCTGCGCCACCGCGCCGTCCCAGCGCAGGGTACCCACGGTGTCCATGCCCATCTGGCCCGAGACGATATTGATGGTGCCGTCATCGATCAGCGGCTGCAGCACCGACATCGCACCATTGTAGAAGAAATACGCGTTGTTGTCGTCCGGCGAGCCGCCGAACAGTTCGACATTGTAGGGTCCGTCGCCGAACCGCTCCTTCATGCCGTCGACCAGGGACGAGGCCTGCAGAACGCCGACCTGGAAGTTGTCGAAGGTGGCGTAATAGCTGACATAAGGGCTGTCGCGGATCAGGCGGTCGTAGCTGATCACCTCGATATCGGCGTAGTAGGCATTCTCCAGTGCGTTCGAGAGCGTGGTGCCGTCGATCGCCGCAATCACGAGGACATCCACGCCGCGGGTGATCATGTTCTCGATCTGGCTGACCTGGTTCGGGATGTCGTCTTCGGCATATTGCAGGATCGTCTCGTAGCCGGCGGCCTGAAGCTGCTCCTCCATCGAGTTGCCGTCGGAAATCCAGCGGGCGGACGACTTGGTCGGCATGGCGATGCCGATCAGGCCGTCGGCATAGGCGCCGGTAGCCAGCACGAGAGCGGCGGCCGAAACGGCCGCAAGTGACTTGATAGTCATGATCTCCTCCACATTCGCGGCCGGCTCCTCACGCCTTGGTGGCCGCTGATCAGTTCCTGGTCTCCTCAACCATCAACTGCGTAGCGCTTTCGATCTATATCTGTAAAATGCTATTATGGAAGAAATGCATATCATTTCAGGTATGGCGACCGGATGGATCTGAGCAGACGGCTGAAGCCGAACCACCTCAAGTTGATCGATGAGATCGCGAAGAAGCAGAAGCTGCAACTCGCGGCCGAGGCGCTGTCTATCTCGCAGCCGGCGGCAAGCCGGATGCTGGCGGATATCGAGACCAATATGGGCACGCCGCTATTCGTGCGGCACCCCCGCTGGATGGAGCTTACCCAGGCGGGGCAGGCGGTCCTGCGCCACGTGCGCGTGGTCCTTTGGGAGCTCGAGACGCTCGAGGCCGAGGTCGAGAGCATCGCGGGCGGCCGGTCAGGCGTGGTGCGGGTCGGAGCGGTGACCGGTCCGGCGGTGGGCTGCCTGATGCCGGCGCTGCGCAAGGTGAAGGACGAGAGCCCCGATATCGAGACCACGATCGAGGTCGGCCCGTCGGTGCAACTGGTTCGCGGCCTGCGCGAGGGTCGGCTTGATTTCGTTATCGCGCGGCTGACGCCGGAGCAGGACAGCAGCGAGTTCCACGTCTACCCGGCCCGCTCGGAGCGCGTCACGCTACTGGTGCGCGACACGCATCCGCTGGCGGGCGTACCGGATCTGCCCCTCGAGGCGGTGGCGGGTTACGAATGGGTGATTCAGGAGCGCGGCTCTCCGATCCGGCAGGCGGTGGAGGCGGCGTTCCTCGAGGCCGGCACGCCGGTGCCGGCGAACGTTTCGAACTCCTCGTCGCTGTTGATCGTGCTCTCGATCATCGCGCAGGCGGACGTGATCTCGCCGCAGTCCGAGGAGGTCGCCGAGATCCTGACCGGCAGCGCGCTCGGGGCGCGGCTGGTGGCGCTGCAGATGGCCTGCGACATGACGGTCTCGCCGTATTTCGTCCTTTCCAACCGCAGCCAGCAACTGCCGCGCGCCTCCGAACGGGTCTTGAAGGAAGTGCTGAAACGGTTGTGAGCAAGGCCAAGCGCGCGGCCCGGGATGACCTGACTGCTAGAGCATCGCGGACAGGCCACGCGCTCCGGCCGAGAGGGCGGTCGCGAGCAGCACCGAGAGCGACACCAGCCGGTAGCGTCTCTCGCTGGTCAGCGCGAACAGCCTGCCGCCGAGCCAGGTGCCGCCAAGCATCACCGGAAAGGCACAGAGCGCCGCGACGAGGTCGCTGCCGTGCAGGAGGCCTGCGACGGCAAGACCGGGCAGCGCGATGGCGGCGGTGATGGCCACGAAGATCATCAAGCTCGCCCGCATGCGCGCGGCGGCTGCGCCGGTATAGAGGAAATATGTGATCGCTGGCGGTCCCGGCATAGCGGCAAGCCCGCCGAAGAATCCTCCCGCGAACCCGGCCGGAAAGGCCAGCTGCAGCGCCCCGGCACCGCGCGGTTTCGGCGGCAGCGCCAGCATCGGGATGGCAAGGCAGATGATCGCCGCGATCACCACGCGCATCACGTCGGGATCGAGCCAGCCCAGAAGCAGGATGCCCGGCGGCGTGCCGATCAAAGCGCCAAGGCCCATCCGGCCGAGCTCGCACCGGTCGAACTGGCCGCGCAGGCTGATCAGGTCGCGCACCCCCACGAGGCACTGCAGCAGCACCGCGATCACCACCGCCTGCGCTGGCGGGATCACGAGGCTGAGCAGCGGCACCGCGGCGAGCGCGAAGCCGAAGCCGGTGAGGCCGCGGAGCACCGCCGCGATCCCCACCACGCCGCAGATCTCTGCGATCGTCACGAAGGCAAGACCGGTCAGCATCAGCTCATCGATAGCACGACGGTCTTCTTGCGGGTGAAATGTTCGAGCATCGACTCGAGCGAGGCCTCCTTGCCAAGCCCCGAGCGCCCGAAGCCGCCATAGGAGAGGTTCGGCTGGATGGTGAAGCCGGCATTGACCTGCACGAATCCCGCGTCGAGCTGCTTGGACGCGGTCAGCGCGGTGGCGAGGTCCTTGGTCCAGATCGAGGCGGCGAGGCCGAAATCGGTGTCGTTGGCCTGCGCCATGACCTCGTCATAGCTGGTCCATTTCCGGATCACCGTGACCGGGCCGAAGATCTCTTCCTGCACCACCGGGCTCTGAGGGTCGATGCCGAGAACCAGCGTTGGCTGAAGGAAGAGATCGGGCGCGAGCGTGTCGGCCTCGGGCAGTTTTGCGCAGCGGATCACCTCGGCCTCGGGCGCGGCATCGGCCAGCGCGACGTAGCCTTTCACCTTTGCCACCTGCTGCGGCGAGGAGATGGTGCCGATATCGGTGGCCTCATCGAGCGGATCGCCGATCACCAGCGTGTCGAGCCGCGCCTTCAGGGCCGCGACAAAGGCGTCGTGGATGTCCGCGTGCACGTAGATCCGGCTGGCGGCGGTGCAGCTCTGGCCCTGCCGGGTGAACCGCATGCCGGTCACGGCACCTTCGACCGCGCGCTCGAGATCGACATCCGCGCAGACGATCATCGGGCTCTTGCCGCCGAGTTCGAGCGACACCGGGATCAGCCGTTTCGCGGCCGAGATGTAGATCTTCTCGCCGACGGCTTCCGAACCGGTGAAGGTGATCTTGGCAACGTCGCGATGATCGACAAGCGCCTGTCCGCATTCGGCACCGCTGCCGCAGACCACGTTGATCACGCCCTCGGGCAGCAGCGCGGCCAGCATCTCGGCGCAGGCGTAGGTGGCGAAGGGGGCGACCTCGGAGGCCTTGATCACCACCGGGTTGCCGGCAACCAGCGCCGGCGCGATCTTGAGCATCATCAGCACCAGCGGCACGTTCCACGGCAGGATCGCACCAACCACGCCCACCGGCTCGCGGGTGGTGGCGGCGAAGACGTCAGGGGCGAATGGAAGGGTCTCGCCCTTGATCTCGGAGCCCAGCCCGCCGAACATCTCGAGCAGGTCGGCGGCGACGCGGATCTCGCCGCGGCACTCGGTGCGGATCGCCTTGCCGGTCTCGCGGGCCAGCAGATGCGCCAGCGGCTCGAGCTGCGCCAGCATGATGCGGCCGGCTTCGGCCACCAGCCGGCCGCGCTCGCGCGCCGGGGTCTCGGCCCAGTCATGCGCTGCGGCCTTCGCGGCGGCGACGGCGGCATTCACGTCGGCGGCGTCGTTGGCGGCCACCTCGCCAAGCACCGTCATGTGGGCCGGCTCGATCACCTCGATGGCGTTGGCCGAAGGGACCAGCCTGCCGCCGATCAGGGCAACCTTGGAATAGCGGTCGCGCCAGAGTTCGGCCTGCGCGGCGGGGGAGATATCGTGCGTGTCTTTCATCTGTCCTTGTCCGGGCTCAGGCCCGGTTATCCTTGAAATGATACCAGTGATCGGCGCAGCGCTGTCCGATCCGGCGGAGCGGCGTCGGGACGCCATGACGGGGCAGGGCGCCCCGGAAGATCGTCAGGTCCGGGATAGACGTCCTGTCGCCGGCTGCAAGCTGTGCAAGCCGCCGCCCGGCCTGCGCAGGACGCATCGCGCCGTTTTCCGGTGTCGCCGATGCTGGAGTAGATCGAATTTTCGGCATCCACGGAACGATCCCGCGCATGAGCTGGTGGCCGAGATGACTCCAGCCCACCACGCTTGAGGCGGGCGCAAAGGGCTCTGGTCGGCTTGGTTGGCCGGTCAAAGGACCCTCTCGCTGCGCGAGACCATAGCAGCGACCAAACCCTTGGAAATCCGTCATGCGTTCGTTCCGCGCCGCCGATCTACGGACCGTCAGCCTCGCTGTCCTCCACGAGAAGCGCCCCGGCAATCGAGGCCGTATTGCTGATATGAGTGCGCATCGTGAGGGCCGCCATGGCACCATTGCGCGCCCTGAGGGTTGCGAGGATCGCGTGATGTTCCGAGATCGAAGCCTCCATTCTCGAGACCTCGGTGTTCGGGATCGGAACCCTCTGGCTTTCGGTCAGCACGTCATGAATGGACCGGTAGAACATGCGCAGCATCCCGTTCGGGCAGGCGTCGGCGATCTGCGAGTGGAAATCGAGATCGGCCTCCACATGCGCCAGAAGATCACCCTTTCGCCAGGCCTGTTCGAAGGTCCGCGCGGCGGCTTCGAGCGCTGCGAGTTGTACGTCCGTCATCACCGGGGCCGCGAGGCGACACATCTCGCTTTCGATGACGAGCCTGGTCTGAAACACTTCGGTGATCGAATAGCGGGCATCATGGCGCCAGTTCTGGCCGGCCTTCGGTGCGCGCGTGCGCTCTCCGGTCACGAAGGTGCCGCGCGCGGGCAGCGTGCGGATGAGCCCGAGCGTTTCGAGGGTCAGAAGCGCCTCGCGCAAAGAGGCGCGGGAGACACCCAGTCGCTCCGACAGGATCCGCTGCGAGGGAAGCTTGGCATCGGGAGGGAATTCGCCGCTACGGATCATCTCCTGAATCCGACGCGTCACGACCTCCGTGACCGGCAGCTTTCCAAAGTCTTCTTCCATCGCTCTGTTCCTAATTCTGAGCATTGCCTGCGGCCGCGGCTCTCGCAGCGCCGAAATTAGTGATTGCACACTTGCAAAAATCTTGCCAGCGTGATCCTACCGGTATGACTGGTCTGACCGGTTGATCCGAACGCTTCGGATCCAAAACAACAGGGAGAAAAAAATGCTCAGAAAATTCATCGTTCCGGTTTGGGTCGTCGCCGCTGGCGCAGGTGCTGCGGCTCAGGCGCAGGAAGCGCTCGAGGTCGGTGCGAATATCGGCAACGTGCCTTGGGAGTTCCAGGACGAGAGCGGCGAATTCGTCGGCTTCGAGGTCGAGCTCGCAAACGCGGTCGCGTCGCAGCTCGGACGCGAGGTGGAGATCGTCAACATCCCGTTCAACGGGCTGTTCTCGGCGGTGCAGTCGGGCCGCATCGACATGGCGATGTCCTCGATCACCATCACCGACGAGCGCCTGCAGTCGGTGAGCTTCGCGCAGCCCTACTATGACAGCGACCAGTCGCTCACCGTTGGCGCCGAGGGGCCTGCCTCGCTGGACGAGATGAAAGACAAGGTCGTCGGTGTCGACACCGGCTCGACCGGCGACATGTGGGCCACCGAGCACGCCGAGGACTACGGCTTCGCCGACATTCGTCGCTACGAGGGCCTGCAGCCGGCCATGCTCGACCTGACCGCTGGCCGCATCGACGGCTACATCTCGGACATCCCGGCGCTTCAGTACTACGTGAAGGACAAGCCCGCGCTGGAGGTCGTGCAGCGCATCGAGACCGGTGAGAAGTACTCCTTCATGTTCGCCAAGGACGCGGAGCTGGCCACCGAGGTCAACGAGATCCTCAGTGGTCTGAAAGAGGACGGGACGCTCGCGGAGCTGCACGAGAAATGGTTCGGCGCAGCGCCCGAGGCCGGAACCTCGACGGTGACCGTTCTCGACATGCCGAGCGCCGAGTAAGCGCGCGCGATCCGGGCGCGGAAGCGCCCGGGTCCCTGCAGGGGATCCAGATGGACTTGTTCGAAACCTTCCTCAATTTCGAGGTGCTCGCCCGAAGTTTTCCGATGTTGCTCAAGGGGCTCTGGCTCACGCTCAAGCTGGGCGCCGCGAGCATCCTGGCCGGGCTCGTGCTGGGCCTCGCGCTGTGCATGATGCGGCTCTATTCGGTGCGGCCGGTGCAGATCCTCACGCGCATCTATATCGACGTCTTCCGCTCGATCCCGCTGCTGGTGCTGCTCATAATCGTTTACTACGCGCTGCCCTTCGTCGGGGTGCGGCTCTCGCCCTTCGCGTCGGCGATGACCGCGCTCACGATGGTCTCGGGGGCCTACACGGCCGAGATCTTCCGCTCGGGGATCGAGGCCATCCCGAAAGGCCAGTTCGAAGCCGCCGCAGCCCTGGGCCTCGGTCATCGTCAGACCATGGTCGACGTCATCCTGCCGCAGTCGATCCGCATGGTGATCCCGCCGCTGACCAACAATTCGATCAACGTCGTCAAGGACACGGCGTTGGCCTCGGTCGTGGCGATGCCGGACCTGCTGAAGCAGGCGACGCAGGCGCAGGCGCTTGCGGCCAACCCGAGCCCGCTCATCGGTGCCGCGGCGATCTATCTCGCGTTTCTGCTGCCGCTGGTGCTGCTGGTGTCGCGTCTGGAGCGGCGGCTCAACCGGGGGAAAGCATGATGTCGGGCTATATCAGCATCCGGAACCTGCAGAAGTTCTACGGTCACTATCACGCCCTGCGTGGCATCGACCTCGAGATTGCGCGCGGTGAAGTGGTGTGCGTTGTCGGCCCTTCGGGCTCGGGCAAGTCGACACTGATCCGATGCATCAACAGGCTCGAGGATTTCTCCGCCGACAGTGCCATCCATGTCGACGGCGTGCCGGTGTTGCCCGGGGCCAATCTGGCCAAGGTGCGCGCCGAGGTCGGCATGGTCTTCCAGAGCTTCAATCTCTTTCCGCACCTCACCGTGCGCCAGAACATCATGCTCGCGCCGCGCCGCGTGCGGGGAACGACGAAGGCCGCGGCGGCCGCCCAGGCCGACCAGCTGCTCGCGCGCGTCGGGCTGGAATCGCAGGCCGAGAAATACCCCAGCGGCCTGTCTGGCGGCCAGCAGCAGCGCGTGGCGATCGCCCGTGCGCTGGCGATGGAGCCGCAGGTGCTGCTCTTCGATGAGCCCACCTCGGCGCTCGATCCCGAGATGGTCGGCGAGGTGCTCGACGTTATGCGCGACCTCGCGCAGACCGGCGTGACCATGGTGGTTGTGACCCACGAGATGGGTTTTGCCCGGCAGGTCGCCGACCGCGTGATCTTCATGGATGGCGGCGAGGTGATCGAAAGCGCGCCGCCCGCGGAGTTCTTTTCCGCCCCGCGCGAGACGCGCACCCGCAACTTCCTGCACGCCGTGCTGGACCACTGACCACCACTTCGAGACAGACACAGGGGCAGCCGATGTCAGAGTACACAGATCAACTGGATATGGAGTTCGTGCGCGGCCAGTTTCCCGCGTTGGCCAAGGACTGGGCGTTTTTCGACAACGCTGGCGGCTCACAGACGCTGCAGGGCGCGATGGACCGGATCGTCGAATTCCTCACCCATCGCGATGTGCAGATCGGCGGCAGCTACGAGATCTCGCAGCTTGCGGCCGAGGCCCTGATGGAAGGGCGCCGCGCCGCTCAGACCTTCGTCAACGCCGCGCGGCCCGAGGAAATCGTGTTTGGTCCCTCGACCACGGTGTTGGTCCAGACCCTCGCGGCCGCCATGCGCAGCCAGTTCGAACCCGGCGACGAGATCATCGTGACCCATGCCGACCACGAGTCCAACATCGGGCCGTGGGAGCGGCTGCGCGAATTCGGTGTGGTGATCAAGGTCTGGCCCATCGACACGTCGTCGATGCAACTGCGTCTCGAAGACCTCGCGCCGCTGATGGGGCCGCGCACGAAGCTGGTCTGCGTGCACCATGTCTCCAACATTCTCGGCGCGATCAACCCGGTCGGCGAGATCGCAGACTTCGTTCACAGCCATGGTGCGAAGATCTGTGTCGACGGCGTCGCCTACGCGCCGCATCGCGCCATCGACGTGGCGGCCTGGGATGTCGATTACTATATCTTCAGTCTCTACAAGTGCTACGGCCCGCACACCGCGATCATGTACGGCAAGTACGAGCTGCTGGCCGAGCTCGACGGTCTGTATCACTACTTCTACGGCAAGGATAAGGTCCCCGGGAAGCTCGAGCCGGGCAATCCGAACTACGAGCTGGCCTACTCCATGACGGCTGTGGTCGAGTACGTGCAGGCGCTGGGTCGCCGCGCCGGATCGGATGCGGAGGGGCGCGCGCTGTTTGAGGCCGGCTTCGCGGCCATAGCGCGTCAGGAGGAAGTGTTGACCAACCGTCTGCTGGATTGGCTGGGCGCGCGCAACGACTGCCGGGTGATCGGCGATCCCGGGAATGGCGGCAACCTGCGCGTTCCGACGATCTCCTTCCGTGTCGAGGGCGTGAACTCGGGGGCAGTCGCGCGTGGGATGGACGACCACAAGGTCGCAATTCGGTTTGGTGATTTCCATTCGCGCCGTTTGGTCGAACGTTTGGGGGAAGATCACGACGACGGCGTCGTGCGCGTCTCGATGGTGCACTACAACACCCTCGCAGAGCTCGAGCGCATGCTCTCGGCACTGCCTGACGTTCTGAGCGGCGTCGAGCTGACACTTGCGGCGGACGCGGATTAATAGCATCGCCAGCGGAGGCCTGTGGCGCGGCTGTGATGGTCGCGCCCGCTGGGCGCGCCCGACGCCTCGGACCACAGCAGTCCGGGCGTCTGTGGGGCTTGGCTCATCCCTTCGTCCGGGTGAGTTGCAGAAGCAGCGTTTCCTGCGGTTGTCCCCGGGGGCGTGATGCCCTTCACTGTAAGGGGCAGTCTCGACCGTCGGTTGGAGGGTGCCCCTGCAGGTGCACCGCTTCTATGGGGCACGACCATTGCAGCCTGCCAGGCTGTACAATCAGAGACCCGGACAGCCCCAGGACGAATGCCATGGACCAGACCTATCACATCGCACAGCGCCTTTTGCTGGCCTACGACGAGATGCCGCGTGGAGAGCGGCGGCTGGCCGACCTTCTGCTCGAGGATGTCGGCGTGCTCGCCTACATGACCGCAGGCGATATTGCTGATCAGGCAAACGTGTCGAAGGCCACCGCGGCACGGCTCTTCCGGCGGCTCGGCTATCGCGGCTATCGCGAGGCACAGCACGAAGTGCGCGAGAGCCAGTCCGCCAAGCCCACGGCGCCCGAGGTTCCGGCGTTCTCGGGCGGGTTTCTCTCTCCGGGAGAGTATCTCGACGCGGAGGTGAAGCATCTCGTGCGGACCTTCGAAACCCTTCCGGCAGAACAGATGTCGGAAGCCGTCGAGATCCTCTGCCGCGCCGCCAAGCTCTGGGTGGTGGGCTTCGGCGAAGGCTATCCGCTGGCGCTCTTCGCTCGCGCGCTGCTCATCAAGGTCTTTCCGGACATCCGAATGATCCCCCTGAGCGGCTTCCCGGTGCCGGAGGAATTCGCCTCGATCAGCCCCGAGGACGCGGTGCTGGCCTTCGGCCTCGGTCGGCGCACGGCCGAGCTGCGCAACGTGATCGGCTCGTCACGGCGCGCGGGCGCCAAGGTCATCCTCGTCACCAACTCGCTCGCGGCGGGCGACAAGCGGGGCGCCGACCTGATCCTGCGCGGTCGCTCGGAAGGGCCGACGGTCTTCGGTTCGATGACCGCGCCGCTGAGCCTCGTCACCTATCTCTGCGCCCGGGTTGCGACGCGGACCGGCGATTCGGCGCAGAGGCGACTCGACCACATCGAGTCGATCCATTCGCAATGGGCTGAAGAAAGCAGCAAATGAGATCGCTCGGTTTTCAGAACTGAAAAGAACGATCCGCCGCGCACGTGAAAAAGATTCATTTATGAAAATCGACATGTCGTTTGTGAACCTTTTTCTTGCGCCGGCCTGTATCCTGCCCGGAGCCTTGTCTGCATGTCGCTCCTCGATCCGAGGCGACGCACCGCGACTTGATGGAGATGAGGAACATGGACGACACACGCAGAAGACCGCGCGGATTGCCCGCGCTGCCCGGGCTCGCGCTGACGGCGTCACTGGCACTCGGCGCGACAGCGGCCAGCGCTCAGGAGCTGGTCTGGGCACGCTATGGCGACATCGACAGTCTCGACCCGCACCGCGCCACAAGCACCCTGTCGATGCAGGTCTGGGACCAGATCTACGACACGTTGCTCGCCTTCGACATGGAGGGGAACCCCGGACCCAACATGGCCGCAAGTTGGGAGGCCAGCGAGGACGGGCTGGAGTACACCTTCACCCTTAACGACGGGATCATGTGCCATGACGGCTCGCCGTTCGACGCCAATGACGTGAAGTTCACCATCGACCGGGCCTTCGGCGACACGCCGAGCCTGACCAAGACCAGCTGGGGCCCGATCACCGACGTGACGGTCGTCGATCCGCTGACCTTCAAGGTCACTCTGGCAAGCAAGTTCGGCGCCTTCCTGCCGTTCCTCGCCGACAGTTTCTCGTCGATGATCTGCGACAGCAACACGGCCGAGACCTTCGGCTCGACCACCGCCATTGGCACCGGGCCGTTCAGTCTTGACGAATGGGTCAAGGGCAGCGAGGTCGCGCTGTCGAAGAACCCGGATTACGTCAATTACGGCGAGCCCTACGACAACGAGGGCGCCCCGCATATCGACAGGCTGCTGATCCGAACCGTGCCGGAGGCTCAGACCCGCCTTGCTGCGCTGCGCACCGGCGAGGTGCATATCGCCGAACCGCCCTTCGATGACATCGAGGCCATCAGGGAGGCCGGCGAGCTGGAGATCATGGTCGCCGAGAACACCGGTCAGGACGTCTTCTGGGAGTTCACCACCTCGCGTGCGCCCTTCGACGACATCCGCGCCCGGCAGGCGGTGGCCTATGCCACCGATCCGCAGATGGCGATCGACATCATCTACGGTGGCCTGACCAACCGCGAGTGGTGCCCGGTGGCGCGCGGTGTCTTCGGCAACGACCAGGAGTTCTGCAAGCAGTACGGCTACGAGTACGACCCGGAAAAGGCCAAGGCGCTGCTCGCCGAGATGGGCTACGGCCCGGACAATCCGCTCGAGACGACGATGTTCGTCTGGACCGGTGGCAACCGGCACAAGCTGGCCGAGATCTTCCAGTCGCAACTGGCGCAGGTCGGCATCGATGCGGGCATCGAGATCATGGACATCGGGACCATGAACGCCCGTGTGAAGGCGCAGAACGAGGACACCACCTCGGACGAGCCGGGCACGTTCGACATGATGACCTGGTCCTGGTACGACCCGGATATCCTCTACCAGCTGTGGCACTCGCCGGGCGCCTATTCAGGCTACCAATCGCCAGAGCTCGACGCGATGCTCGAGGAAACCCGCACCACGATCGATCCCGACGCCCGGCTTGAGAAGGTGCAGGCGGTGATCAAGTACCTGATGGAAAACGCAGTGCATATCGGCCTCTACAGCCCCGGCTGGGAGTGGGTCTTTGCGGTGCGTCCCGAAGTCGAGGGGTTCAAGGTCGGTCCCTTCCTGCACCCGAACTTCCTTGACGTGACGGTGGTGAGCGGGGGCTGAGGACCGTACCCCCACGGATCGCTTCCCCTCACGACCTCGGCGCGCGGCCTTGCTCCCGCCGCGCGCCGGACCCTTCCCTTCGGCAAGGAGATGCCCCATGGGCAAGTTCATCCTGCAGCGCCTGCTCGCCGCGCTCGTGACCATCTGGATTGCGACCATCGCGGTGACCATCCTGATCCACCTGGTGCCGGGCGATCCGGTGCGGATCATGTATGGCAGCTTCCAGACCACCCCCGAGGAACTCGAGGCGATCCGCGTGCGGCTTGGGCTCGACCAGCCGATCTGGACCCAGTACCTGATGTATCTCGAGCGCCTCGTGCAGGGCGATCTCGGCCGCTCCATCGTCGGCGACCAGCCGGTGCTCGACGTGCTGCTGACGCGCTTCCCGGCAACACTCGCGCTCACCGTGTCGAGCCTTGCGATCGCCATCGTGGTGGGCATGAGCCTCGGCTTCCTTGCCGCCTACAAGCGCGGCACATGGGTCGATGTCGGTGCCATGGTGCTGGCGATCGTCGGGGTGTCGATGCCGCATTTCTGGCTCGGCCTTCTGTTGCTGTTCCTGTTTGCCCTTCAGTTGCAATGGTTGCCCGTGGCGGGCGGTGACTGGCGCAGCCTGCTGCTGCCGGCATTGACGCTCGGGCTCGCCAATGCCGCCGTGCTGGCGCGCCTGACCCGCTCGGCGATGATCGACATCTTCGACCAGGATTTCATCCGTACCGCCCGCGCCAAGGGTCTGCCGCGCTCGATCGTGCTGTACCGCCACGCGCTTCGCTCGGGGCTCGTGCCGGTGGTGTCGATGCTGGGCCTGCAGTTCGCCTACCTCATGGGCGGCGCCATCGTGATCGAGAATGTCTTCGCCTGGAACGGCGTGGGGCGGCTGGCGATCGAGGCGGTGCTGTCGCGCGACTACCCCCTGATCCAGGGCTTCATCCTGTTCTTTGCAACCGTGGTCGCGCTGGCATCGGTGGTGATCGACATCGCCTACGCCTTCCTCGACCCCCGCATCCGGTATTCGTGATGATCCACTCATCCTCCACCGCCGAGCTGGCGGACGATCTCGCCACCGCCTCCGCGCCGCGCAAGCGCAGTTTCTGGCGGGCGCTCCTTGCCAGCCCGTCCGGCCTGATCGGCCTCGTGATCGTGGCGGTCCTGATATTCGCGGCACTGACCGCTCCGGTGATCGCGCCCTACGATCCGCTGCGTATGGCGGCCGGGCCTCGGCTCGACGCCCCATCCACGAGCTATCTCATGGGCACCGACGATTTCGGCAGGGACGTGCTGAGCCGGATCATCTACGGCGCGCGGCTGACGCTGCAGATCGGCGTGATCGCCGTCGGCATCTCGCTGTCCTGCGGACTGCTGCTCGGCCTCGTGGCCGGCTATTCCTCGGGCTGGACCGAGCGGGTCCTGATGCGGCTGGTGGACGTGCTCTTCTCGTTCACCGAGATCGTGATCGCGCTCGCCTGCCTTGCCATCTTCGGCGTCGGCCTGACGAACGCGATGATTGCCATCGGCATCGCCTCGATCCCGTTCTACGCCCGTGTGACCCATTCCGTGGTGCTGGTGGAGAAGGGCAAACCCTATTTCGAGGCTGCCGTCGCCGCGGGCGCGGGCCACCTGCGGCTGATCTTCCTGCATCTGCTGCCCAACGTGGTGCCGACGCTGATCGTCATCGGCACACTGGGGGTCTCCACCGCGATCCTCGCCGCGGCCGGGCTGTCCTTTCTCGGGCTCGGTGCACAACCGCCACAGCCGGAATGGGGCTTTATGCTGTCTTCGTCGCGCGATCTCATCAGTCGCGCTCCGTGGATGATGATCTTTCCCGGCCTCGCCATCGCCACCACCGTCCTGGGGTTCAACCTGCTGGGCGACGGCATCCGCGAGGCCCTCGACCCGAGGCAGACAGACCGATGACACCAGACACAGACGCCCCGCTCCTGTCCGTCAGGGACCTGACCATCTCGTTCGGCAAGGGCCGCCACCGGAACGTCGCTGTGAAGGACCTGAGCTACGATCTGCGCGCCGGTGAAACGCTGGCCATCGTCGGCGAGAGTGGCTCCGGCAAGAGCGTATCTTCAATGGCGCTGCTGGGCCTCTTGCCGCGGGGCGCCGCGACCATCGAGGCCGGAAGGGCCCGGTTCGACGGTCGGGATCTGCTGCACCTGAGCGACGAGCAGCTGCGCGGCATCCGGGGCGACCGGGTGACGATGATCTTCCAGGAACCGATGACCTCGCTCACACCGGTTCTGCGCATCGGCCAGCAGCTCACCGAGGCGCTGATCGAGCACAAGGGCATGAGTCGGTCGCAGGCCGCGGCGCGGGGCCGCGAGATGCTGACACTGGTGGGGCTCGACGACGCCCCACGCCGCATGAAGCAGTTCCCGCACGAACTGTCGGGCGGTATGCGCCAGCGGGTGATGATCGCGATGGCGATGGCCTCGGACCCGGCGTTCCTGCTGGCGGATGAGCCGACCACGGCGCTCGACGTGACCGTGCAGGCCCAGATCCTCGATCTGATGCGCGACCTCAAGGCCCGCTTCGGCACGTCGATCATCCTGATCACCCATGACATGGGCGTGGTCGCCGAGATGGCCGACCGGGTCGTCGTCATGCGCAAGGGGCGCAAGATCGAGGAGGGCACGGTCCGCGAGATCTTCGAGACGCCGCAGCAGGACTACACCAAGGCGTTGCTCGCGGCGGTCCCACGGCTTGGGGCCCATGCGGCGGCGGCGGAGCCGCGGCAGGTGGTCGACAGCCCTTCACGTCCCGGCGCACGGCTGCTGCACACGCACGGCATGTCCAAGACCTTTCGCGAACGCGGGCTTTTCGCGGCGAAGGCGGGGGGCACGGCGGCGATGCAGGACGTGGGCTTCGACCTCGCGGCGGGAGAGACGCTGGCGCTGGTCGGCGAAAGCGGTTCGGGCAAGTCCACCACGGGACGGGCGGTGCTGCGATTGCTGGAACTTGACCAAGGCGTGATCGAGATCGGCGGGACCGACATGCGACGGCTTTCTGGTGGTGCGGTGCGCAAGGCGCGGCGCGAGATGCAGATGATCTTTCAGGACCCCTTCGCCTCGCTCAACCCACGCCTCAGCGCCGGGCGGCTGGTGGCAGAGCCGATGGTGATCCACGGCCTTGCAAAGGGCCGCGAGTTGCAGGACCGGACCGAGCAGCTCTTCACGCGCGTCGGGCTCGAGGCAGACCACATGCGCCGCTTCCCGCACGAGTTCTCGGGCGGTCAGCGCCAGCGCCTGTCAATCGCGCGCGCCTTGTCGGTGAACCCGAAGTTGATCGTCGCCGATGAACCGACCTCGGCGCTCGATGTCAGTGTCCAGGCGCAAGTGCTCGAGCTGATGCTCGAGCTGCAGCAGAGCCTCGGCCTCGCCTATCTCTTCATCAGCCACGACATGGCGGTGGTCGAGGAGGTCGCGCATCGCGTCGCAGTGATGCGGCGGGGCAGGATCGTCGAGATCGGGCCGCGGCAGGCGGTGCTGAACGATCCGCGCCATCCCTATACCCGCGCCCTGCTCGCGGCGGTGCCGGTACCCGATCCGACCCGCACCCGGGGCACCTTGCCGACGCTTGACGCCAGCACCCTGCCCATGGGGCCGCTGACCGAGATCGCCCCCCAACACATGGTGGCAAGTTGACCATAGGAATAGCAGTGAAGGCCCCGGGTGCCGCCCGCGCGGCGCTGGCCGGGCTCGAGGCGGTCGAAGCCGTCGGGCGCGGTGCCATTGGCGGTTTCGTCAGCCTCACGGTGCTTGCACCCGATGGCGCGGTGCACGATCTCGGGGTGCAGCGCGGCGGGGCGCGGGCGATGCTGGCCGAGCCGCAGCTCGCGGCGCTGGCGGAGGCCCGGCTGGCGGTGTTGATGTCCTCGGCACCGGACCGGCCCGAGCCCCTGTCGCAGTTCACCCCCGGTGCCGCCGATGCAGGGCTGATGACCGGGCACCGCCTGCCGAACATGCCGGGCCTGAACGGGACCCCCCCGAACCTCGTCGCGCTTCAGGCGCTGCGCGAGGGGCTGTCTCCGGCGCAGGCGATCGACCGGGCGCTTGCGGATGCCCCGGATCTGGACGCCGGGCTCATCGCGATGACCCCGAGCGGCGAACTCGCGATCGGAAACTCGGCCTCGGTGGCGGAACGACCCGATATCGGAGAGGCGCTTGTGGTCGAACCGGGCCTGTCGATCGCAGTCCTTCACAACTCGATCCTGCCGCACGAGGCGCTCGCGGATCTTGCGGTCTCGGCGATCCACGACACGCTGGCGCCGCTCGACGCATGGAGCGGCTCGGGCAGCGCCATCGGTCTCAGCGTTCGCCCCGGCCCCCGCAAGCGCGCGCTTCTGCTCGACGCGGATCGCGGTACACCGCTGGGGTTCGAGGCGGAGGGAGAGGAGTGGCGACGCCCGGAATGGGAGGGCTGTCCGGTCCGACGTGGCGACCCGGTGATCGCGGCGGAGCAGGTCGTGGGCTATGTCGTGCAGGAGGCCTATTGCATCCTGCGCGGCGGCACCGTGACCCAGGCGCGGGGCGACCACCACCTTACCTGGACACGGAGCGAGGCGACATGACCGGCGATTTTGAATGCGATCTGCTGATCCGGAATGCGGAGGTTTACGACGGCACCGGTGCACCGCCCGTCATGGCCGACGTGGCGGTGGCGGGAGACCGCATCGCGGCTATCGGCGCGGGTCTGAGCCTGTCGGCGCGCGAGGTGGTCGAGGCCGCCGGGCTGGCGCTTGCGCCGGGCTTCATCGACGTCCACACCCATGATGACCTCGCCGCGATGCGCGTTGAGACCAGCCTGCCGAAG
Source organism: Salipiger bermudensis (assembly GCF_017309175.1). Taxonomy (NCBI): domain Bacteria; kingdom Pseudomonadati; phylum Pseudomonadota; class Alphaproteobacteria; order Rhodobacterales; family Roseobacteraceae; genus Salipiger; species Salipiger bermudensis. The sequence goes on along the minus strand of NZ_JAEKJV010000003.1, from coordinate 93,019 downwards.
CTGAGTCAGGGCGTTACCACCGTAGTGACAGGCAATTGCGGGATCAGCCTTGGGCCAAGCCCGCTCACGCGGCGTGACACAGTCGTGCCGCCGCTCGACCTGATCGCCACGGCAGAGGAATACCGCTACCCGCGCTTTGGCGATTACCTTGACGCGCTGCGCCAGCACGCCCCCGGCGTGAACGTGGTGCCGCTGGTCGGTCACACGGTTCTGCGCGCGCGGGTGGTGGAGGATCTGACCGGGCCGGCCCGCGCTGAAGAGGTCGAAGCGATGCGGCAAGATCTGGCAGAGGCGCTTGATCAGGGCGCTGCCGGGTTGTCCACCGGGCTGGCCTATCCGCCCGCCAAGGCGGCCACGACCTCAGAGGTGCTGACCCTCGTGGGCGAGGTCGCGACCGTCGGCGCCCTCTGGACGACCCATATGCGTGACGAGCGGACCGGCGTGGTCTCGGCGGTGGCCGAGACCATCGACATCGCCCGGCGCAGCGGCGCACGGACGCTGATCTCGCATCACAAGTGCTGCGGCGAGGCCGCCTTCGGCCTCTCACGCACCACGCTCGCGATGATCGAGGAGGCGCGTGGCGAGATCCGGCTCGACATCGACGTCTACCCCTACACCGCCAGCTCGACGGTTCTGATCGAGAGCTTCGCACGCGACAGCCGGAGGGTGACGGTCAGCTGGTCGGACCCGCATCCGGACATGGCGGGGCGCGATCTCGACGAGATCGCCGCGTTCTGGGGCATCGACCCGATGGCGGCGCTCGACCGGCTGCGGCCCGGCGGCGCGATCTACCACCAGATGGACGACGACGATCTGGAGCGGATCCTGTCCTGGCCTCCGTCGCTGGTGGGATCCGACGGGCTGCCCCGCGACCGGCGCCCGCATCCGCGCCTTTGGGGCGCCTTCCCCCGCGTGCTGGGCCACTACGCCCGCGAACAGGCGCTGCTGCCGATGGCGGGCGCCATCGCCAAGATGACCGGCCAGACGGCAGACGTTCTTGACCTGCCTGACCGCGGGCGGATCGCGGAGGGGGCCTTTGCCGACCTCGTGCTCTTCGATCCCGAGACCATCCGCGATGCCGCCAGTTTCGAAGATCCCGTGCGCCCGTCCATCGGGGTCCGCGCTGTCTATATGAACGGACGCCGCGCCTATGACGGCGAGACGAACGAGGGCAGCGCCTGCGGCAGGCTGCTTGCGCGTTCCGCGTGACGCCTTCGCGGATGAAATCGGCCACATGCCCGCGCGAAATGCGGCCAGCTTGGCAGAATCGATCGTGGCCCGGGCCTCGAAGAAAAGCCGGGGCCGTTCGCGTGGAAAGCAATGCTCAGGGGGGGCTTGCTGTGCATAGGGAATGCACATGAAGACAGGGGCACTGCTCGGCTGTGCCGAGTGGAACTCAGAGTTGATGGGTGCCCGGTTAGACAATTATAAGTTGAAAAATATCGACGGGCGTGGAACACTCACGCCACACGGCATTTCCTGTGCCATTCGGCGTAATTAGCTTTGGAGTCATCGTATGACTCACTTTACTCGCCTCCCAATTGCGGCGTTGCTTCTTTTTCCAATGGCTGCTGTCCCTGCTATTGCGGAAGATTTCCAATACGACACGCCAGCCGATATCGCGGAAACCGATTTCGCTGACGATCCGGACGGGCTTGCGGAAATGCAGCGGCGATGGACCGATGCCATGACGGCTTTCACCGACATGGCCATCGCCGGAAATCCCTGGACGAATGTGAACGATGCGCCCCGGGTCAATTACCTCGATCCGGCGGAATATGATCAGACCGTCAATACGGCGGTGCAGCCGATCACGTGGACGGCCTTTCCCAACAAGGTGAACTGGTATTTCAGCACGTCGCAAGGCACCCCTTATGCGCTCGATCCCGCGCTGACCTATCCGCTGGCAGACAAGGGCAATCTTGCCGACGACGCGGTTCTGCAGACGTGGATCGACGCGCACGGCGCGACGTATGCGAAGACCCTTCGGGCAAACCTGTCGGACGTTCTCGCCAAGTATCCTGCCTTGGGCGAGACGCCGGGCGACAGCTTTGCCGCGGTGTCGATCCCGACCGGCGTCGCGGGCGTCTGTCCGGTGGTGCACTGGGACCAACCGCAGGATCAATGGGCGCTCTATAGCTCGCGGGTCGGCGGGCCGCGGGGGTGGAAGGACGAATACAACGAATGGGTGGTGACCCGGAACGACGGCGGGCAGATCACCAAGATCTCGTTCACGGCGGAGAACCCGGAATACTGGTTCACGCTCTGGGAGGTCGATCCGGAAAAGGTGCTGGGGCTTTACCAGCAGCTTGTTGGACCCCAGGTCGTGATCGAGGATCTCTACCTGCGCGATGCCGAAGGGAACGTGGTCAACGATGCCGCGGGCAATCCCGCCTACAATCCGCTCAACAAGTGGAACTACGGCAACGAGGCGACGGAGACCGGCGGCGGCGCAGTGCACCTGACGAGCCCGCCCAATACGGTGGGCGCAGAGATGTACCTTGGCGGCGCGGCAACGATCCTGCGGGATCTGCCGGGCGATCAGTACAGCCCCGCGAACATGATCTGCTCGGGTCAGTATGGCGGCAACTTCCGCAACTCCGATCCCAATATCGGCATGCAGGGAAACCAGGTGGTGCGCAATGTCGGCAAGCCGATCACGCTGACCAACCCGATCGCGCTGTACATGCAGATGCCGGACTTCTCCAACTACGAGACTCCGGACGGCACGCCCGCTTCCGAGTTCTTCACGGTGGTGCGCGGGCGCACGGCGGCCGAGGCGGGGCCGGATGTCCATTACGACCAGATCCTGCACGCGACCTTCGAGGTGCCGGCCGAGAAGGGCTACACCGTGTCAGACATCGTCATCTCGCCTCCGACGAACGAGGACCGGGTGTTTCCGGGCATGGTCTTGCGTACGCCGCCGCTGCCGATCCTGTATGGCAGCCAGATCGCCGAGACCTTCAACCAGGCGCTGGCGGCGACTGCCTATCTGGACGTGGACCTCGCGGACAGCACGCGCTTCCCACCCGTCGCCGAAAAAAGCCCCGCCTCGGCCCAGAACGGCTGGGCGCAACCGCTGGTGACGATGGCGGTCTTCGACGCAGTTCAGAGCCAGCCGGCGATCTCTGCCGCGACGATCCCGCTCTTGCCATTCGAGACGCCGCCGGGCGTGTCACTGTCGCACATGGCGCTCGAGGTGCTTGGGGGCGCGATGGCGCCGGTGATCGACTATGTGGGGCCGGACGGCACGGTGGCGCAGGGCATCACGGTTACATTGAACGGCGCCATGCCGCAGACCGATGCACCGGCGGAGGACGGCATCTACGAGGTCATTCTCTACGATCTTTCCATCGAGATCGGCTCGGACGTGCCGGACGGCAGCTACGGTGTGCGCGTCACCAATCCCGGCAACGATCCCGATGTGCCGGTACCCGGCAACATCCTTGTCCGGTCCGGCCAGTAGTTCGACAGCGGAGATCAACGTCATGACACGTCCCCTTGTCCTTTCCGCCCTCGGGCTGATCCTGAGCTCCGGAAGTGCGGCGCTGGCGCAGGACGCGCCGTCCTTCCCCTGCCTCAACCCACCGACGCTGGGTCCGACCTTTCCGGGAGACACGCTTCTCAGTGACCAGCAATCGTTCAATTGCTTCGCGTGGCAGGAGTTCATCGCGGTGACCTGGCCGCAGGCAGGCGGAGATCCCGGGGTCTACGGCGATCCGGGCGGCGGGCCCACGGTCTTCGAGACGTTCATGACTTCGGCGGAGCTTATGCCTCCGGCGGATTACGTTGCGCCGCCCGAGGCCGCGGAGGGAGTGCGCCAGCTCGCACGGACCGCGAAGCTCGACGGCAACTTCAACCCCGGGAGCGATATCAACGAGGCGACGCCGGCGACCGCGTGGCTCGCCGACCGGGATGGTAACCTCGTCTGGTACGAGATCCTCGTGAACGACGCGGAGGCCGACTACATCATCGGCAACCAGCTGTTCAAGGCGGCGAGCCAGAGGGCGATGGTCGAGGATGGCGGTCGGATCGACCTGCCAATGGGGGTTTTCAACGACAGCTCGGGAGCGGCGGAGTTCAAGGTCGCATGGCTGTCCGTCACCGACCCCGACGATCCGCGTTGGACGCGGTATCTGACGGCCGATGCCCAGTTCTGCAGCGGGACCGGTGGCGATCAGGTCTGCACGACGGGAACCGTGGCGCTCGTGGGGCTGCACATCCTGCACAAGACCTCGGCGCAGCCAAGCTGGACGTGGTCCACGTTCGATCACGTGGACAATGCGCCGGACCAGGCCCAGGTTGATGCCGGGACGCTCGACCGCGAGTACCGGTTCTACCGCGAAAGCGGGTGTGTCGAGATGCCGGTGCCTGAGTCCTGCGCGGCGTTCGACAACGCAACGACAACCTCTTGCCTGCCGAACGTGTCGCCGGCCTATGCGCTCAAAGATTTCCAAGGCGGGGTGGTGGATCCGGGAAGCGCCTGCCAACCCTACCCGATCCAGGTGACACGCCAGTTTTCGCTGCCGTCGACGAACGAGAACCCGATCGTGGCGACGAACGCCGCGGCACAGGCGATGATCGCTGCGGCCAACCCAGACAGCGTGTTCCAGTACTACCAGCTGGTCAACGTGCTCTGGGCAGACAGTCCGGTCGACGAGAACGCGGGAGCAACCGCGCCGATGTCGCCGCTGTCGGAAACCGCGTTCCGCCCGGCGCTCAATGCGTTCAAGGTGTCGAACCCAATGCTCGAGACCTATGCGCAGGACGTCTCCTGCGTGGAGTGCCATTCCGGCGCGACGATCAAAGATGGCGGTGGCTCGGACGGGGTGCCGGCCTATGCATCGGATTACAGCTTCATCTTCGGAATGGCCCAACAGTAGTCTCAACGGTCTCGATACCCGATCCCGGCGCGTTCGATGTCATTGTCGCGCGCCGAGGCGGTATCGCAGCGGCGTCGAGCCATCGAGCTCTCCGAGGCGAGCTCTCCGGTCGTGATCTCGCAGCCCTGGGCGTCTACGAGGCGTCTGCCCGTCGAAATGCGCCGATGGTCGCGCCGCGCAGGCAATTGCCCCTATCCCTCGACCCAAAGGAAGAACGGTGCCGTCTCGCCAAGCGCGTCGCCGGCATTCGCGACCGACACCGACCGGGTGCCGGGCGCGGCGTCCGCGCCGACATCAACCGTCAGGCGCAGGAGCTGCTGCGGCCCGGGTTCGGAGTTGCCGGGCACCGCGTAGACCACGTCTTCCAGCCCTTCGACCGTTACGGTGATCGCGGCGTCGGGAGATGTATCGCCTTCGCGGAAGAATGCCACCTGCGGGAGCGCTCCCTCCGCCTCGAACGCCGAGCCGAGCAGGGCCAGCGTTGCCGTCGTCCCGGGCATGATCCGCGGCGCCACGATGATCGTGTTCGATGCCAGCGTCATCACCACGCCGCGCGCGTTCGGCACCGCCGTCGCGTTGTATGCGTCCCAGAGGTCCTGATACATGATCTGCTGCGGCTGGGCCTTGGCGAAAGGTGCGGAGAGCCCCGCCACGCAGGGCTGCGGGGCCTGCGGCGTGTCGGCGGCCACCGCGCGGGGGAAGAGCGCCACCTGGATGGTCGGCAGCATCTGGCTGCCGTAGCGGATCGGCTCGCCATCGACCGCGATATCACCGACCTCGAAGCTCACGCCGGCATCGCGCCACGCCTGGGGGATCTCGAATTTCGCGTGCAGGAGGAAGTTGAAGTTGGACGGGAAACCGGGCAGCGTTTCCTGCCCGCGCAGGATGGTCCAGCAATCGGCAGCGCTGGCCCCCTCGGGCAGGTTGGGATCATCGGGCAGGACGTAATTGGTGAAAGTGGGTGTCTGGATGTAAAGGCCGATCGGATCGGCGAGAGACACCCGGAAGCCGCCGCCGAAGCCCACGATCTGGTTCGAAATCTGTCCGATATGCGGGTCTGAATTGCGCATGATCTGGCCATATTGGGCGCAGCAGATCAGATCCGTGCCGTTGGCATTGCCCATGTTGCGCAGGACCGTCGCAGCGCCGGCGAGCCCGAGTTCGGTCTGTAGCGTGTTGGGGGTGGAGGTGAGGTGCATCGCGCCGCCGCCATCGGCCGTCCGGTGCGGGCCGCGGTTCCACTTGTTGAGTGGATTGTAGGCCGGCCGCCCGGTGCCGGGATCGATCACCGGGTTTCCCGCGGCATCGTGCAGTTCCAGATCGGCAAGGGTGATCTGCGGGCGCCCGAGGATCTCCTGATAGATTTCAAGCACCGTCTCGGGCGAAACGGACCAGAGCGTGTACCAGTACTCTGGGTTTTCGCAGACAAAGTCGATGCGGGTGATCCGGCCATCGGTGCGGTCGCCCTCCCGCGTTACGGCCATCTCGCAGTACTCGTCCATCCAGCCGCGCGGACCGTAGGGCTGGAACTGGTTCGTGGGGCCATTCGCGGGGATCTCTCCACCGGTCTGCTCCGCGCAGATCGTGGTGGTCGCAGGGATGGGGGCGATGGGCGCCGAGGTCGAATAGCCGAAATCGACGAACTCGAACCGCTGCTGGTCGCTCAATGCGTCGAGATAGAACACCGCGCGGTTCGGAAAGGCGGTCCAGCTGACCTTCTCGACGATAGAGCCGGTGAGGTCGGTAGACAGCGGGTTGTAGTAGTAATCCTGGTTTGCGGCGAAGAGCGTGGTGAAGGGATTGCCGCGGATCGCCTGTTCCGTCCAGCCGTTGGCGTTGATGTTCCACGCGTCGTTCAACGCTGCCTGCAGCGTCGGATTGGCGGCCAGGTCCTGGATGAACGCGGGTGTCGAAAATGCCGACAACGGGACGCTCTGCGCAAGCGCCGGCCGTGGCAGGCCGGCGGCAAGGGCAGCGGCCGAAGCCCCGGCAAGAAAGCCGCGGCGCGAGAGGTGAGGTGATGCTGTGGGGCCCATGTCCGTCTCTCCTCTCACTCGCCAGCCGGGATTGGCCGGGCGTTCTGAAAGCTGAAGCTGTAGTCCGAAGCAAAAGGCGTCAGCGCATCGTTCTGGCTTGGCCAGGCGAGTTTCGCTCCCATATGGCAACTGATGCAGGTGGTGCCCTGGATATACGTCTCCATCGTGGTGTTCGCGACGGGTCTCTCGGTCGGCGCGGGCCGCATGCCAGAGATCGAGAGCGGGGCGGTCGATGGCGCGCGGTTGGGCGTGTTCTCGTCGACGGGACTGTCCGACCAAAGCACGTCGACCAGCATGTAGTTGGCGAAGACCGAGTCCGGAGCGGCCGCGCGGATCATCGACTGTGCGGCGGCGTTGAGGGACGCGACGAGGTTGTCCTGCCCGTCGGCAATGGCGTGCTCGCGCGCCACCTGTACCGGCATCGGCGGACAGTCCGGCGTGACGCAGAAGCCAGGCGAAGCGTTCGGTGTACAGGATGTCTCGGTCGGCGAGCCGACTTTGGAGGCGTCGCAAAAGAGCGTCCCGTCTGGCCGCGCGACTGAATTGCCGACGCATTGCGCTGGGATCGCCTGCGGCGCGCAGGACGGGTTGAAGAAACGGAACTCGTTGCCCACGTCGCCTGCCGAGACTGCGGCGGCGTCGGGAGCGTTCGCGACATGCTCGAAAGTCGACCAGATCCATTGCGGCTGGCTCTCGGTCTTGTGGATGATGTGAAGACCAACCAGCGCCAGCGTGGCAGTCTCGCAGCTGCCATGCGCGGGGTCGTGGATCAGCGCCTCGGTCAGCTTGTAGGTCGACCAGACGGGCTGAGCAGGGTCGGGGACTTCGACCCAGGCGGATTTGAGCTCGATGGCGCCCACCGCTCCGCCTGTCCGGCCGCGCGGCAGATCCACCTCCTGTCCACCGAGCGTGGCAAGATAGCCCTCCACCGCGTTGTAGAGGCGGTTCGCGACGATGTAGTCGAATTCGTCGCGGTTGATCATGATCTCGTACCAGACCTGGTTGCCGTCCCGGTCGGCGAGCCAGTTGGGCGAGCCGTCGAAGGGGAAGGCCTCGGCAATGTCGTCGGGCGCTTCGAAGTCGATGGAGACCTTGGAGGAGCGGGTCAGGACCCGCGTGCCCGGCGTGTAGGTTTCCGCACAGGCGGCAGGCGCCGGGGGCAGCTCGCCGAAGGGTGGCGGCGGGCTGCCGTCGGGCAGAAAGACGCTGTGGATGTCGGAATAGGTTTCCCAAACGGTGGGTCCGGTGTCGTCCGGTGCGCCGAAATTCGCGACCGGATCGGGGCCTGCCGGCGCATCGATGCCGTCGGCTTTCCAGTTCAGCGCGATGAATTCCTGCCAGGCAAAGCAGTTCAGCGAGTTCTGATCGGTGATCGGGCTGTCCGAGGGGACGGTCGGGTCAAGTGCTGGCGGGTCCAGGCAGGGAAAGGCCGGGCTGTCCTGCGCCGCCGCCACGGTGCCGCCACCAATGAAGAGCCCTGCGGCAAGGCCCGCCGCTGCAATCTTGCGTCTCATCACTCCGGGTCCCTCCCTCAGGAAATCATTGCCGTCGTCCGTTTCGATCAGCCGCCGCAGCATGGTGTGGCGGGGGTGTCCGCCGCGGTGTCCGCAGGCGGTGCGCCCCAATGGAAGCGCGGTACGAAGCCCGGCAGCGCCGCGGCTTCGTCATCGCCCAACCGGTGGCCATCGCTGAGGCGTGTGACGACCGCCGTGACCTCTGGAGCTTCGGGCCCCGAGAGGCCGAGCGCCGCCACGGCCCGCCGGGCAGTCATCAGACGCGTCACGCCATGTCGGATGCAGCGGCCCTTGTCGTCGACGATGCCCATGCCGATGCGCGAGAAGCGGCCCACGTAATTCGGGCAGGCCGGGCCGATATCCCCGGCATCCGCGTCCGGTTTCTCGAGAAAGACATCGATGGTGTAGCTGTCATGGGTGCAGCGCACGCCGGAGAAGGCGATCCAGGGACCGCCCGCGACGGCCGGCGCCGTGGAGAGGTCCGCAGCCTGTGGTTTGTCCTGCGCCGCGCCTTGGCGGGTGGCGCGGTAGGAGGGCACCGTCACCGGCGCATAGTCGTAGCCCAGTCGCCTGCAGTCCTGCGCCATCTGGCCGAGCGTGGTATAGCGCCAGCGCTCGGGGGAGGCCTCGTCCACGGCTGTCGCAAGCGGTCCCACGAAGGGCTGAAGCGGCGTCTGCGTCGTGTACTGCGCACCCGGGTGGGCGCGGATCCAGATCTCCAGCATCCTGTCGATGTTTGCGTGGTAGGAGATAAAGATCGGATCGAAGGCGGTGTAGGCGTTGTCCGCCATGTCGTAGCCGATCCAGCCATGGTAATTGTCATGCGGCTGCTCGTAGAGCCCGTCGAAATTGATCTGCCGGAACGGGTAGAGGTCGTCGGGCTGCGGAGGGGTGAAGACCGGGATGTTGGCCCAAGGCACGCCGGTCGCTCCCCAGGCGCCCTGCGGGGTCGAGAAGCTGTCGAACAGCAGCGCGTCGGCCACCTGCTCCTGAAAGATGCGGGGCATTTCGAAATACCGCGCGCGGTCCGGATCGGCGGGATCGGAAAAGACCTCGAGCCGCTGCACGTAGCGGCATTCGTCGCCGGTGCAGCGGTCGGGCGCGACGTCGCATTTCTTCGATCGGCCATCCTTGGCGGCGGCAAAGCGCAGCGGGTTCGGACGGGTGCTCCCGTCGGGATGCACGTAGGTCTCGTCGAGGAAGGCCTGGGGCAGGCCCGCGCGCGGGCTCGTGGGGTCGGCGGCGTCCCAGGCCATCCAGTCCCAGTAGGGGATCGCCATGCCGATCCTGTCCTCGAGATACATCAGGAACGCGCGGTGCCAGAAGCCGAAAGCCTCCTGGTAGTGCAGGCACCAGTTGGTGTGGAGATAGGCCCATTGCTGCCATGGGCTGGAGGGTGAGGATGTGCCGACATGCATGATGTCATCGAGCGCGGCGCGAAAGGCGGTCAGCTCCGCCGCGCTCAGTGAGGTGATGTCTTTCCGCACGCGCAGGCCTGGATCCGGCTGCACCGGCGGCGGGATCCGCTCCGCTGGATCGAGCGTCGACGTCGCGTCGCGTGGGCAGCCGGCATTGATCCAGGCGCGGAGGGTCTCGAGCGCTTCGTCGGGCCACATCTGCCGCTGGTCGCGGGTCAGTGGCATGTTGCGAGACGCGAGGTGGTTGTAGATCGTGACAGCCCAGGTCGTCACGCTGTCGTAGTCTGTGAAGTCGATGAGATAGGCTGCCATGCAGCGAGTCCAGAAATATCCGACATCCTCTCGCTCCGCCTCGTCGATCCAATATGGCATTGCGAAGAGTGGCGAAATATCGATGTCCCAGACAGGTGGTTTTTCTATCATTTTCTCAAAACTCATCGCGGGATGGCAGAGTTTGAATTCGCTGACGTGAATGAGAGCTTACGACACGTGTCGCGGATTTGCATTACCAATTTGGAGAGTGTTGTGATTTAATTTCTCCTAATGGTAGAGCCTCGATGACTCGCGAGGGCGCCGCGCTGCCCGATCAATTCCGCGCCAGCGGGCAAATGCGGAGGGGCAATCCGGAGAATTGACAGGGAATGTCCATGCAGTCCGTAGCCTACTTGAAGATACACCCCGGAGTAGGCATCGCACGGCTGGGCAATGCGCGCGGCGAAGGGCCTGCCGCGCAGCGGACGGATTATTTTGTCGGTCCGGTGCGCCCCGGTCCGGTGGCGCCACCGCCGGGCGGCTACAAGGTCGAGGGCTGCGTGAAGCGGCAGGCAGCGGAGTTCCGCGTCTTCGCTTACGACGCGGAGGGCGGTTGCCTTGGCGAAGTGACGGCGGCGGAGGCGCGGATCGACTGGACGGTCACCGTGGCCAATACCAAAGCATCCTGGCTGACCTTCAATGGCCAGAAGCCCGGCGCGCCGAGGAACCCGAAGATCTCCGGCCCGGCGCGCGCCGGGCTCGAGATTGCGCCGGGGCCGCGCTCCATCTCGGGTGCGCATGCGGGTCCGGTGCGGTTCGACAGCGGGCAATTCGTGGCCGACCCCGAAACTGCGCCGGTTGCGGTGCCGCTTGGCGAGTTGCTGACCGATGGCGCCGGCCGGCTCCTCGTCCTTGGCGGACATGGGCACTCCGCGGCGCCCGGGGGTGAGCCGATCGAAGATTATGCCAACAATGACGGGTGGCATGACGATACCTCGGACGGGCGGGTTGCCGCGCAGGTCACGCTGTCTGACGGTCGCGTCCTCGACGCCGCGCCGTCATGGGTGATCTGTACGGTGCCGAAATTCGCGCCCGCGCTGGAGAACGTGGTGACGGCGCATGACATGCTTTGGGACCTCTGGGTGCAGGGCCACCCGGAGGAGCGGCCAACGACCACCGACTACTGGACCGACGTGCATCCGGTGCTCCTGCGGATCATGAACGTACGCTGGACCATGGGAACCGGGCCGGTGCACGCTTTCGCCGTCCAGATGGCGATGCGGGAGGCCGCAACCCGCGGCGACCGCAAGGCGCTCTTTGATCGCATCCGCAGCCCTTACGGCGACAATCGTGGGCTGATGAACATGCCGATGCTGTATTCCGACCAGTATGTCTGGCGTCCGCAGGGCGATGCCGGCTTTGCCGTGACGGGCGTGATCTACGACCATCTGCGCCGCTGGGTCGACGCGGGCGCACCCGGGGGGGCGCCGCCCGCGACGCCGGGTGCCGACGCCCCGGTGACGCCCGAGGGGATGGACCGTGCGGCGTTGGAGAATGCCTGTGGCGGGCCGTTCTACCCGGGCATGGAGTTCGGCTGGATGATGCGCGATGTCTACACCTGGGCAGAGCCCTTCCGGCTGGCGGAGGCGCAGCGGGCCTCGGTCACTGGCAAGCTCGAGCCCGGCGACGTGACGAAGCAGATGGCCGTGCCTTGGCAGGCGGATTTCCTGCAGTGCCGGCGCGACACGGTTGACGCTCCGGCGCCCGGGGCGACGAAGGCGCCGCCTGAAGACACGGCGCAGCTCGCCGGGCCGGTCTACTATCCGGGCTGGTGGCCACAGCACAGGCCGGACATGGTGACCCCCTTCGGGCAGACCGTGCCAAGGGTCTGGACCCGGGGGATCGGGATCAACGATACCGCCGGGTTTATTGCAGAGTGGTCGAAACTTGGCTTCGTTCTGGAGCGCGCTGGCGTCTACTGGGAAACCGAGCGCGACCTTCCGGAGCCGCCCGAGCCGACATGACTGTGCACGATGTCGCAGTCATAGGGGCCGGGCCTGCGGGGCTGGCGGCGGCCCTGACGCTGGCAGAGGGCGGCGTTCGGGTGGTCGTGTTGGAGCGGTCCGAGTCGTTTCGCGATACACCCGGCGAGCACCTCGGGCCGGCAGCCCTCCCGGTCCTCGCGCGGCTCGGCTGGACGCCCCGAGCGCCCGGCGCGGTGCCGCTCTCTGCCATCGTCAGCCACTGGCGCGCGGGTCCGCCCGTGCGGCAGGAGGCGCTGTTCGACCCGTATGGCCTCGGCTTCGCCATCGAGCGCGCGACGCTCCTGTCGGATCTCGCCGCACGGGCCGGGGCGGCAGGTGCCGCCCTGCGGTTCGGATCCACCGCGCGAGGGATCTCGGGTCGCCCCGGTGACTGGCGCATCACCTGCGATTCCGGTGACGTGACGGCCGGAGCGATCTTCGACGCAAGCGGCCGGGCGCGGCGCGTGGCGCGGGCGCTCGGGGCGGCCGCGGGAGCGGCTGACGACTTGATCTGCCATCACCGCGTTCTGGCAGGGGCGGACGCGGGCGCGGTCGAGCTCGTTCTGGAAGCCGTGGACCAGGGCTGGTGGTATACCTTGCCTCTGCCGCGGCCCGGCCGGATCGCGGCAGGGTTCGTCACCGACCGCATGACCGGCGCGGTTTGGGAGAGTGCCCTTGGCCGCGCCCCCGCGACGAACGCTCGGATCGGCGGCCTTTCCGAGTGCACCCGCTGCACCGTGCCCTGCGGCAGCCCGGGCGAGCACCTCGCGGGCGGCGCGGGCTGGCGGGGACTGGGGGATGCGCACGCGGCGTCCGATCCGCTGTCGGGCCTTGGTCTCGCGCGGGCGCTGTCGGACGGGCGGGAGGCCGCGCGTGTCTATCTTGGACTTGCTCCGGAACCGGTGCCGTTGCCGCCCCGCAGCGCCGAGACCGCCACGCGCCGCCTGCTCTATGCCGAGGCCGGTGCGCGCTGGCCATGTGCGTCGTTCTGGCGGGCGCGAACCGACGACAAGTGGCGGCCTCTTGCGCTTCGGGAGGAGGCGTAAACCTGCGGTTGCGGGCTGCGCCATCCTCGACATGTATCTGCCCCGGCTCGACGGCTTCGAGCTGGCCGAGCGGGTCGCGGCGATCCGGTTGTCCGCCGACATGACCGGACGGGGCGGGAAAGCCTCTCACCGCCGCCAGTTGTCCGGTGCGTTGCGCGCCGCGTGCGGTCTCAGAACTCGACGCCCTTCTGTGCCTTCACCCCATCCTTGAACGGGTGCTTGAGCAGCGTCATCTCGGTCACGAGGTCGGCCGCCTCGAGCAGCTCGGGCTTGGCGTTGCGCCCGGTCAGGCAGACATGGGTCATCGGCGGCTTCTCGGTGAGGAGGAAATCCACCACCTCGTCGATGTCGAGGTAATCGTAGCGCAGCGCGATGTTGATCTCGTCAAGCAGCACGAACTGGATCTCGGGGTCACGGATCTGGGCCTTGGCGATCTCCCAGCCGTTCCGCGCCGCAGCGATGTCGCGTTCGCGATCCTGCGTGTCCCAGGTGAAGCCCTCGCCGGAGATGAAGAAGCGGCATTCCTCGGAGAAGCGGTTGCGCAGGAACTCGGCTTCGCCCGTGACCCAGTTGCCCTTGATGAACTGGACCACGGCGCAGGGCATGCCATGCCCGATGCAGCGCATGATCATCCCGAAGCCCGAGGAGGACTTGCCCTTTCCGGGGCCGGTATGGACGATGATCAGGCCTTTCTCCTCGGTCTTTCCCTGCATCATTCTGTCGCGGGCGGCCTTGATTTTCTTCATCTTTTCTTTGTGACGGGCGTTTTCGTCGGCGGGTGTCTCGTCGCTCACCGGAAGCTCCTTCGCTTGACAAGGGCGGAAATTGCGGCGCATCTGGCACCACGCTGGTGCCTGTGTAAACAGGTGAAAAGGGAATGCGCCAGCCCGGGAAACCGGGTCAAGCGCAGCCGCCCCCGCGACCGTGACCGGAAAGGTCCTCCACCGCCACTGGCCTCGCGCCGGGAAGGCAGGGGGGCCGCTGGATGGCGCTGCCATCCTGCATCCGCAAGCCGGGAGACCTGCCAGCGCAAGACGACACCAAGACCGGACGGGGTGTGCCGGGGACGGGTTCATGCCGCCGGTTCATGCCGGGGGTGATCCTGCTCGCATGCCTTTGCCGACACCAGCGGAGAGGCCTGTGCAGAACGATCCACAATCCAGCGCCGAGAGCGAGCTCCTCGTTTGCGTCAAGTGCCGCCGCGGCGCCGAGGCGCCCGCCGATGACCGCCGTCCGGGGCGCCGCCTCTACGACCGGCTGTGCGCGCTCGGGCCCCCCGAGGGGGTGCGGCTGCGCGCCGTGGAGTGCCTGCAAAACTGCGAGGCGGGCTGCACCGTGGCGCTGCGCGGCGCGGGCCGGTGGACCTATGTCTACGGGCAGCTCGACGACGAGGCCCATGCCGAGACGCTGCTCGACGGCGCCGGCCGTTATCACGCCACCGCCGACGGGCTGATCCCGTGGCGCGAGCGTCCGGAGCATTTCAAGCGCAACTGCGTGGCGCGCGTGCCGCCCGCGACCTTTCCAGACCCCGTTCAGGAGACCGACCAATGAGCGACCTCAGCAAGCTGCCCGTCACCGTGATCACCGGCTTTCTCGGCTCCGGCAAGACCACGCTGATCACCGAGCTGATGAAGACCCCCGGCGGCAAGCGCCTTGCAGTGGTGGTCAACGAGTTCGGCGATGTGGGCGTCGATGGCGAGATCCTCAAGGGGTGTGCGATCCCCGACTGCCCGGCCGAGAACATCATGGAGCTGTCGAACGGTTGCATCTGCTGCACCGTGGCGGATGACTTCATCCCCACCATTGAGGCGCTGATGGCGCTCGAGCCGCGCCCCGATCACATCCTGATCGAGACCTCGGGGCTGGCGCTGCCGAAGCCGCTCCTGAAGGCGTTCGAATGGCCCGACATCCGCTCGCGGATCACCGTCGACGGCGTGATCGCGCTGGCCGACGCCGAGGCGGTGGCGGCGGGGCGTTTCGCGCCCGACGTGGCGCGGGTCGACGCGCAGCGCGCCGCCGATGACAGCCTCGATCACGAGACCCCGCTGTCGGAGGTGTTCGAGGACCAGATCGCCTGCGCCGACATCGTGCTGCTGACCAAGCCCGATCTCGCCGGTCCCGACGGCGTCGCGCGCGCCAGGGAGATCATCGCCGCCGAGGCGCCGCGCCCGATCCCGGTGATCGAGGTGGCCGAGGGCGTGGTCGATGCCCGCGTGATCCTCGGGCTCGAGGCGGCGGCCGAGGATGACATGGCGGCGCGCCCGAGCCACCACGACACCCCGCATGACCACGACCACGACGAGTTCGACTCGATCGCGGTGGAGCTCCCCGAGCTGTCGGATCCCGCCGCCCTCGTCCGCGCCATCGAGGGGCTCGCGCGCGAGCACAACATCCTGCGGGTCAAGGGCTATGCCGCGGTGGCGGGCAAGCCGATGCGCCTGCTCGTGCAGGCGGTCGGTGCGCGGGTGCGTCACCAGTTCGACCGGCCTTGGGGCGCGGGCGAGGCGCGGCAGGGCCGGTTGGTGGTGATCGCCGAGCATGACGACATCCGCCGCGACGTGATCGAGGCGGCGCTCGGCACCGTCCGCCAACCCGCCGAGTAAGGCCCGCCCGCCATGCACGTCATCTTCCGCGAAAGCCACGGGCTCGAGGAAAGCGAGACCCCCACCGATCTCGGGCAGAGCCCGGCGGATCTGGTGGTGCTGTCGTTCTCCGACAGCGATCTCGGGGCCTTCGCTGAGGCGTGGCACCGGGCGGCTGGCGGCCTGCCGGAGCTGCGGCTGGCCAATCTCGCGGCGCTGAAGCATCCGCTGTCGGTCGACACCTATGTCGAGCAGACGCTGGCGGGCGCGAAGGGCATCCTGATCCGGCTGATCGGCGGGATGCCCTACTGGTCCTACGGTCTGGCGCAGGTGCGGGTGCTGGCGCAGCAACGAGGGATCGCGCTGGCGGTGCTTCCCGCCGACGGGCGCGAGGATGCGCAGCTCGATGCGGTCTCGACCCTGCCGGGCTCGACCCTGCGGCGGCTGGCGCTTCTCTGCGACACCGGCGGCGCGGTGGCGGCGCAGGCGGCGCTGGCCCAGATGGCGCTGGCGGCAGGGCTCTATGCCGGGCCGGTGCCGGGCTCGAAGGCGCTGCCGCCGTGGGGGCTTTGGACGCCTGAGCACGGCGTGATCGAGAGCGTGCCGCCGCGCGCTTCGGTTGATCCGCAGGGCGCACTGGCCGGGCGCCGGGTGCTGGTGGTGTTCTACCGCTCCTACCTCGTGGCCGCCGACATGGCCCCGGTCGAGGCGCTGTTTGCGCAGTTCCGCGCCGAGGGGGCCGAGGTTCTGGCGCTGTTTGCGCCCTCGCTCAAGGTCGCCGCGCTGACCGATGAGATCGAGGGAGCGATCAGGGCGTTCGCCCCGGATGCAATCGTGAACCTGACGGCGTTCTCGGGCCGTGGCGAGAGCGGCGGCTCGGTGCTCGACGTGGCCGGAGTGCCGGTGTTTCAGGCCGCGCTCGCGACCTCTACCCGGCGCGCGTGGGAAGAGGCCGAGCGCGGGCTCTCGCCGGCCGATCTGGCCATGCACGTGGTGCTGCCCGAAGTCGACGGGCGGCTCAGCGGCGGGGTGATCTCGTTCAAGGAGTCGGGCACGCGCGATCCGGCGCTGCAATTCGCCCGCATGGTCCACCGCCCGCACGCGGCGCGGGTGGCCGCACTGGTGGCGCGGGTCGCGGGCTGGCTGCGTCTGTCCTCGTCCGACGCGGCGAAGCGGCGGGTGGCGCTGGTGCTGTCGACCTATCCCGGCAAGGACTGGCAGATGGGCCACGCGGTCGGGCTCGACGCGCTGGCCTCGGCGGCGGCGATGTTCGAGGATCTGCGCGCGGCGGGCTACGACATTCCGGCGACGACGGGGGATCTGACCGCGCGATTGATGGCGCGCGACCTGCGCTGGCCGCTTGCAGAGTACCGCGCCGCGCTGGCCGCCCTGCCGCAGACGCTGCGCGACGATCTCGCCGCCGCATGGGGGGCGCCGGAGGACGATCCGAGCTGCGAGGACGGCGCGTTCCGTTTTCCGGCGGTCGAACTTGGCGCGGGGCTGCTGGCCCTGCAGCCCGAGCGCGGCACGCCCGCGCGGCGCGAGGACGACTACCACGATCTGCAGCGCGTGCCGCGCCATGGCTACGTGGCGTTCTATCTCTGGCTGCAGGGCCGGGCCGACGCGCTGGTCCATATCGGGGCGCATGGCACGCTGGAATGGCTGCCGGGCAAGTCGGTGGCGCTGTCCGAGCGCTGCTGGCCCGAGGCGCTGACCGGCGCGCTGCCGGTGATCTACCCGTTCATCGTCAACGATCCGGGCGAGGCGGCGCAGGCCAAGCGCCGCATCGGCGCGGTCACGCTGGGCCACATCCCGCCTCCGCTGAAACAGGCCGGCACGCCGGAGCGGCTGGCCCGGCTCGAGGCGCTGCTGGACGAGTTCTCCACGGCGGACGGGCTCGACCCGCGCCGCCGCGACCGGTTGCAGGGCGACATCCGGGAGGAGGCCCGCAGCCTCGGGGTCGAGGACGATCTGGGGCTCGATGCCGCCGGGTGCAGCGCCGAGGCGATCACCCGCATCGACCGCTTCGTCTGCGATGTGAAGGAAAGCCATTTCGGCGAGGGGCTGCATGTCTGGGGCCGCCCGGCGCGGCCCGGCGCCCCGTTCGAGACCGCGGCCTCGGTCGACGCGGAGCGCGCCGCGCTGCTTTCGGCGCTCGAGGGCCGGTGGATCGCGCCGGGGCCGTCGGGCTCGCCCTACCGGGGCCGGGGCGACGTTTTGCCCACCGGGCGCAACCTCTTCACCACCGATCCGCGCACGGTGCCGACGCGCGCCGCCCACGCTCAGGGCGTGCGCCTCGCCGACGAGCTTGTCCGCCGGTACCTGCAGGACGAAGGCGACTGGCCGCGCGGGCTGGTGGTCGATCTCTGGGGCTCGGCCACCATGCGCACCGCCGGCGAGGAGTTCGCCATGACGCTGCACCTGCTGGGCTGCCGCCCGGTCTGGGATGCGGGCAGCGAGCGGGTGAGCGGCATCGAGGTGCTGCCCATCGCCGAGCTCGACCGCCCGCGCATCGACGTCACGCTGCGGGTCTCGGGACTGTTCCGCGATGTCTTTCCCACGCTCTCGGCGCTGTTTGCCAGCGCGGTGCGGGCGCTCGCGGCCCGCGACGAGGCGGCGGATTTCAACCCCTACGTCCTGCGCCCCGGCGCGCGGGTCTACGGGCCGCGACCGGGCAGCTTCGGGCTGGGGATGCTGGACGCGCTCGAGGATTACAGCGAGGACGGGCGTCGCCGCGCCGGCGAGGCGTGGCTGGCGGCCTCGAGCTGGGCGCTCGACGGCGAGACCGCGGCGCATGATCCCGCCGGGCTACGCGGGCAGGTCGCCGCGGCGGACGGTTTCGTGCACCCGCAAGACCTGCCCGAGAGCGACCTGCTGCTGGCCGCCGACTATGCCGCGCACGAGGCGGGCTTTGCGGCGGCCACGGAGATCACCGGCGGCGCGGCGCGGCTCTACCATCTCGACAACACCGATCCGGCGCGCCCGCGTGCCCGCGCGCTGAGCGAGGAGGTCGCGCGCGTCGTGCAGGCCCGCGCCGGGTCGCGCGGCTGGATGCAGGGGATGCGGGCGCATGGCTTTCGCGGTGCCGCCGAGATCGCCGCGACGCTCGATCACATGGCCGCCTTCGCGCATCTCGCCGGGGTCGTGGGGCCGCATCTCTTCGATCTCTATTACGAGGCCACGCTGGGCGATGACGACATCGCGGGCTTCATGGCCGAGGCCAACCCGCAGGCGCTCGAGGCGCTGCGGGCGCGGTTCCGGGCCCTGGCGGAGGCCGGGCTGTGGCAGAGCCGGCGCAATTCGATCCGTGCCGCGCTGGAGACGGGGGCATGAGCCGGGTGAAGGGCTGGTGTCCGGGCGCGCATCGCCCGATGATGTCGGGCGACGGGCTGGTGGTGCGGGTGCGTCCGAGGCTGGCGAGGCTCGACCGCGCGCAGGCGCTGGGGCTTGCGGCACTGGCGCAGCGCTTCGGCAGTGGTGTCATCGATCTGACCAGCCGCGCCAACCTGCAGATCCGCGGCGTGGCCGAGGCCGATCACGAGGTGCTGCTGCAGGAGTTGGCGCGGCTTCATCTGCTCGATGCCGATGCGAGCCTCGAACGCCGGCGCAACGTGCTTGTCACGCCGTTCTGGCACGCAGGCGATCTGACAGAGCGCCTCACGCAGGCGCTGCTCGCGGCGCTGCCCGCGCTGCCGGAGCTGCCGGCGAAGGTAGGCTTTGCCATCGACACCGGCGTGGCGCCGCTGCTGGCGGGAGCTTCGGCGGATCTCCGGTTCGAGCGCGGAACCTCGGGCCTGATCCTGCGCGCCGACGGGGCCGCAAGCGGCAGGCCGGTGCCGGAGCAGGGGGCGATCCCGGCGCTGCTCGAGATGGCGCGGTGGTTCGACGCCCGGCGCAGCGACAGCGCGCGGCGGATGCGCGCGGTGCTCGGACAGGCAGCGTTGCCCGAGGGCTGGCAAACCGAGGCGCCCCGCGCCGCCGGCGTGCCCCCCGAGCCGGGGCCGCACGCGGCGGGCATGGTGATCGGCGCCGCCTTCGGCCAATTCGACGCTGCCGAGCTGGCGCGGCTGCTGGACGACAGCTATGCACCGGCGATCCGCGTGACGCCGTGGCGGATGCTGCTGCTCGAAGGGGTCGCCGACCTGCCTGCCGGCCCCTTCATCACCGCGCCCGGCGACCCCCTGCTTGGCGTCGACGCCTGCCCGGGCGCGCCATTCTGCGCCTCGGCCAGCGTCGAGACGCGGCCATTGGCCCGCAAACTGGCTGCGAGACTGGCCCGCGATGCCGCGGGACCGGGCGGGCTGCACGTCTCGGGCTGCGCCAAGGGCTGTGCCCGCGCGCGCCCCGCCGCCCGTACCCTTGTCGGGCGCGACGGCCGGTTCGACCTCGTCGAGGACGGCTGCGCCGGCGACCCCCCAAACCGAACCGGGCTCAGCCCCGAAGACCTTGTGACCGGAGCCATCTAGCCGATGACCTATACCTACCAGACCGACGGCGCGGCGATCTATGCCGAGAGCTTCGCCACCATCCGCGCCGAAGCCGCGCTCGACCGGTTCCCCCCCGAGGACGAACCGGTGGTGGTGCGCATGATCCATGCCGCCGGCATGGTCGGGCTCGAGGCGCATGTGCGGCTGTCGGAGGGCTTCACCGCCCGCGCCCGGGCCGCGCTCGGGGCCGGTGCGCCGATCCTGTGCGACGCGCGCATGGTGTCCGAGGGCATTACCCGCCCGCGCCTGCCGGCGGACAACCGGGTGATCTGTACCCTGCATGATCCGCAGGTGCCCGCGCTGGCCAAGGAGATGGGCAACACCCGCTCCGCCGCCGCGCTGGAGCTCTGGCGGCCGCATCTGGAGGGCGCTCTGGTGGCGATCGGCAACGCGCCGACGGCGCTGTTCCACCTGCTCAACATGCTGCAGGACCCCGGCTGCCCGCGCCCGGCGGCGATCATCGGCTGCCCGGTGGGGTTCGTGGGCGCCGCCGAGAGCAAGGCGGCGCTCTGGGCCGACCAGCCAACGCCCTGCTGCGTCGTCGAGGGCCGGCTCGGCGGTAGCGCCATCACCGTGGCCGCCGTCAACGCCATCGCGAGCCGCGCCGAATGAGCGGCGCGGTCCCTCCCGGCACGGTCTACGGCCTCGGTCTCGGCCCGGGCGATCCGGACCTGATGACCGTGCGCGCCGACCGGCTGCTGCGCGGCGCGCGCCACGTGGCCTTCTTCCGCAAGGCCGGGCGCAAGGGGCAGGCGCGCGGCATCGTCGAGGGGCTGCTTCCCGAAGGCGCGCAGGAATTGCCGATGGAATACCCGGTCACCACCGAGATCCCGTTCACCGACCCCGAGTACAACCGGCTTCTGGCGGAGTTCTACGAGGCCTGCACCGAGCGGCTCGCGGCGCTGGCCGAGGCCGGCGAGGACGTGGTGGTGCTCTGCGAGGGCGATCCGTTCTTCTATGGTTCGTTCATGCATCTCTACATGCGGCTGGCCGACCGGGTGCCGCTCGAGGTGGTGCCGGCGATAACCGGCATGTCGGCGGCCTGGACCGCGACCGGCGCACCGATCACCTGGGGCGACGACATGCTGAGCGTGCTCATGGGCACGCTGCCCGAGGACATGCTCGCGGCGCGCATGGCCGAAAGCGACGCGCTGGTGGTGATGAAGATCGGGCGCAACCTCGACAAGGTGCGCCGGGCGCTGCGCCGCGCCGGGCGGTTCGATGCCGCCTGGCTGGTGGAGTTCGCCTCGATGCCGGGGCAGAGCGTGCAGCGCCTCGCCGAGGCCGAGGGCCGGGTGACGCCCTATTTCTCGATCATCGTGGTGCATGGACAGGGGCGGCGGCCATGACCGGGCGCGTGGTGGTGGCCGGGCTCGGACCCGGCGCCGAGGCGCTGGTGACGCCCGAGGTGCGCGCGGCGCTGGCCGCGGCCACCGACGTGATCGGCTACATCCCCTACGTCGCGCGCGTGGCCGACCGGCCCGGACTGGTCAAGCACGCCTCCGACAACCGGGTCGAGCTGGACCGGGCGCGCCATGCGCTCGAGCTGGCCGGGCAGGGGCGGCGCGTGGTGGTGGTATCGTCGGGCGATCCCGGCGTCTTCGCCATGGCCTCGGCGCTGTTCGAGGCGGTGGAGGCCGGGCCGCCCGCGTGGTGCGATCTGCGCATCGAGGTGCTGCCCGGCATCACCGCCATGCTGGCGGCGGCGGCGCGGGCCGGCGCGCCGCTCGGACATGATTTCTGCGCCATCAACCTGAGCGACAATCTCAAGCCCTGGGCGCTGATCGAGAAACGGCTGCGGCTGGCGGTCGAGGCGGATTTCGCCATGGCGCTCTACAATCCGCGCTCCAAGGCGCGGCCCGAGGGCTTCGTCCGTGCGCTCGACCTGCTCCGCGAGGCCTGCAACGACGCCCGCCCGGTGATCTTTGCCCGCGCCGTGTCGACCCCCGAGGAATCGCTGCGCGTGGTGCCGCTGCCCGAGTGCCGGCCCGAGATGGCCGACATGCGCACGGTGGTGCTGGTGGGTTCCTCCCGGACCCGGGTGATCGCGCGGACGGGCGCGCCTTACGTCTTCACCCCGAGGTCGGCATGACCGAGCCAGCGCATCACCGCCCTTGGATCGTGGGTCTCGGCCCGGTCGGGCAGGGTGGGCCGGTCAATCATGAGAACCGGCAGCCCAAGCTGGCGCGCGGCGGCGATCTTGGCCACCGCGCCGGGGCCGCCGGCATTCTTGGCGACCACGAGCTCGGTGCCATGCGCGCGCATCAGCGCCAGATCGCCTGCGAGCGTGAAGGGGCCGCGCGCGACGACGCAGTCGTGGCGCGGCAGCGGCACCGCCTCCGGCGCATCAATGAGGCGCAGCAGATAGTGGTGCTGTGGCTGGGCGGCGAAGGCTTCGAGGTGCATCCGGCCCACCGCGAGAAAGACCCGCATCGCGGGGCGGTCGAGCGCGGCCACCGCGCCGGCGATGTCGGGCACGCGCTGCCAGCGATCCCCGGCCTGCGGCTGCCACGGCGCCCGGCTGAGCGCGAGGAGCGGCAGGTTCAGCGCGTCGCAGGCCTGCGCGGCGTTGCGGCTCATCTGCGCGGCGAACGGGTGGGTTGCGTCGATCACATGGGTGATGCGCTGCTCTCGCAGGTAGCGCGCCAGCCCCTCCGCCCCGCCGAAGCCGCCGGTGCGGGTCGGCAACGGCTGCGCGGCGGGCGCCTTGGTGCGCCCTGCGAGCGACAGCCGCGCCGCGATGCCGGCCCCGGCCAGCAGCGCCGCGAGGGCCGAGGCCTCGGTGGTGCCACCAAGCAGAAGGGGGCGCGGCATGTCTGGTGAGGCTATCATGAGGGATCCGTGGCTGACGATTGTCGGGCTCGGCGAAGATGGCGCGGAAGGGCTGCCGCCCGCAAGCCTTGCCGCGCTCGATGCGGCGGAGGTCGTGATGGGGCCGCCACGCCACCTCGCGCTGCTGCCGGACGTGCAGGCGAGAGGCATCGCCTGGCCGGTGCCCTTCGCCGACGGCATTCCGCAGCTTCTGGCCTTGCGCGGGCGGCGGGTGGTGGTGCTGGCGTCGGGCGATCCGTTCTGGTGCGGGGCGGGGACGGTGTTGGCGCGTCATCTGGGTCCCGGGGAGTGGCGCGCGCTGCCCGGGCCGTCATGCTTTTCGCTGGCGGCGAGCCGGATGGGCTGGGGCCTCGAGAGCGTGCTGTGCCTCGGGCTGCACGCCGCCCCCCTGAGCCGCCTGCGCCCGCATCTGGCGCCCGGCGCGCGACTGGTGCTGACGCTGCGCGACGGGGACGCGGTGGCGGCGCTTGCGGGCGTCCTTTGCGAGGCGGGGTTCGGCGCCTCGCGTGTGACGGTGATGGAGGCGCTCGGCGGCCCGCGTGAGCGGATCACGACCAGCCGCGCAGATGCCTTGCACGGCAATTTCGCGCATCCTCTGTGTGTCGCGCTCGAGGTGGCGGGGCCGGGGGCCGCGCTGCCGCTCGCCGCGGGGCGGGGCGATAACTGGTTCGAGAGCGACGGCCAGATCACCAAACGCCCGGTGCGGGCGCTGACCCTGTCGGCGCTGGCCCCGAGGCAAGGCGAGCACCTGTGGGACATCGGCGGCGGCTCGGGCAGTATCTCCATCGAGTGGCTGCTGTCGCACCCCTCGCTCAGCGCCACCGCCATCGAGCCGCGCGCCGATCGGGCGACGCGCATCCGAGGCAACGCGGGGCGGCTCGGCGTCGACCGGCTGCAGGTCGTCACCGGGTCGGCGCCTGAGGCGCTCGACGGGCAGGAGGCGCCGGATGTGGTGTTCATCGGCGGCGGGCTCGATGCGGCGCTGCTCGGCTGGCTCGAGGCGCGGCTCGCGCCGGGCACGCGTCTCGTGGCCAACGCGGTGACGCTCGAGACCGAGGCGCTTTTGCTTGAGGCGCAGGTCCGGCGCGGTGGCGACCTGCTGCGCATCGAACTGGCGGCTTCGGCGCCCTTGGGAAGCCGCCGCGGCTGGACGCCGTCGCGGCCCGTCGTGCAGTGGAGTGTGACGTTGTGATCGTCGCCGGGTTCGGATTCCGGGCAGGGGTCAGCGCGCAGAGCCTTGCCGACGCGCTGGCGCTGACCGGGGCGGCACCGGACGCGCTGGCCACCGCCGAGGACAAGGCTGCGCACCCGGCCTTACGCGCCCTTGCCCACGCGCTGAACCTGCCGGTCCACGCGCTGCCTGCCGCAGCGCTCGACCAGCCGACCGCGACTAACTCCGCGGCGTCGGTCGCGGCGCGGGGCACCGGCAGCGTTGCCGAGGCCACGGCGCTCGCGGCGGCCGGCCCCG
The DNA here is from genome assembly GCF_017309175.1 of Salipiger bermudensis. Taxonomy (NCBI): domain Bacteria; kingdom Pseudomonadati; phylum Pseudomonadota; class Alphaproteobacteria; order Rhodobacterales; family Roseobacteraceae; genus Salipiger; species Salipiger bermudensis. Next base: position 68,477 of record NZ_JAEKJV010000003.1, on the reverse strand, counting down.
GCGCGCGCCTGCTCGCACCGCGCCAGATTTCACCCGACAGGATGGCCACATGCGCCATCGCGACAGGAGACCCCTAATGACGGTTCACTTCATCGGCGCCGGACCCGGCGCTCCAGACCTGCTGACCCTGCGCGGGCGCGACCTGATCGCGGCCTGCCCGGTCTGCCTCTATGCCGGCTCGCTGGTGCCCGAGGCGGTGCTCGCGCATTGCCCGGAGGGGGCGCACATCGTCAACACCGCGGCGCTCGACCTCGATGCGATCGTGGCCGAGATCCGCGCCGCGCACGCGGCAGGCCAAGACGTGGCACGGCTGCATTCCGGCGACCTCTCGGTCTGGTCGGCCATGGGCGAGCAGCTGCGGCGGCTGCGGGCCGAGGGCATCCCGGTCTCGGTCACGCCGGGCGTGCCGGCCTTTGCCGCCGCCGCCGCCGCGCTCGGGGCGGAACTGACGCTGCCGGGGCTGGCGCAGTCGGTGGTCCTGACGCGGACGCAGGGCCGGGCCAGCTCGATGCCGGAGGGCGAGACGCTGGCCAATTTCGCCGCAACCGGCGCGACGCTGGCGCTGCACCTGTCGGTGCAGAACCTCGCGACCGTGGTGGCCGAGCTTGCGCCGGTCTACGGTGCCGACTGCCCGGTGGCGGTGGTCTACCGGGCGAGCTGGCCCGACGAGCGCATCCTGCGCGGCCGGCTTTCCGATATCGAGGCCCGGATGGAGCCGCAGATCACCCGTACGGCGCTGATCCTCGTGGGTCCCGCGCTGGCCGGCGAGGGCTTTGACGAAAGCTGCCTCTACGCCCCCGATTACGACCGGCGCTACCGCCCGCAAAGCGCCTCGAGCCCGTGGTCGGGCTGGAGCGAAGACTGATGCTCGGGGTTCTGATCTCGGCCCCGTCCTCGGGCACCGGCAAGACCACGGTGATGCTCGGGCTTCTGCGCGCTCTCTCCGAGGACGGGCTCGCCGTGCAGGCGTTCAAGTCGGGCCCGGACTATATCGACCCGGCCTTCCACCGCGCCGCCTGCGGGCGGCCCTCGTTCAACCTCGACAGCTGGTCGATGGGCGAGGGGCTGCTCTCGGCCATTGCCGGGCAGGCGGCAGGCGCCGGGATCTGCGTCGCCGAGGGCTCGATGGGGCTCTACGATGGGGTCGCGACGCGCGGCCTCAGCGGCTTTGGCACCAGCGCCGAGACCGCGCGGCGCATGGGCTGGCCGGTGGTGCTGGTGCTCGACGTGGGCGGACAGGCGCAGAGCGCCGCCGCCACGGCGCTGGGGTTCCGCAGCTACATGCCCGAGCTGCCCTTCGCCGGGGTCATCCTCAACCGCGTGGCCTCCCCCCGGCACGAGCGGCTGATCCGGGCGGGCATGGAGCGCGCCGGCCTGCCGGTGCTGGGCGTGCTGCCGCGGCGTGGCGACCTGACCCTGCCCGAGCGCCATCTGGGCCTGATTCAGGCGGTGGAGCATCCTGATCTCGAGACCGCGATTGCGGGCTACGCGGCCTTCCTGCGTGACCATGTCGATCTGGCGGCGATCCGCGCCGCCGTCTCCGGCCATCCGCTGGGCGAGGCCGGGCCGCTGCCCGCGCCGCCCGCGCAACGCATCGCGCTGGCGCAGGATGCGGCGTTTTCGTTCACCTATCCGCACCTGCTCGAGGGCTGGCGCGCGGCGGGGGCCGAGATCCTGCCGTTCTCGCCACTGGCCGACGAGGCCCCCGATGCACGCGCCGATCTGGTCTGGCTGCCCGGCGGCTACCCGGAGCTGCACGCCGGCCGGCTGGCCGCGGCGCGGCGGTTCCGCGCCGGGCTGCGCGCCCATGCCGAGACCCGCCCGGTGCATGGCGAATGCGGCGGCTACATGGTTCTGGGGCAGGGGCTGATCGACAAGGATGGCACCCGGCACGAAATGGCGGGCCTGCTGGGGCTGGTGACGAGCTACGAGCGGCGCAAGTTCCACCTCGGCTATCGCCGGGCGGTGCTGCACGCGCCGATGCCGGGCCACGCGGCGGGCACCGCCCTGCGCGGGCACGAGTTCCACTACTCGACCATCCTCGAGCAGCCCGATCCGGCGCTGGCCGAGGTCGCGGATGCCGACGGCGCTCTGGTGCCGGAAACCGGCTCGCATCGCGGCCCTGTCAGTGGCACCTTCTTTCACCTGATCTCGCAAGAGGAGCGCGCGTCATGAGCGGATTCGTCAGTTTCGTGGGGTCCGGCCCCGGCGATCCGGAGCTGCTGACCCTCAAGGCCGTGGACCGGCTGGGCCGCGCCGAGGCGGTGCTGTTCGACGATCTCTCCGCCGGGCCGATCCTCGCCCATGCCAACCCCAAGGCGGATCTGGTTGGGGTCGGCAAGCGGGCCGGGCGGGCCTCGCCCCGGCAGCACCATGTCAGCCGGCTGCTGGTCGACTATGCCCGCACCGGGCAGCGCGTGGTGCGGCTGAAATCCGGCGACAGCGGGCTGTTCGGCCGCCTCGAAGAAGAGCTTCTGGCGCTGCGCGAGGCCGGCATCGGGTACGAGATCATCCCCGGCGTGCCGTCTGCGGTGGCGGCGGCGGCGGCCTGCGGCATCCCTCTGACCCGGCGGCTCACCGCGCGGCGGGTGCAGTTCGTCACCGGGCACGGCGCCACCGGCGCGCTGCCCGACGATATCGACCTCGCGGCGCTCGCGGATGCCGGCGCCTCGACGGTGGTGTTCATGGGCAAGCGCACCTTTCCCAAGCTCGCCGAGATGCTCTTCGCGCGCGGCCTGCCGCCCGGGACCCCGGCGCTTCTGGCCGAGGCGGTCTCGACCCCCGAGCAGCAGCTCCACCGCAGCACCGTCGCCACTCTGGCCGAGCGCCTGCAGGCGGGCTTTGCTGACGCGCCGGCGCTGATCCTCTACGGGCCGCTGGCCGAAATCGGGGTGGGCTTCGATGACTGAGCTCTGGCTGATCGGCATCGGCACCGGCAACCCGGCGCACCTGACGCTCGAGGGCCGGCAGGCCCTGCGCGAGGCGGCCTGCGTGCTGCTGCCGCGCAAGGGGGCGGGCAAGGACGATCTCGCGCATCTGCGGCTTGCGATCCTCGCGGAGTCCGGCAGCGCCGCCGAGGTGATCCCTTTCGACATGCCGTTGCGCAACGAGGCGCTGCCCTATGCCGAGCGGGTCGCGCGCTGGCACGATGCCATCGCCGTGCGCTGGCAGGCGGCGTTGGAGCGCGCGCCAGAGGGGCCGGTGGCGCTCTTGGTGTGGGGCGATCCGGGACTTTACGATTCCACCCTGCGCATCGCCGCGCGGCTGCCGGGGCCGACGCAGTTGCGGGTGGTGCCGGGGATTACCGCCCTGCAGGCCCTGACCGCCGCCCACGCGACCCCGTTCAACACGATCAACGGCGCGGTCACGGTGACCACCGGCCGGAGGTTGCGCGACGGGGGCTGGCCCGAGGGTGTCGAGAGCGTGGTGGTGATGCTCGACGGGGAATGCAGCTTCCGCAAACTGCCGCCCGAGGGGCTTCGGATCTGGTGGGGCGCATTTCTCGGGATGCCGGAGCAGGTGCTCGACCACGGAGCGCTGTCAGAGGCCGGACCGCGTATCGTGGCGCAGCGAGCCGAGGCCCGTGCCCGGCATGGCTGGATCATGGACACCTACCTGCTGCGCCGCGCGCCGGTCTAGACCGGCACCAGACGCCCGTCGCGCAGCTCCAGAGCCTCGGGCGCCAACGCCGCGCGGAAAGAGGGGGCGTGGCTGACCAGGAGGATCGCCTGCGGCAGGGCACAAAGGATCTCGAGCAGGCGCGCCTCGTTCTTGGTGTCGAGCGCGTTTGTCGGCTCGTCGAGCAGCAGCGCCTCGGGCTCCATCGCCAGCACTGCGGCCAGCGTCACCAGACGCTTCTCGCCCCCCGAAAGCTTGTGGGTGATGCGCCCTTTCAGGTGCATGAGGTCGAGATCGTCCAGAACCTTGTCGACGATGGCCAGCGCTTCGTCCCGAGAACGTCCGAGATTGAGCGGGCCGAAGGCGATGTCCTCGGCCACGGTCGGGCAGAAGAGCTGATCGTCGGGATCCTGAAAGACCAGACCGACGCGGCGCCGCAGCTCGTGGAAATCGCCCTCTTTCGAGCGTGATGTGCCGAACGCGGTGATCGTACCCGAGTCCGGCGCCTGCAGCCCCATGATGATCCGCAGAAGGGTCGACTTGCCCGAACCGTTGGGCCCGGTCAGGGACAGGCGCTGGCCGGGCGCAAGGCGGAGCGAGGCCCCGTCGAGCACCGGCGGATGGCCGGGATAGGCAAAGCGGATGTCCCGCAGATCGAGCAGCGTCATAGGGTATCCAGCAGCAGAAGGCCAAGGCAGAGCGCGGTCATCGCCGCGCCGACGACCCGGTCGCGCCCGGTCAGTGCGAAGTCCTGCAGCAGGAGCAACCGGCCCGAGAAGCCCCGGCATTTCATCGCCCCGAGGATGCGCTCGGAACGTTCGATGGCCCGTACCAGCATCATGCCGACAAGATAGCCGAAGCTGCGATAGGTGTGCCAGTTGCTGCCGGGGCGGAAGCCGCGCACCTTCATCGCGCCGCGCAGGCGCAGGTATTCCTCGCGCAGGACCTCGATATAGCGGATCGTGAACATCAGCAGGTGCACCAGCGTTTCGGGGCAGCGCAGCCTGTGCAGCGCGTGGCCCAGCGTCACCGGCTCGAGCGTTCCGACCAGAACCATCAGGGCGAGGATCACCGCATTGGCGGTCAGGGCGATCTCGACCGCCTGCCAGAGCCCGGCCCAGCTGGCGGTGAGGCCCCAGATCGTGACGATCGGAGGGCCCGGGACCGAGAACGGCAGCAGCACCAGCATGAACAGGATGAAGCCGTCCATCATTGCCATCCGCCTCAGGGTGGGCACCGGTGGCAACCGCGACGCGGCAAGTAGCAGCAGCGCCGTGGCCAGCGCGGCGCAGAGCGCCGGCAGCGAGGTCAGCGCCACCGTGACGGTGCCGAAAAGGCAGGCCATGACGATGCGCAGACGCGGATCGAGTGCTCCGATGATCCCCGCCCGATCGCTGTCGCCGGCCTCGGAGAGGGTCGCCTCGCGATGTCCGAGCGCATGTGCCATCAGCCCGCGAGCCTGCGCCGTGCGGCAAGGTAGAAGCCCAGCCCGAACAGCCCGACGATATAGCCGATGCCGCCGAGGATGGTCTGCAGGTCGTTGTGCTCTCGATAGGCGGCGATCTCGCGACGCAACGGGCGGATCTCGTTGCGCACCGCCTCGGCGATGGCCCGCCGCTGGGTCTCGGCAAGCGCGGCCATGCTGGCGTCGGCGTCGGGGGCAGGAGCGGCGGGCGGTTCGGCCTCCGGGGTGGCGGGTGCGGCGGCACCGAGGATTCCCGCCACCTCTTCGGCCGGCATGGTGACTTCGGCCACGTGACCGGCGCCGAGATCGGCACGGAAGGTGTGAGCGACGGGCGCGGTCGGGACGAAGAGGAAGAAGCCGTCCTCGTCGGTGATCGTGCGGCCAAGCTCGGCCCCGTCCGGCCCGGTCACGACGACCTCGGTCCCCGCGGCCATGTCGCCGTTCGAGAAGCCGAGCTCGCCCTCGATGGCATCACCGGACGGAAACACACCGGCGATGACCTTGTGGGCCAGAGCGGGCAGTGGCGCGCAGAGCAGCGCCGCGATCAGGAAAAGATGTCTCATGCGATGGCGTTCCGGGTGAAGAGCTCCGGTTTGACCTTGCGGGCGAGCAGCACGGCAAAGCCGGTGAGCAGCGCCTCGATGGCCATGACCGGAATATGGGCAAAGAACACGAGCTTGGCGGCGGGCAGGAACGCGTCTCCCGACAGCGCCAGCGACAGGGCGACCATCGCGGTTGTCCCGGCGATGGCGAAGCCGCCGCCAAGGCCGCCCCAGAGCGCGCCCTGACCGGGAGTGCCGCGCCCGATCAGCCGCCCGAAAATCAGCCCCGCCAGCACCGCTGGCAGGGCGATGTTGAGGGTGTTGATCCCAAGGACCGTGAGCCCGCCGAAGCCGAAGAACACCGCCTGCAGCAACAGGCCGACGAAGAGCGCCGGAAAGGCGGCCCAGCCGAGCAGCAGCCCGGCCAGCCCGTTGAGGATCAGATGCACCGAGGAGGGCCCGATCGGCACGTGGATCAGCGACGCGACGAAGAAGCTTGCAGATAGAACGCCCGCGGTCGGGATCCGGTCGATGTCGAGCGATCTCAGGCCCATGGCGATGCCACCGGCGGCGGCGATGCCGCCACCGAGGACCACCGCGTTCGACAGGGCGCCGTCGACGATGTGCATGCGCGCCTACTCCAGATCCCAGGCGCGGATCCAGATCACCGCGTCCTGGCTGAGTTCCTTGCCCTCGTGCTCGGTCTCGGGGCCCGAGCCTAGCGCGGCAAAGCCCCAGTAGCCGGCCTTGGGGACGCCGAAGGTGAAGTAGCCATTGGCGTCCGAGACCGCCACCACGGCCCCGCCCGGCAGCGGCGAGACGGTTGGCTCGGAGGATGCCATGCTCTCCATGTCGGGCTCGGCCGCCATGTACTCGATCTCGATTTCTGCCCCGGCAACCGGGGCGCCATCGGCGACAACCTGGCCTGTGAAGGTGCCCCCGGCGATGACGTTGTAGGGCTTGTTCAGCGGGATGATCTCGGTTGGCAGGCCGACCGGCTGGTCCCAGTCGGTGGGCAGTTCGTTGCGGTTCAGGAAGGCCTTGGTGATCTGCTGGATATAGAGATCCTCGGAGTCCTCGTAATAGGGCTGCGGCACCGTCACCAGCACGTAATCGCCCGAGCGCCTGACCGGCACCGTGCCCCGGAAGGCCGCGCCCTCGTTCTCGCCGCCGCTGAACATGACCGGTTCGAGCGTGCCGAGAAGATCTGTCTTCTCGCCGTTGTGGATCATGAAGAACGCTTCGGGCGTCTCCAGGTCCATCACGTGGCCGTTCTCGAACGGGTGCCAGAAGATCAGCTTCACCGGCACATCGCCAGGCGTCTCGATCATCGTGTCGGTGGTGTATTCCAGCAGGAAATGCGCCTGCGCGGCTGCCGGGATGGCAAGCGCCGCTGCTGCGGCAATCAGGGTCGTCTTCATCAGGCTCGTCGTCCTTGTCCTTTGCGCCACACCCGGCGCAACTGTCTTTGAGACATCGGGACAAGAGCTTGCGATCCTCGCGCGCGGACAGGGCCGGCACCACGCGGATCCGCTCTGGCGCTCACCCCGACGCCCGGCTTGGCGCCCGTTCCAGGGGCGCGTATCCGGCAGGTCTCCTGACTTGCGGGTCGTCGCGCGGGCTGGCCTTCCCGGATTGCTCCAGTGGCACGATCAGCCGTTGCTTGCCGCTTACAGTTGCGGGGGCAGTCGCAGAATTAGCCGTGACCGAATGGCCCGTGCCGCACTGCGTTCCCTTCTTGCGCCCGGGGCAGAGACTGCACCGGGACCGGATATGCGTCAGTGATGCCAGAGTTTTGCCGCACGCGTCAATCGGCGTCTCGCCGCAGGGCAGCGAGACGCGCCACCGCGACCCTGTCAAGGACCTGCGGCAGCCACTCGGGCTGCCGGGGCTTGCCGCGGCGCTGGTGCAGGCGGCCCACCATCCGACATTCCCGGTCGGAGCCCGGCCGAGGCACCCTCCGGGCGTGGCCATCCGAAGCCGCCACCAAGCGTCTTGGCAAGTTTGCAACATCGTTTGGAAACCTTAAACATGCAATTGCATGTTATGCCATGCCCGGAGTAAGCGAACGTCAAGCCAGGCCCTGCCCAGCCAACCTTTGGGAATTTGTGAGGGGAACAGGGATCATGGCATCGACCATCACCAAAACGGTATTGCTGGCCGGCACCGCAAGCGCGGCGTTCGCGGCGCAGGGCTGGGGGCAGGAGCTTGAGGGCTACTACGCTCTAGACCCGTTGTATTTCGAACAGCTTGACGGCCTTGCCGGAGCCGCGGACCGCGCCACGTCGATGTACGTGTCGGGGCGCGAGCTTGAACATGCGCGCACCGGCGATCTGAAGGACCTGTTCTCCGGTATTGCCTCGGTGAGTGTCGGCGGGGCCATCCCCGTCGCCCAGAAGATCTTTGTCAACGGCGTCGACATGCTCAATCTCGGCGTCGTGGTCGACGGCACCGCGCAGAACAACCGCACCTTCCATCACGCCACCGCGAACGCCATCGATCCCGGCCTGCTGGAAGAGGTGCGTGTCGATGCCACCGTCTCGCCCGCCGATGCCGGGCCCTATGCGCTGGCCGGCTCGGTGGTGATGGAGACCGTGGACCCTGAGCGCCTGCTGGGCGAAGGGCGCAACTTCGGCGGCAATGTGCGCCTGAGCTACGGCGACAACGGCGAGACCTTCCAGCGCGCGCTGACGCTTGCGGGCCGCACCGGCGGGCTGTCGGTGCTGGGCTATGCCAAGCGTGCCACCGGCGAGGACTATGTCACTGGCGATGGCGACACCATGGGGGGCACCGCCGCCGATCTCGACAGCCTGCTCGGCAAGATCGCCTACGAGAGCGAAAGCGGTCATCGCATCGAGTTCTCGGGCCAGCAGCTTCGGGATGACACGTTGCGCCAGTACCGGGCCAATTTCGGCGGCGACGACTCGGACCTGCGCACCTACGACACCACGCGCACCAGCTATTCGCTGCGCTACGAGAACACCGTCGCCACGGGGCTGTGGGATCCCTCGGCGCATCTTGGCTATTCCGAGAGCGACATCATCATCGAAGAGCCATATGACAGCAACGGCCTGTCCTGGACCAAGTCGGCGACGCTGATGAACACCTTCAACCTCGCGACAGGCACGGTCAACGCGGGCTACGACTGGCGCGAGCGCTTCGGCGAATACGACAGCCCCGCCTTTGACGAGTACCAGACCGAACAGAGCGTCACTCACGGCCTTTTCGCACAGGCCCGTCTGCAGCCGACCGACGCGCTCGGCCTGTCCTTCGGCGCGCGCTACGACTGGCAGGAGTTCGAGGGCGTCACCGGCGAGGAGGTGTCCCATTCCGGTGCCTCGGGCAACCTTTCGGCGACCTACGCGGTCACCAATGAGCTGACGCTGCGCGGCGGTGTCTCGTCGGTCTTTGGTGGCATCGACATCGAGGACAACTACACCTATTGGGAGTTCCTGCCGCCTTTCGACTATGGCACGCTCGATCCGTCCCGCGCCCGCAATGCCTCGCTGGGCCTCGACTGGGAGCGCGGCAGGCTCAAGCTTGGCGGCGAGCTCTTCATCACCCAGATCGACAATGCCCGCGGCGGCACCGACAATTTCGACTTCGAGAGCCGCGGCGTCAACATCGGCGCGAGCTACGGCTGGGACAGCGGATTTGCCCGTTTCACTCTTTCGAAAAGCGACACCCGCATCGACGGAGACCGGTCCGACAGCTACGACCAGCTTGATTTCGGTGCGCCGCTCGGCACGGTCATGGCGTTCGAGATCGATCAGGAGACCGGCGTAGATGGACTGAACGTTGGTGGCGGCATAGATGCCGCGCTCGATTACGAGATGCCCTCGGGCCTCGAGGATCTCGAGGGTTACACCGTCGTCAATGCCTATGCCGAGTACGTGCCGCCGCAGCTCGACAACATCACCGTGCGCGCGTCCGTCGACAACCTGTTCGACACGGAATACGCGGATCGCGCCACCTATGGCAGCGACTACGCCGGCTTCACCACGCTCAAGGAGCCGGGGCGGACGTTCTCCCTCACCGTCGTCGGACGCTTCTAGGCACCGCACCGCGCCGCGCCCGCAGGTCGGGCGCGGTGCCCCATTCAGGGATAGAGCCGGATCAGCATCCGTGACAGCGCATAGGCCTCCTCGGTGCTCATCCGTGGACCGAGCCGCGCGCGAATGGCCTCCTCGTAGACCCTCCAGAGCCGTTCGTGCAGCCCTTGCCCGGCCTCGGTCAGCGCGAGCATCTGCCCGCGCCCCGGCCCCGGTCTCGGGCTGCGGCGAATCCAGCCGGTCGCCTCGAGCCGGGCGGCGTGTCGTGATAGCGAATATTGCGGCATGAACAGCTTGTCTTCGAGCGTGGCCATCGCGATGCCATCCGGGCCGGCGCGCTCAAGCTCGAGCAGGATCTCGTACCAGACCGGATCATCGACGCCCTCGCCCTTGAGCGCGCGGGCGATGTCGGGGCCAAGGCAGCGCTGGATCCGCAGAAGATTGAACCAGACGCGGTTGTAGGCCATCTCGTCGTAGGAATCTGATGCGAATGCCGGGTGCCTGCTGTCGGTGCCTTGCGCGCTCACGTCGGGTCTCCAGAGTGTTTCCGGGATCGGGATACCCGGCCCGGGCCGGCGGGCCAAGGCCCGGCAGCGATGCTGGCGAGCGACGCGCACATCTTGACCCCGACCACGCCACTTTCCGAGCGAGGGAGGAGGGGCCAGCCTGTCGGTCGAGGCGCAAGAGACAGGGAGGTTGGTTCAGCCCGCTTGTCGCTGAGGCCGCAGCCGCCAGTCCTCGGAACGGATCGGGCGCCACCGTCGCGCGGTGCCCGATCCGTTGTCACGTCATCGTTTCGGCAAAAGCCTCGAGCAGCCTGAGCCGATCGGTGGCATACTCGACGATCTGGCTGGCGGTGTCCGTGGGCACGCTGTCGGGCAGCAGCTCGAGCGCGCGATGCAGCGCACCGGGCGCGGCGGCCAGGAGATCGCGGACGGCGCGATGCCGCGCCTCAACCGGCACACCGGCGCGATGTGCGGTTTCGTCGAAGTGCCGTGGCAGGATCTTGTCGAGACGATAGTGGCCGCGCTTGCCGACCGACATGGCCAGCTGGAGATCCTTGTGCCGGAACCCTGCGCGCAGCCGTTCAGGGGCGGCGCTCATGATGTCGTAAAGCGGCGTCATGCGAAAGCCGTCGCCCTCGAGGAAGATCGAGTAGTTCTTGGCATGCCCGTCGATCGCCGCGATCATCCAGTTGAAGATCTGCGCTTTCAGGAAGGCCGCCTGATCGTCGATCGGGGTGTCGGACTGCTGCAGCAGCGCGAAGCACTCTGCCATCGATGGCCCGCCATGCTGCTGGTACTTCTCGGCCGAGAATCGGCCCATCGCCTGCAGGAAATCCTCCTGCGGCACCCGCACGAGGCCGCCGGCCCGTCTTGGCCGCCGGTCGAAGCGCTCGACGACCAGGGCGATCTGGTCCTCGAACTGGTGGATCTCGGCCTGGTTCGCCGGCAGTCCCATCTCGCGGGCGAGCAGGAGGCAGAAATACTCGTTCTCGACGCTTCCGCTCATGTCGAGCCCGCCGCCCACGATGCCCATGGGGCGCTTGAAGATATGCGTCGTCGGGGTCGATCCGAGCGGGCGCATCCAGGCGCCGTCCTTGCGCAGATAGGCGGTCTTTTCCTGTGCCCCCGCCAGCGAGATCCGAAACGGCGCGCCGGGGTCGATGCCCAGCGGGGTGGTGCTCAGCGACCTGAGCGTGTCTGCGATCTCCGCCTCGGATTGAGCCTCGCCGTCGATCCGGAACGGGTCGGGCGGGGTCGCGCCATGCGGCAGGAACTGCATCGCGCCAACGCAATCCTGTCCGATCGCGGCCAGAAGGTCGTGGGGCCGGTCGCTGCGCGCCTCGGTGCGCTCCGCGATCTTCTTCCTCAGGTCGGCGCCATCGGGGAGCAGGTTTTCGAACACCGCGTCCACCTCATCGCCCGCGCGTATGTCCGGCCCAAGCGGAAGGCGGCGCGAGATCGGGAAGGCATACGCCCAGCCCAGCCAGTCTTCGGCGTATTGGAAGCTCGCGCCGGCAGAGGGGCGGTAGCGATAGTAGCCGGCCAGCCGCCCGTTGACATGGACGTCGAGCGTGCGGGTCAGAGGCTTGCGACCCATCAGAAGATGTCTTCGGGCCGGGGGCGGGCGGTCTCGGGTGAGGCGCCTTGCCGTGGCAGGAGAGCGAGGTCGAGTTCCAGCGCGGCGACGACCGCCAGCAGGAGGCTCAGTTTCGGCTCATGCGCGGCGGTTTCGATCCGCGAGACCTGCCGCGCATCGGTGCCGGCAAGGCGCGCCAGATCCGCCTGCGACCAGCCCTTCGCCTTGCGGAGGCGGCGGATCGCGTGACCAAGCGATGTCGCGTCGCGGAATGTGGTCGCATCCATGGGACACCCTTATGCCATCCGTGTAGGAGCTTCAGGATATGCCATTCTTGTAGTAAATGCAATATACAACACGTATGTTGTATTTGTCGGATATGCCAGAGATGGCAACTTCCGGCTGCGCGCGCGAGCCAGTGCCCAGCCGCGCGAAGGTGCTCCGGACCCGCGCAACAAACCTGCGATCCCGGCTCTTCACCGCCGACTTGGGCGTCAGGGCTGCGCCGGGGTCGCGGAATTCGCCACCCCGGCCCGCTGTTTCAGGTCAGCTCTGCGCCTCGGTCGGGGCGGTGCTGAGTTCCGCGACGACACCTTCTAGGAAGGCGACGCAAGCGTCGAGCTGGTCAAGCGCCACGAACTCGTTGGGCTTGTGCGCCTGCTCGATCGAGCCCGGCCCCACGATTACCGAGGGGATGCCGCCGATCAGCTCGAAGATCCCGCCCTCGGAGCCGTAGGAGACCTTGCCGCCCCACGCCTCCGGCATCAGCCGGGCGTAGCGGGCAAAGCCCGCGGTGTTGCGCGCCTCGCCCATCGGAGGGTAGGAGAAAATCTTTTCGAAGGCGATGCCGGTTCCGGCGGTCTTGGCGGACATCTCGGCGCTGACCTCGGCCTCGATCCGCCCGAGCAGCTCGGCCATGTCGGCTTCCGGGTCCATGCCGGCGATCGAGCGCAGCTCGAAGGTGAAGCTGCAGCTGTCCGGCGTGACGTTGGTCGCGACCCCGCCCTCGATCATCGTGGCCAGCATGGTCGCGTGCGGCACGGTGAAATCGCGGTCGAACGGACCCTCGGTCTCATACCGCTTGCCGCGCTCCGAGATCATCGCGATGGCGCGGGCGGCGTATTCGACCGCGTTGACGTGTTCGGGGGCGAAGGACGAGTGCCCCGATGTGCCGGTGACATGCGCGCGCATGGCGATCTTGCCCTTCTGGCCGGTCACCAGCTCCATCATCGACGGCTCGCCGATGATGGCGAACTCGGGCGGCACCGGCAGCGCTGCCAGATGCCGCGCGATCGCCGGCGCCCCGAGGCAGCCGACCTCTTCGTCATAGGAGAAGCAGAAATACACCGGGCGCGAGAGCTGCGCGGCCGCCAGCTGCGGTGCGACCGCCATGGCGCAGGCGGCAAATCCCTTCATGTCGCAGGCGCCGCGCCCGTAAAGCTTGCCGTCGCGGATCTCGGCGGTGAAGGGGTCGCTCTGCCACTCGGGCTCGTCCGCCGGAACCACGTCGGTATGGCCCGACCAGACCACGCCCGCGACCCCTTCGGGCCCGAAGGCTGCGACGAGGTTGGCCTTGGTGCCGGTCTCGTCGGGAAGGATGGTGATCCGCGCCCCCAGCCCTTCGAGAAAGGCGGCCATGTGGTCGATCAGCGGACGGTTGCCGTTGCGGGACACCGTGTCGAAGCCGATCAGGTCCGAGAGGTGCTGCGCGGCGCTGGCCTGCCGGTCTTGGGCGGCGGGCTGTGTCTCGCTCTGCAGGGTCATTGGGCTACTCGTCTTTCTGTCTTGGATTTCAGGATTTCGCGGCGCACCGTGATGAACAGGACGAACACGATGAGCGCGGCAAACACCCAGGTGATTGGCGACGACAGTAGCACTGCCGGCTCCCCGCGCGAGATCGCAAGTGCGCGACGAAGATTTTCTTCCAGCATCGGGCCGAGGATGAACGCGATGAGGAACGGCGCTGCCGGGATATTCAGCAGGAACATCCCGAAGCCCACCACGCCCATGACCAGCAGCACCGCCACGTCGAAGGGGCTCGAGGCGATCGAGTAGATGCCGAAGATGCACAGCAGCAGGACCAGCGGCGTCAGCAGCGTCTGCGGGATGTGCGAGACCTTGGCGAACATCCGCATCGTCGCCTTGCCGGCGAAGAACAGCAGCACCGACGAGACCAGCATGCCGATCAGGAGCATGTAGACCTCGTGGATGTTGGTCTGGAACAGCAGCGGCCCGGGCGTCAGGCCCTGGATCATGAAGGCGCCCAGCATGACCCCGGTGATCACGTCGCCGGGCACACCGAGGGCCAGCAGCGGGATCATCGTGGCACCGCAGGCCCCGTTATTGGCGGATTCCGACGCAGCGATGCCCTCGAGCTCGCCCTTGCCGAAATTGGCGCCGTTCTTCGAGCTGCGCTGCGCCTCGCCATAGGAGAAGAAGGCCGCCGAGGACGGCCCGATGCCGGGAATGGCGCCCAGAACGGAGCCGATCACCGACCCCTTGAGGATGCTCTTGAGCGAGCCCATGAACTCTGCGCGTGTCACGTGCTGCGCGCCGAGGGTGGCGGCCTCTTCCTTCTTGGCGGCACGCATCACCACCAGCTTGATCAACTCGGGCAGGGCGAAGAGGCCAATGAGCACCGGCGCGATCGACAGGCCCGCCTGCATGTCCGGGGTGAAGGCGAAACGGAACGAGCCGTACATGTCCTCGCCCACGGTCGCCAGCAGCAGACCCAGCGCCGCCGAGACCAGCCCCATCAGCAGCGAGCTGCCCGAGACGCCGGCCACGGTGGTCAGCGCGAACAGCATCAGCATGAAGAACTCGGGCGGGCCGATGCGCAGCGCCAGAACGGCGAGCGGCGCGGCGAAGAAGATCAGCGACAGGTTGGAGATGAAGTCGCCGGTGACCGACGAATAGAGCGCCATGTTGAGCGCCTTGCCAGCCTTGCCCTGCTGCGCCAGCGGGTAGCCGTCGAGCGCGGTGCAGGCGGCCGAGGCGGTGCCCGGCGTCTTGATCAGGATCGCCGAGACCGAGCCGCCATAGGTCGAGCCCTTGTAGAGCGCGACCAGCAGCAGGATCGAGGGCACCGGGTCCATGTAGAAGGTGAAGGGCAGCGCGAGGGTCACGGCCATGGTGCCGGTCATGCCGGGGATGGCGCCGACGATGACGCCGCCCCAGATGCCCGCGACCATGATCAGCAGGTTCTGCAGCGTCGCCACGGCGACCAGCGCGGAGAGGATTTCATTGAGCATGGGGATCTCCGATCAGAAGCCGAAGGGCTTCGTCAGCACGCCCTTGGGAAACTGGGTGCCGAGCGCGGAATTGAAGAACAGCTGCAGCAGGATCGGCGCGCCGAAGGCGAGCAGGGCGATCCAGATGCGGTGGCCGCGCTCGCCGGTCATCAGCACGATGCAGAGCGTGAGCAGCATCGTCGAGACCAGGAAGCCGAGCAGCGGAATGGCCACGAGGAACAGCACGAAGGCCAGCATCAGCCCGGCGAAACGGCCCGTCATGCGGGCGGGGCTGCTGCCATCCGTCTCAAGAGGCGGCTCGTCGGCCTGCGGGCGGGTGACGGCGAAGAGCAGCGCCAGGGCGCCAAGCGCGATGCCAGCGAGCGAGACGGTGCGCGGCCACATGTCCGGCGGCGGGGCGAAGCCGGGAATGAAGGCGGGGCGCGGCACGAAGGCCGGAACGAGGACGAAGGCGGTCAGCGCGAAGAAGGCGACAATGATCAGCCCCCGCAGGACGGGCTTGGGCATGCGACACTCCGGGAAAGAGGGGGCCCCGGTGGCGCGGGGCGGAACGGTGGCGCGGCCCGTCTTGTCGGGGCCGCGCCGATCGGTCGTCAGGTCAGCCGGGCCGCGGCGCGGCCCGGGGCGCTCAGTTCGACAGGTAGCCGAAATCCTGCGCCAGGCCGTGGAACAGCTCGTACTGGCTCTGGGCGTAGTCGCTCATGTCGACATCGCCGATGGTCGAGATCGAGCCGCGGCGCGCCGCGAGGTCGAGCCATTTCTCGTCGGTGGCGACCTCGGCCAGCACGTCCTGCCACTTGGCGGTCACCTCTTCGGGCAGGTCCTTGGGACCGTAGAGCGCGCTCCAGCCGGCGATCTGGCCGGCCTTCTCGTAGCCAAGCTCGGCCGCGGTCGCGACGTCGGGCAGGGTGTCCATGCGCTTGGGCGCGAACACCATCAGCGCCTTCAGGTCACCGCTTTCGATATGCGGCATCAGCGAGCCCGCCGCCATGGCGACGAAATCGACGTGGCCGCCGAGCAGTGCGGTGGCCAGCGCGCCGCCACCCTTGTAGGGCACCAGCGTCGCGGCGGTGAGCGGGTCGAGATCGTTGTCGGCCAGCAGCGCCTGCGTGGTGAAGCCGTCGATCGCGGTCGCGCCGGAGGCGGCGTAGGTCATACGGCCGTTGCTGTCCTCGATCGCGGTCACCAGCTCTTCGGCGGTGTCATAGGGGGCATCGGCACGCACCGCGAGGATCATCGGCGTGGCTTCGAGCGCACCGAGGAAGGTGTAGGCGTCCCACGGCACGGCGTTGCCCGGGGTCACGGCGGGCGACAGCGCCATGCCGACGCGGGCAAGCAGCAGGGTGTAGCCGTCGGCATCCGCCTCGGAGACCGAGCGGGCACCGTTCATGCCGCCGGCGCCGGGCTTGTTCATCACGGTGACCGGCTGGCCGAGGAAGGGCTGCGCGGTCTCTGCCAGCGCGCGGCCGGCGAGATCGGAGGCACCGCCGGGGCCATAGGGGACCACGAGGGTCACCGCCTGATCGGGATACTCCTGGGCCGCGGCGGGCCCGGTTGCTGCGATCACGGCGAGGGCGATCGTTCCAAGAAGTTTTTTCATGTTTGCCTCACATCTGCGCCGGCAGGGCCGGTCTGTTGGATGCGCCGCACCATTCACAGTATGCGAAGATTGACAATAGATCGCCTCTGTTTGCATAAATTGCATACTGAGGGAGCAAGCTATGTTCAAGACACGCGAATTGGAGGCTTTTGACGCCTATATGCGGCTGGGCGGGGTCAAAATGGCCGCGGAAGACCTTGAGACGAGCCAACCGATGGTGAGCCGATTGCTCTCGGCGCTGGAGGAAAAGGTCGGCTTCGACTTGTTTCTGCGCAAACGGAATCGCCTTGCCCCGACGCCCGAGGCGTTCCGATTCCACCAGACCGTGGTGCGCCATCTCGCCGGGTTGCGCAGCCTCGAGCAGGAGGCGGTGGCGATCTCCAACGGACAGGTCGGGCACCTTGTGATCGCTGCCCAGCCGATCTTCTGCGACACCTTCCTGCTCGATGCGCTGCAGAGCTTTCGCGAGAGCCATCCTCTCGCGACCGTGCAGATCGTCGATGTCGGCATGGCCGAGCTCCTGCGCATGATCAGCGAGCAACGCTGCGACCTGGCCTTCGGGATCACGCTCAACGCCGAGGCGTTTGGCGGCGATGCGCGCGCGCTGGCGCACTGCGAAGCGCATTGCATTTTGCCGAAGGGTCATCCCCTTGGTGACGTTGAGGAAATTCCTCTGCCACGGTTGCGCAAGGAGTGGTTTATCGACCTTGCCGAGGGCAGCCCGTTGCGCCAGCGCGTCGATCACATGATGGAGACCATCAATGTCGACCGCACCATCGCCGCGGAGCTGCGAACGCTGCACGGCGTGGTGCGCCTCGTCGAACGTGGCGTTGGTGTCGCGATCGTCGATCCCGTGGCAAGCCAGCTGCTCGATCCCGGGAAGGTCTCGTCGCACAGGCTGCTTCCGGCGATCACCTGGGACATCGCTCAGTTCGTTCCGCGCGATCGCCCCCTGAGCACCGTCGGGCTGGCCTTTGCCGAGGCGGTCTCGTCCGAGATCGACCGGCTCAAGCGCGCGGGCGTGGTAAGCTGAGCGCCGTCATCGCGACTGTCTCGTTGCCCTCAAGAGAGGATCCGTCGTCGCCGCTGTATCCCGGTTCAGACGTTGCCGGAGAAGGGGCTCTCGCCGATATGCTCGTCATAATAGCGCAGCACGGTCGGTATGCTGACAAGGATATGTTCACGCATGGTTTCGGCGGCGCCGGGGATATCGCCGCGGCGAAGCTCGGCAACCAGCTGGACATGGTAGTCCAACGTGCCGTTCTGACGCGCGCGGCCCTTCAGGGATGAAAAGCGCAGCGGCTGGCAGATCATGTTCATCTGGAGGATCGCGCGCTTCAATGGCAGGTTCGCGGCGTGGTCGAGAATGGCAGTGTGAAAGGCGATGTTGCCCTCGAGATGGGCATCGACATCTTCGTTCACCATCGCCTCGCGCATGACCGCGTTGTGCCGTTCCAGCTCGGTTATGAGCCCCTCGAGATTGCCGCGGGTCTCGAGCGCAAGCACGGCTTTCGCCTCCAGATCGGCGCGGAGCTCGTAGAGGTCGCGGACCTCGCTGCGGGTCATCTTGCGAACCCGGAAACCACGCCTCGGAATGTGGACCACCAGCCCCTGAACCTCGAGCAGTCGCAGCGCTTCGCGCACCGAGGCGCGTGACGCGCCGACCCGGGCCTCGAGATCCTGTTCGCCCAGGCGGTCGCCGGGAACGTAGCTGCCCTCCACGATCAGGCGACGGATGCGCTCCATGACTTGATAGGTGAGAGTCTTGTCGAGGGGCATACGGTTGCGAGATCCTGCAGGCTGTGCGCGCTAGGGTAGACGGTCAGGTTCCGGCAGGCAAATCGCCTGGAGCCCGTTTCGTGAAGAAGGGCATTTTCCCCGACAGGACAAGGGCCTGATCCGCACAAAACATGTCGGCGTAGTGGAGGATGTGCTCCAGTGGACCCTGCCCGCGGAAGGGCGCATCGACCGCGTGCGTCGCGACGGCTGCGATGATCGCTTCGTCTAGGCCGATCTCGGCCAGCATTAGCGAGGCCAAGACACCGTGCGGCAGCCTCTGAGAGACGATCGTGGCGTCTACATTGCCGTCAGGCCCCGGGCGGTAGAGGAGCGCCTTGTCGAGATCGTGGAGCAGAAGCGTGGCAATCAGGGCGTCGCGATCAATCTGAGCCAGCCAGAGCGCTTCGGCAGAGGCGCGCAGCGCCAGGCCGGTCTCGCAGACCTCGCGTGTGTGGCGCAACAGCCCGTAGCCGGTGCTGGGCGCGAAGACCATGTCTTCGAACCGCGTGAAGTCCGACGAGGCAAGCGCCGAGCCCCAGGCCTTGACGACCTGCGCGCGCAGCGGGCGCGGCAGCTCGGAGAGGCGAGGGAGCGCCGCAGCAAGCGCGGCTTCGGTCTCGGGGGCAACCTCGACGATACGATAGCTTTTCATGGGTATACGCTCCTTCGGTCAGACCATCAGCGGAAGGTAGGTGACGACGGCGAGCACCACGAACATCGCCGCGAGATACCAGACCATGTATGGAAAGGTCTCCTTGATCGGGGTGCGGGTGATGCCGCAGACGGTCATCAGGACCGTCGCGACCGGCGGGGTCTGCTGGCCGATGGCGAGGTTGACGCAGGTAAGGATGCCGAAATGCACCGGATCGATTCCGAAGGAGAGCACCACGGGCATCAAGACTGGCACGACCACGATGATGGCGGCCGTTGCCTGAAGAAACATGCCCGCTACGAGCAGAAGGAGGTTGATGTAGAGGAGCAGCAGCCACGCGCTTTCGGTCGTGTCGCCGAGTTGCGCCGCGAGGCGCTGCGGCACCTGTTCGTTTGCCAGCACCTGTCCGAGAATGGCCGAGGCTGCGACGATGATCAGGATCGAGGCGGATTGGTGGGACGTTGACACGAGCAATCGCCACAGCGTGGCGAGTGAAAGCTCGCGCAGCACGAAGCCGTAGAGCAGCGAGGCGATGACACCGATCGCCGCGGCCTCGGTGGGGGTCACGATCCCGCCGATCAGACCCCCGATGACGACGACCGGAATAAGCAGGGGCACCAGCGCCCGGCGCAGCGCCGCGAGCAGGGCTGCGACCGCGAAGGCCGCGTCCCGGGGATGGTTCTCGCGGCGAGCGAAGAGCCGGTTGGTGATCATGAAAACGATCCCGAGCCCTATTCCGGGCGCGAGACCGGCAAGAAAGAGGTCGCGGATCGAGGTATTGGAGACGGCCCCGAAGATCACCATGGCGATGGATGGCGGGATGATGATGCCGATGATCGCCGAGGCGGCAGTGACGGAGACCGAGAATGCCCTTGGATAGCCCGCGCGTTCCATCTGCGGCACGAAAAGCTTGCCCATCATGGCGGCATCGGCGACGGCTGAGCCGCTCATCTCGGCCATCAGCATCGAGGAAACCACATTAACGTGGGCAAGCCCGCCCGACATCCAGCCCACGAGCGCGCGGCTGAGATCGATGAGGCGGGCTGCGATCGACGTGCTCGACATGATCTCGCCCATCAGGATGAAAAGCGGCACGGCGAGGATGACGAAGCTTGCCGAACCCGAGAACAGCGTGACCGGCAAGGTGGGCATCCCGATGCCAGCGAGGGCCATGAAGCCGGTGGCCGAGAGAAGCATGGCGAAGGCCACCGGCAAGCCGATGGCGATCAGGAAGATCATGGTCAGGATGAGGGCAATGGCCAAGTCGGGCTCCGTTCAGTCGGTTTGGTCAGGCGCGGCGGGGCGCAATGCGTTCCACAGAAAAGCCACCGCCATGAGTGCGAAGGAAACCGGCAGGGCCGACAGGAACACCCCTCGCGGCATGTCGACGGAGCGCAGGCTGGAATGTCCGATTACGGTGAGCACTTTCCATGACTGCCAGGCGACGAACAGGCAGTAGGCCGACAGCGCTGCCTGAAGCGCCCGGTCTAGGATGCGGCGAAAGCGGGCGGGCAGGCGCTCGCTCAGGAAGGGGAAATCAAGGTGAAGCCCTTTTCGGGCGCAGGCGTAGCTTCCGAGGAAGATCATCCAGACAAGAGTGTAGGCGGCCACCTCATCGCTCCAACCCAGCGACTCGTTGAGGACGTATCGGAACCACACCGCGAGCCCCAGAACGATCACCGTGCCGGCGAGGAGAAGCGCCAGCACGGTGTCCGCGATCCGGTCGATCAGACGCAGGATCATCGGTGTTGCCTCAGTCGGCCTGCGCCGCTCGGATGGCATCGAGCCACTCGGAGCCGTTCTCGGCAATGTAGTCATCGTAGACCGGCTGGACTGCCGCCTGGAAGGCGATGAAATCGATCTCGTTGACGGCAGCCTCGGTGGCGATTTCGTCGATCGCGATCTGGTCCTGGGTCGCGGCCTCTTCGAAGGACGGTTCGATGATCACCTCGGCGGCTTCGGCGAAGGCGGTTTTCGCCTCGTCGCTCAGCCCGCTCCAGAAGGTCTGGGAGGCGACCAGGAAGCTCGGTGCGTAGTTGTGGGCGGTCAGGGAAAGATGATCCGAAACCTGGTAGAGCTTGGAGCCTGCAAAGCCGTAGGCCGCCGCTTCAGCGCCGTCGACAACCCCGGTCTGCAGGGCGGTGTAGACCTCGGACCAGTCGATCGGGGTGGGGTTTGCCCCCAGCATGCGGAACACCTCCTGTCGGACCTGTCCCCCGGGGAGGCGGATCTTGAGGCCTTCCATGTCCGCGGGTGTCGTGATCGCCACAGGCGACATCACGTGGCGGAAGCCGTTTTCGTAGATCCCGAGGACCTTGGTCGATGTCCCCGCTTCGGCCGCACCGACAATCTCGGACTTGAGGTCGCCCGTGATGGCGCGTTGCACGTGGGCGCGGTCCTCGAACAGCCAGGGTAGGTCGAAAATCCCGAGCCGGTCATCGGCTTCAGTCATCGGCGTGACGAGGTTGCCCATTTCCAGCGTGCCAAGCTGAAGCTGTTCGAGCGTTGCCTGTTCGTTGCCGAGCTGGGCCGAGGGGAAGAAACGGAACTCGAACGCGCCGGGGAGCCGCGCCTCGACCTGCTCGGCGAAGAGTCGGGCCTGCGAGGCCTGCGGCGAGTTCTCCGCGGTGACGTAGGCAATGCGGACGACTTGTTGGGCAAGGGCAGCACCGGGTAGCAGTACTAGCGCGGCAAGTGCCGTCGCGAGAAGCGTCTGTTTCATCAAAGTTCCCTGTCTGTTGGTCTTTTAGAATTTCGCGTGCGCCGGCTCGGCCTCACGCCGGGGAGGTCATTTCCTCAAGTGCAGCGACGATGTCGTCGACCGGCATGACGTCGGCGAACTGCCGGTCCATGTCGAAGAGGCTGATGGCGTGGGAAACCGGAATGCGGTCGAAAACCGCGTCCTGGGCCACGATCGTCCGGAAATTGTAGGAGGCGCTGTCAAATACCGTCGCGCGGATGCAGTTGGAGGTGGCGCCGCCGATCACGATCACGGTGTCGATGTCGCGGTCGTTGAGATACCCAAGCAGCGGCGTTCCGTGAAACCCCGAGGGCTTTTTCTTGACGAAGGTGACATCCTGTTCCGCCGGCGACATCAGGTCGCTCAGCTCGGCCCCCTTGGTATTCTCGAGGCACCAGTGTTGGGAGTCGAGCAAACTGCGCTTGCGACCGTAGACACCGATGTCCTTGCCGTTGGCGGCAAGCTCGAAGAGGGTGAAGAAAACCGGCACCCCCATGGCCTGCGCGCGCGCCACGAGATCGGCGCCCCGCTGCAGAGCGGCGCGTCCAATGGCGCCACAGCTGGACGGCCAGTTCGAGTCTCGCCCCTCTTCGCCGACCATGTATTTCTGGCAGTCGATTGCGACGATCGCCGCGCGTTTGCCAAGGCCCATCCGGTTCCCGAAACGTCCCTTCTGCAGAACCGCCTGATCGGCGTCGTCGAGATATCGGGTCCAGGGCTTCATCATGCATTTCCTTTTGATGTCGTGGCGAAGAGTCTCTCGGGGAGGTTTGTCGCCATGACCGGATGGCAGACATTTTCCCGACAATTTTCAAGAGTGGAGCGATACATTTGGTCGTGAAAATCTCGGCGACTTCACGAGAAGATCGAAAAATATGCAAGAAAACTGCAATTTGGTGAAGTTTTAGCGATACTTTGCGAGCTCACTTTCGCTCCGTGATGACATGCAAACACGCCAATTGAAGAAATATTGTCGTGAAAAAGCTTTGAAGCAGAGCGGGCCACGGAGCCAGGACGTGAAGGCATGACGCGACGGCCTGGCCCCGTCACGTGGTCGGCGACCGTGAGACCCGCTCGTCGTCACGGCGCCTTTAGCGGTTCTGCCACCGGCTGGGCGCCTCGCGGTCGGACTGTGAAACGCGGTGGCTTCCCGCTCGCTCCGGGGCTGCCCGAGCTGGCATTCGCAGTCCGTCGCGCTAGGGCTCGTAGCGAGCTTCGCGATAGGCGGTCAGAATATTGTCGAGATTGCTCATGACGTGGGCGCGTTTGGCCTTGGCGGCGTCCTGAAATCTCCGCTCGGCAAGCGCGTCGAGGATGATGCCGGTGTAATCCAGCGTCTGACTCTCGCCCAGTTTGCGCAGCAACAGGTTGTATCGCACCGGTTCTATAGCGTCGTTGAGCCGGTCGAGAACCTCGCGCAGGGGCGTGTTTCCAGAGAAGTTGGCGATCAGATCGTAGAAGCTCCGGATGCTCTGAAGGTAGGCCCTTGGATCGTTGGCATCGCGCGCGCGCGTAAGTTCCGCACGGGCCGTGGTGAGCTCGTCCACCAGCGGAGACAGGTCCTCGATACCGGTCAGTTGCAGGATCGCAAGCGCCTCGAGTTCTCCGCGCAGCATGAAATGGTCCCGCAGTTCGCGATCCTCGTAAAGCTTGACCCGAAAGCCACGCCTGGGAACGTGTGAAACCAGTCCACGCACCTCGAGCAGGCGCAGGGCTTCGCGCACCGGGCCGCGGCTGATGCTGAAGCGCTGCTCGAGATCTTGCTCGCGCAAGGGTTGGCCGGGACGGAAGGTCCCGTTCATTATGAGTTCGCGCACCTGAGAGGCGACGAAATACGGAATTGTTCCCGGAACGCCTTCCGCCATCAGCGCTTCATCGCCATTTGCATTTTTGTCCTGCCTAAACTTGGCCCGTGGTCGGGCATTCATCTTCAATATGGCCACCCATGTCAAAGCGCGAGATGGCGCAGTCACCAACTCGCGGGGCGTTTCAGGCCTGTTGTTCCGGGAGAATGGGCCAGCCCATTTGCAGCGAGAGCTGATGTGCAACGGCCAGCAACCGCCCCTCATCGAGCGGGCGCGCGATGAGCTGTGCGCCGACGGGCATGCCGTTTGCATCGACGCTGATAGGCATCGAGAGCACGGGCACACCGAGATAGCTGAAGGTCCTGGTCAACCGGGTGATGGCGGCGACCACGCCGAAGACGGAATCAGGTGCCTCCATGTCGGCATCGGTGCGCAGTGGCACCGGCAGCGGGACGGTCGGACAGATCAGTACATCAGTCTCTCCGAGCGGGCCTTCGAGGAACGAGCGAAGCACAGTTGCCCGAAGGGAAAGCGCCTCGAGGTAGCGCACGGCGGGCACATGAAGTCCGGGTTCGGTGCGCGAGAACACGGCTTGCGAAAAGCGCTCCGGAGACTGGCGCATGGCCTCGCTGTGAAGCGTGGCGGCCTCGACCTTCGAGATAATGTCGCCCAGTGCGTAGCAGGCCTCCATTTCCGGGAAGTCCCGGGCGGGCGCGGCTTCGAACATATCCGTGCAGCGTGCCGTGAAGCGATCAAACACCTCTTGGATCCCCGGATCGCAGGGCACGCCAAGGCTCAGTGCAGCAACACGGCTTTGCATGACCCAGGGTGCGTCGAAAAGGGCCAGGTAGTCCGGGACCGGCACGTTGAGGCTGGTGGGGTCGCGGGGGTCGTGGCCCGCGACTGACCGGAGCAGCAGCGCGCAATCCTCGGCGCTACGGGCGATTGGGCCGATAGAATCGAGCGAGAAGGCGCGGGGGAAACTGCCCGCCCGCGACACCAACCCGTAGGTCGGCTTGAGCCCGAATACGCCGTTCATCGAGGACGGCAGGCGGGTCGAGCCACCTGTGTCCGATCCGAGCGCGCCGAAGATAGCGCCCGTGGCCACCGCGACCGCCGAGCCGCTGGAAGAGCCGCCCGAGATACGACTCGGATCCCACGCGTTGCAGCAATCGCCGAAATGCGGGTTTTGGCCGGTTGGGCCGCAGACCATCTCGTTCATGTTGAGACTGCCGATATTGACAGCACCCGCCGTGTCATAGCGTGCGATCACGGTCGCGTCCCGCTCGGCCGGGGCTGCATCGCGTCGGACGGCGGTCCCCACGGTCATCGCACGGCCGGCCTGTTCGAAGCAGTCCTTGTGCGCCAGCGGGATGCCGTGCAGCGGTCCACGATGCAGGCCCTGCGCGGCGGCGTCATCAAGGCTTCTGGCCTTGGCGCGGGCGCTCTCTTCATAGGTTTCAATGAACGCGCAATGGCGGGGCTGGCTTGCATGCGCGGCAGCTAGCGCCGCTTCGGTCAGGGCCGTGGCCGACGTTTCGCCCCTCGCAAGGGCCGCAGCCGTGCCGCTGAGCGATGGCGCGGCCATCATGGACAAGGACGCGCCCTCTGCCTCTGCCGCAATCGCGGAGGCCGGCCGTGTCTGGCTGACCTCCGTGGATGCCGTTCCGGCGATGCTGCGGCTCTGTGCCCCGCTCTCGGCGAGCAGGGCAAGGTAGTCTCCCGGCTGATCGTCATGGCCGAGCTTGCCGTCCGCGACATTGCGCACGGCGCTGTTGAGCCGCGCGAGTTCGGAGGCGAGCCGGTCCGGGGCAGTGCGGGACTCAATATCATGCAACGCGGAGCTGGCATGTGCGATCCAACGCTCGGTGATGGGGTCTTGTCCGTGGGTGGTCATTCGACGGCTCCCGTCTTGTGCAGCGCTTCGATCGCTTCGGGGTCCAGGCCGAGCTCCGCGAGGATGTCGTCCGTGTGCTGTCCGAAGAGCGGCGCGGGGGTGCCCACCGCGGGAGCGGGCAGGGCGCGGCTGTCGGAGGCGAATTTCACCGCGCCGGCGAAGCCGCGATAGTGGCCGATGACGGGGTGCTCGAAGTTGCTGATCATGCCCTCGGCGGCGACCTGCGGGTCGTCGAACATGTCCTCGACCTGGCGCACGACGGCGGATGGAACGCGCTGGCCAAATCGCTCCTGCCATTCCTCGGCGCTGCGCAACGCCAGCGCTTCGTGCAGGCGCGCCGTGAGAAACTCTGCATTTTCGGCGCGTTTGCGCACGGTGTCGAACCGGGGATCGGTGAAAAGCTCGTCGAGCCCGGTCAGCTCGCAGAGCGCCTGCCAGAAGTGCGGCGTATTGGCGGAGATGTAGAGTGTGCCCTCGCGCGTCGGATGCAATCCGGTGATGCCCCCCGACCGCATGTCCCGGTTCACGTCCCGATCTTCGGATTCGGCCCAGACCAGTCGGGCCGATTGCATCGCAAGCGCACTGCGTAGCAGCGAGACGCCGACATAGCATCCCTTGCCGGTCCGTTCCCGCTGGAAGAGCGCCGAGCTCACCCCGCTGCTGAGCATCGAGGCGGCGTAATAGTCTACCACAGAGCCGTAGAGTATCTCCGGAGCACCCGGCGCCCCCTGCAGGGCGCAGAGGCCGGACATTGCCTGCAAAACCTGATCATAGCCGGCCTTTTCGCGGGCAGGCCCCTGCTCGCCATAGCCCGAGACTGCGCAGTAGATCAGCCTCGGGTTGTGGGCAGAGAGCGTCTCGAAGTCGATCTTGAGCCGTGGCGGCACGTTGGGGCGGAAGTTGTGCACGAAGACATCCGCCTTGGCGACCAGTTGCATGAGCGTGTCGAGCCCTTCTGGCTTCTTGAGATCCAGAACGATTCCGCGTTTGCCTCGGTTGACCCCGAGGAAGGCGCGGCTTTCTTTGTCCAGAGTGGAGGGATACTTGCGGAGGTTGTCGCCGGTGGGTGGCTCGACCTTGATGACCTCAGCCCCCAGATCCGCCAGGAGGGCGCAGCCGTATGGGCCTGCGATATAGGCGCTGAGGTCGAGGACCCGAATGCCCTGGAGTGGTGCCTGCGGCACGGCGGTCGGGCTCTCGGTTTCGGTCATGGTCATGTGATTCATTCTTCCTCCAGGGGGATCCTTGGCTGCGCGTCTTGGGCGGGATCCGGCCACCGTCCGGATCCCGCCTGTTTCTCGGTCAGTCGCCGATGCCGAGGGTCTCGACGATGGTCGTCCATTGTGCGTAGTCGTCGAGCAGTGTCTCGGTCAGGGCGGCCGGGCTCGAAGGGGTCGCCTGCGCGCCCGCATCGGCGATGAACGTCTTGAAAGCCTCGTCTTCGAGAGCGGTCTCGATCGCGGCGTTCATGGTGTCGACGATGGCGTCGTCTGTCGCCGCCGGCGCGAAGACGCCCCACCAGACTTCGGTCGAGTAGTCGATGCCGCTTTCCATCACGGTGGGCATGTCGGGAGCCGACTCCATCCGCTCTTCGGTGGTGTAAGCGAGGCGCGGAAGCCCCTCGGCGGGCGATCCAGTCAGCGAAGCGACGGTGGTGATGATAAGGTCGAGGCGCCCGCCGGCGAGATCCACCTGTGCGGGGGCGATGCCCTGGTAGGGTGTCAGCTCCATTTCGATGCCGGCGGCCTGCTCGAACAGCGCGGTGGCCATGTGCGAGCTGTCACCGATGCCGGCGCTGCCGTAGAACAGTTCACCCGGCTGCTCCTTGGCCATCCCGACCAGCTCCTCGACGTTGGAGGCGCCGAGGTCTTCGCGCGTGACGATGACGAAGGGCGCGGTCGCCACCCGGGAGACGCCGGCGAAATCCGTCGTCACGTCGAAGGGCACTTCGCGGACCGCAGCGCTTGTCGCGATGGAGCCGGAGGTGAAGAGGAAGGTGTAGCCATCTGCCTCCGCTGCGGCGACATAGGCCGCGCCGATCGAGCCGCCCGCGCCGGCGCGGTTCTCGACGATGACCGATTGGCCCATCGAGTCCGACAGTTCCTGCGCAAGGTAGCGCGCGATGATGTCGTTGCTGCCGCCGGGAGCGAAAGGGACCACCAGCGTGACGGTATCGTTCGGCCATTCCTGTGCTTGGGCGCCTGCCGCGGTGAAGGCCATGGCGGATGCCGCCGTAAGGGCAAGGAGGGTTCTCTTGTTCATTGTCTTCATACTCATCCCATTGGATTGCAGTTGATTTTTTAGGCAAAGGGCCGGTGGTGCCGGGCTCTTCGCTAGGCCGGATATTGCAAACGTGGTGTGATCATGTCTATCAGTTTGTAGATTGTAGACAAACTACACTCTACAAAAAACTGGAGGGTGCCAATTTCATGCGCAGCAAACTTTTTGTCCCAGCATCGCGGCCCGAGCTCTTTGAAAAGGCGGCACGCAGCGAGGCGGATGCGATCTCGTTCGACCTCGAGGATGCGGTCGACGAGGCGCGCAAGCACGAGGCCAGGGCGGTTTTGTCGGCGCATCTGGAAGCACCCCGCACCCACGACAAGCTTGTGCTAGTGCGGGTGAACGCGCTCGCGACCGAGCATTTCAAACAGGATGTCGAGGCGATCGTGCGCACCGGGCTCGACGTGATCAATTTACCCAAGATTGAGTCCCCCGAGGAAATCCTTGCCGCGCTGAGCCACATCGAGTTCTGCGAGGCCCGCCACGGGATCACCGAGCCGATCCGGATCCTCGCCAATATCGAGACACCGGCCGGCCTGCAGAACGCCAGCGCAAGTGCTGCAGCGCATCCCCGCGTGATGGGGCTTCAGATCGGTTTCGGTGACCTCTTCGCGCCGCTGGGCATCCGCCAGAGCAACAGCTTCGCCATCGCCCAGACCCGCTGGAGCGTCCGTATCGCTGCCGCGCAGGTCGGGATCGACGCCTTTGATGGTGCCTTCGTGAACATTTCGGCACCCGATGACTTCGTTGCAGATGCCCAGGCGGCACGCGCGATGGGCTTCACCGGAAAGAGCTGCATCCACCCGAGCCAGTTGCGGCTCGCCAACGAGGTCTTTCGGCCCACGCCGGACGAACTGGCCCATGCCGTCGATGTGACCCGTGCCGCGGCAGACGCAGGTGCCCGCGCAGTGGGGGCCTTCGTGGTCAACGGCCAGCTCGTGGACGGCCCCTTCATCACGCGAGCGCAGCGGATCGTCGAGCAGGCGCGCCGTGACGGCCTTCTCGTCGATTGAATGAAATGCTCCGACCGGCCCCCATAAAGCCGGCGGAGGACAACACAGCAGGGATTGCGATGTACTCGAAAGACTACACGGACATTGTCGGCGGGCTGGTGCTCATCTGCCTCGGGCTCGTCTTTTCGGCCTATGCCGCGACGCATTACGATATCGGGACGATCCGGCGCATGGGCCCGGGCATGTTTCCCACCATCCTCGGCGTGGCGCTGGCCATATTCGGGGCGGCGCAGATCGTCCCGGCGCTCAGGCGCGCCGGAAACAAGCCTGATATTCGGGTTTGGACGCCGATCTTCGTGCTCGGGGCCTGTGGGGTCTTCGCGCTGATGCTGCGCAGCTGTGGCCTGATCCCGGCCGTCATCACCCTGACCGTCGTGGCGTCACTCGCCGAGCTCGAGATCCGCCCCCTTCGCATGGCGGCGATCTCGGCGATCCTCTGCCTCGCATCCTGGCTGATCTTCGTCGTGGCTTTCGGTCTGAACGTACCGATCGCACGCTGGCCGTTCTGAGAGCGGACATGACCATGGGATTTCTTGACAACATCACGCTGGGGCTCTCGATCGCCCTGAGCTATCACAACCTGCTCTACTGTTTTCTCGGCGTTCTTCTGGGGATGGTGATCGGGGTCATTCCGGGCATCGGGGTTCTGGCAAGCATCTCGATGCTGTTTCCGATCACCTTCTATCTCGACCCGACAACCGCGCTGATCATGTTGGCTGGGATCTGGTATGGTTCGAGTTATGGCGGCAGCACCGCGGCCATCCTTCTCAACATTCCCGGAACACCGTCGAACGCGGTGACGGCACTCGACGGTTATCCGATGGCGCGTGCGGGGCGGGGGGGCGTTGCGCTCTTCATGACCACGATCGCCTCTTTCGTCGGCGGCTCGATCGGGATCCTCGTAATGACCATGTTCACGCCGGTCATCGCTCCCTACGCGCTGCGCTTCGGCTCGGCAGAGTATTTCTCGCTGATGGTCTTCGGGCTCGTTGCCGCGTCGACGATCTCCGGCGGCTCGGTCGCGAAAGGGCTCGCCATGGTGGTCGCGGGGCTGATGCTCGGCACCATCGGGGCAGACATGTATACAGGGGTGCCGCGGTTTTCCTTCGGATTCTTCGAACTGACCGAATCCGTCAGCCTCGTTGCCCTGGCGATGGGAATGTTCGGCATCTCCGAGGTCATCGCCACAGTCCGTCGCATCAAGCCCGGCGACATCGACGTGGACAGTGTCGGTCTGCGGGCCATGCTCCCGACCCGCGACGACTGGCGGCGGTCCTGGCTGCCGACATTGCGCGGGTCCGGCATCGGCTCCTTCTTCGGCACGCTTCCCGCGACCGGCCCCGCGGTGGCAGCGTTCATGGCCTACGCCGTCGAGAAGCGTAGTTCGTCCGACCCCGAGCGCTTTGGGAAGGGGGCCGTCGAAGGCATCATGGCGCCGGAAGCAGCCAACAACTCCGCCGACCAGACCGCTTTCATCCCGACACTGTCGCTTGGCATTCCCGGCAGTCCGACCATGGCGCTGATGCTCGGTGCCCTTCTGGTGCACGGAATCACGCCGGGTCCGGCGCTGCTGACCGAGAGCTCGGACCTGTTCTGGGGGCTGGTGATGAGTTTCTGGGTCGGGAACCTGATGCTGCTCATCCTGAACATTCCGCTCATCGGCCTCTGGGTGCGGCTCTTGATGCTCCCGTATACATGGCTCTACCCGGCCATCATCATGTTCATCTGCATCGGCACCTATACGGTCAACAACTCGATCTTCGACATCTGGTTGGTGCTGGTCTTCGGGTTTCTCGGCTATGTGATGCGGATCTTCGACTGGCCCGCGGCGCCTCTGCTGCTCGGCTTCGTTCTGGGACCCTTGATGGAAAATCACTTCCGCCGCGCAATGCTGCTGTCGCGCGGAGACTTCGCGACCTTCGTGGAGAGCCCCATCGCCGCGACCTCGATAATCTTGACTGTGGTGGCTTTGGCCTGGGGACTCTGGTCGAGCCAAAGGAACAGGAAACGGCGAGCGGCGGCGCTTCAGCGCTGAGGCTGCGAATGCCCGTGGAGCAGGCCTCGCGACGGTTTGAAATGCCCCGCTTCCGCTGCGCCTCGACCATGTTCAACTTAGCGCTGCCCCTCCAAACCGTCGGTCGCTCGAAGGCGCTTGCCGTGGGGGCTGTGCTCTCGGCGGGGGCCGTGGCGAGCGTCCTGTTTCTGCTTGCAGGAGCCATGAGGACGCGGAGGCAGTACTTGTACGTCTTCCCATGCTGCGGGGACATGAGGCGAGAACAGCGCGAGGCAAGGGTGTCTTGGCGACCACGCACACGGGTGTGCTCGCGCCCGGGCTCGGAGACGCGATACCCGCGGCCAGAGCAATCGGGAAGGCGGGGCCACGGGGCCGATGCTGAACGCGCCCTACGAGATCTCCCCGGCGTAGCAAAGCGCGATCGACGACATCCACATGGTGCATCATGCAGGTGGACCTGCCGATCATGCGCTATGAAAATCCGATACGCGCGCCTTGCCTTTTGTGCCAGACATCATTGCAAAGCGCGTTGAAGGTGGCATCATCGACGAAATGAAAGCCTCAAGCACCGATCTCTATCACTTCGACCAGATCATGCAGCGCGTCGGCCCATCCCTTGGTGCCCCGAGCGGGCAGGACACACTCTTTCTCCAGCAGCTTGCGAGCGGCATGGTCGGCGACGTGCTGATCTCCGCGGGTCGGATGTCGGAGGGCCCGGCGCAGGTTCAGGCAGGCAAGGCAGACGAGTCGCTTGCGCTGCAACGACGCCTCGGGCGGCTCATGGATGGGCTGTCTGCAGAGGAAAGCCCTGGCCCCTTGCGGCACGCGCTGGAGCTGATCGGGACCGACACCGGCGGGTCGGCGCTCATGACGCCACCTCTCTCCGATGCGCTGAAGCAGCGCCTCGCGCGGGTCGTGGCCGCGCTGCGCGACAGCAGCGTGACCCTGCCCGAGGCGGCCTGACGCCCATGGAGGAAACCGCCGGCAACGCGCTCTATCTCAACCGGAACGGCCCCGAGCCGTCCTGGCCCGTGCTCGCGGGCCCCAAGACCGTCGATGTGGCCATCGTCGGAGGCGGGCTGACCGGCCTTTCTACGGCGCTGCATCTCGCCGAGGCCGGCGTTTCGGTGGCGGTCTTCGAGGCGCATGTGCCGGGTTGGGGCGCCTCTGGGCGCAACGGAGGGCAGCTCAACCCGGGGCTCAAGTTCGATCCCTCGTGGTTCAACGAGCGGTTCGGTGAGGATCAAGCTCGCAGCATCGTCGCGTTCGGCTGGTCCACGGTCGACGCCACCGCCGCGCTGGTCGACAGGCTTGGCATCGACTGCGATCTGCGCCGCAACGGGACGCTGCGGGCGGCGGCCTCAGAGCGTGACATTGCGGGGGTGCGGCGAACCTATGATGACATGCGCGCTCTCGGAATGCCGGTCGACTGGTTCGAGGGTGAAGCGCTTGCGGCGCTGACCGGCCATCAGCACTATCCCGCGGCTTTGCTCGACAGGCGTGGCGGAGATGTCGATCCGCTAAAGCTCGTGCGGGGCCTCGCCGGGAGTGCGGCGCGGGCCGGCGCCGAGATCTTTGCCCGGTCACGCGCCAGCGATCTGGCCGAGCAGGACGGAGGCTGGCGGTTCACGGCAAATGGTCACGAGGTTCGCGCGGCCAAAGTTCTGATTGCCTGCAATGGCTATGCGGATCGCCTGTGGCCGGGACTGGCAGAGGCATCCGTCCCGGTCTTCAGCTCGGTGCTCGCCTCAGAGCCGCTGCCCGCGGATCTGGCGGCGCGCGTGATGCCCGGGCGGCAGGTCCTCTACGAATCCGGGCTGGTGACGGTCTATTGCCGTGTCGATGCCGCCGGCCGGATGGTGATCGGTGGCCGTGGCCCGATGCGCCCGTCGTCGGACGCCGCAAGCATGGGCGCTGTGCGGCGCCATGCGGAG
Organism: Salipiger bermudensis; assembly: GCF_017309175.1. Classification (NCBI taxonomy): domain Bacteria; kingdom Pseudomonadati; phylum Pseudomonadota; class Alphaproteobacteria; order Rhodobacterales; family Roseobacteraceae; genus Salipiger; species Salipiger bermudensis. Next base: position 35,753 of record NZ_JAEKJV010000003.1, on the reverse strand, counting down.
CACCTCTGGCCCGCGCTTGCATCGGTCGAATGGGACTATGCGTGGAACGGCCGGGTGTCGATCACGCCAGATCACTTGCCAAAGCTGCATGCGCCGCGGGCCGGGTTGCTGATCGCCTATGGCTACAACGGGCGCGGCGTCGCGCTTTCGACAGCTCTTGGCGCCCATCTCGCAGAGAGCCTGACGGGCAGTGTCACGACCGAGACGCTGCCGCTGCCCGTGTCGGACATGAAACGCATGGCGTTCCATCGCTTCTGGCCAATCGGCGTGCAGGGCGCAATCGCCGCATCGCGCTTTCGCCAGATGATTGCCGACTTGTTTTGACGCTCGCGAACGAGGCTTGCGCGATGTCTCTCAGGCGACACCTCGAGGGCGTCTGCGGCCCAGTGCCATGGCTGTGGGTTCTGGCGTGGCGACAGCATTTGTCGGAGAGGCGGCCGCTACGGCGATCACCGTCGCATACCATGGCGGGCGTCGGCCAGATCAAGCGCCTTCGCCGGTGCGCGCGCTGCCCGCTTTGGTGCCGGGTAAGCCGGTGTTGGCGAGATCTGCGGAGAAGACGCCGGGTGTGGTGTTCAGGCCGTCCCGGATGATGATAACAAAGTTGGGAAATGCCCGGATCTTTGTTCACGCGTGGATCAGGCGGCCATCCAGCCGCCGTCGACGAACAGAGTGTGTCCGGTGAGATAGGTCGCCTCGTCACTGGCGAGGAAGAGCGCGGCGCGGGCGACATCGTCGGGGGTTCCGAGGCGGGGCCACGGGGTGCGTTGCTTGGAATAGTCGATCCAGCGCGGCTCGACCGCGCGGCCGCCCTTGCCAGTGAGGATCTTGCCGGGAGCGATGGCGTTCGAGACGATCTGATGGGGGCCGTAATCGGCGGCAATCTGGCGGGTCATGTAGGCGATGCCGGCCTTGCTGACACCATAGGCAAAATCCTCGGGCGCTGAGACGTGGCCGTGCTGGGAGGAGATATGGATCAGGCGGCCACGCACCTCCTCGCGGATCTCCTGCGTCATCATCTGGCGAACGGCGGCGCGCGCGCAGAGGTAGGCGCCCTTGAGGCTCACATCCATGACGCGGTCCCAGTCGGCCTCCTCGGTCTCGACCAGAGGCTTGCCGGCGCGCAGCACGGCGTTGTTGACGAGAATGTCGAGGCCGCCGGTCTGGGCGGAGGCCCGGTCCACAAGCGCCTCGACCGCGTCGGCGCACGAGACATCGGTCTTGACGAAGACGGCGGATCCACCCTCCTCGGCCACCACCTCGCAGACGGGGCGGCCGCCCTCGACGGCCTCTTCGGTGATGTCGGCGACAAAGACATGGGCGCCTTCGGCCGCGTATTTTCGGACGATGGCGCGCCCGATGCCCGAGGATCCTCCGGTTATGATGGCGACGCGGCCCGCAAGGCGCTGGGTCATGAGAGGGTCTCCTTCGGCGAATGTGCGATGTGCCCGAGCCAGTCGGCGGCGGCTCGGGGCAGCGGGGTGTGCGAGCCGGGCACCAGCCGGCGCAGGCGCTGGATGGCGAGCGCCGGGCGGTCGGTGGGATAGCCGTAGCGGATCGTCGGGGCAGCGGCGTCGATGTGCCAGCTCAGCGGCAGATGCGCGGCCAGCGCTGTGCACCAGTCCGGCAGGTCGGTCACCTCTCCAGCCCCGATATGCACGATGTCAGGCAATGCGGCGTCACTGCTCACCAGTGAAGCGATGGCCGAGGCGGCGTCGCGGGAATAGCACCAGTCGGCGGGCACTGCGCGGGGTAACGTGACGGGGCGCCCCTCCAGCGCCGCCAGAAGGATCTGGTGATGTGGGCTGGTGACCTTCCGGCTGTCTGACGCACGTTCGTGAGGGCCGAAGATCGGGCCGAGGCGCAGGATGGACAGATCGATCCCGGCCGAAGGCGCGAGGCGGCGCAGGCTCATCTCGGCGGCATATTTTCCTATCCCGTAAAGGCTTTGCGGCATGGGGGTGGTGCGGTCCTCGTGGTAGAGCCCGTCGGCTTCAGGTGCGGCGTTGCCGTAGACGGCGATCGAGGAGAGCTGAAGCAGCCGGCGGATGCCGGCGGTCTTTGCGGCTTGCAGCAGACGCACGCTGCCAAGCAGATTGACGTCGAGCACGAGGTCCGGGTTGGCCTCTTCGAAAGCGGCGTCGGGGGTGAGGGCTGCGGCGTGGATCATGTGGGTCAGGCGGCGCCCGGTCAGCGCGGCATCGAGGGATGCCTGTTCCCTCAGGTCTGCGGTGACGAAGTCAAAGCCCGGCCAATTGTTCCGAGGCGGGTGAAGGTCGAGGCCGACCACGGGAATGCCGCGCGCGCAGAGGGCTTCGGCTATGGCAGAGCCGACAAAGCCAGAGGCGCCGGTGACGAGGACGGTCATCGGGGGATCTCCTGTCGGATGGCTTCGGCGATCTCTTCGGCATGCACGCCGGCATCCGGCCCGGCCAGCCGGGCGGCGGCGGCCATCTCCGCAACCTCGGCCGTGGGCGCGGGCGGCTCGCCGGCGCGGTATCGGATCTCTCCGCCGACCATGGTCAGGAGCGTGTCCGCTCCGGTGCACCGGCTGAGGATCAGATCGAGCGGGTCGCAATCGGGATCGGTGTAGGGGCCGCGCGCGCGGGTCGGGTCGAGCGCCACCAGATCGGCGCGCTGGCCCGGGCCGATCGTGCCGGTGTCGGGCTGAAAGATCGCCTGAGCGCCGATCTCGGTGCCCATTGCGAGGGTCAGCCGGTTGGCTTTGGCAGCCGCGCCCGTGCCCCGGGCGAGAAGGCCGCCGAGGCGCAGTTCGGACAGGTAATCCTCGGTATCGTCCAGCGCGCAATTGTCGGTTCCGAGCGCCACGGGAAGTCCCGCCGCACGCCAGTCGGCCAGCGGCGGCGCACCGTTGAAGAGCCGCATGTTGGCACCGGGGTTCGACACGAGTGTGAGTCCGTCGCGCAGAGCATCTTCCACGTCGTGCGCGCTTGCTTGGGTGAAGTGGGCCGCGCTGACTTGGGTCTCGAAGACGCCGAGGGCTTCGAGGTGCTTCAGGACCGCGCCGCTGTACAGCGTCTTGGCGACGGCCCGCTGCGCGGGGGATTCCAGCAGATGGAAATGGATGCCGGTGCCGGTGCGCGCGGCATGGGCGGCGATGGACTGCCATGCGGCATCTGACACCCATTGCGGTCCGGCCGGGCCAAGGGCAATCGAGATCGTCGGGTGGCCGGCATATTCGGACAGGAGCCGATCCGTCAGAACCAGCGTTTCCTGCAAGGGCAGGTAGGCGGGCCGTGTTTGGTTCAGGAGGGCTTGTGCCTGCGGGGACAGGCCATCGCGGAAGCCGCTTTCATCGGTCGGCGGGTAGACCAGGCCGCCCTGATCTGCGAAGCCCACGCAAACCGTCGCGCGCAGCCCGGTCTCTTCATAGGCGCGGATGACACCGCGCAGCTCGGCCTCGTAATCGCCTGTGGCGTATGAGTAATTTGCGTGGAGCGTGGCGGTGACGCCATTGCGGAGCATCTCCTGCGCGGCGAGCCGGGTCAGCAGGTAGGCATCGGGTGCCTTGCGTCCGCGCCGTCGTGCGATCCAGGGTTCCAGCTGATCGTCGGGATAGCCCAGTTGCACCTGGCTGAGGCCGCGCCCATGCTGGTGGGCGTTCACGAAGCCGGGCAGCAGGATCGCATCGCCGAGCGCCGTGAGGCCCGCGGCGGGGAAGCGCGCGCGCATGTCGTCGGGCGTGCCGAGCGCCACGATGCGGCCCGCGTCCACCGCCACGGCCCCGGGGCGCAGCGGTGGGCGCTCCGCTCCGGGGATCACGCAATCGGCTGTCAGAAGCTGCATGGTCAGAACAACAGGTTCGGCAACCAGAGCACCAGTCCCGGCCAGAAGATCAGCAGGATCGTGAAGGCCAGCATCAGCAGGACGAAGGGCAGGGAGCCCCAGATCACGTCCATGATCGACCCGGTCCCGCGCACGCCCTGAACGATGTAGAGGTTCATGCCGATGGGCGGCGTGATCAGCCCGGTCTCCATCATCAGGACAAGGAAGATGCCGAACCAGACCGGATCGATGCCCAGCTGCACGACCAGCGGAAAGACCACCGGCAGAGTGGCGATCATCATCGACAGCGTCTCCATGAAGCAGCCGAGGATGAGGTAGAAGAGGATCAGCAGGAACAGCACCTGGATCGGGCCGGCGCCCAGATCGACCACGAAGCGGGTCAGCGTCTGGGGAATGCCGAGCATACCGATCACGAAGTTCAGGAAATGCGCGCCGACCATGATCAGCAGGATCATCGCCGAGATCCGGACGGTGGAGATCATCGCCTCGTGCAGGAGCGGCAGGGTCATCTTGCGCTTGGCCAAGGCCACCAGCAGCGCGCAGGTGACGCCGATGGCGGCGGATTCCGTGGGCGTGGCCCAGCCGCCGTAGATGACGCCCATGACGATGGCGAAGATCAGCAGCGGTGGCAGGATTTCCAGCAGGGACTTCAGCTTTTCGCGCATCGGGCGGTCGGGCAGGCTTGGCCCCGCGACGCCGGGGTGCAGGACAGAGATCACCGCGATCAGCGCCATGAAGGCGACGGTGAGGGCGATGCCCGGCAGGATGCCGGCGGCAAAGAGTTGGCCGATGGAGGTGTTGGTCATCGAGCCATAGATGATGATGTTGATCGACGGCGGGATCAGGATGCCCAGCGTGGCGCCCGCGGCGATGGTTCCGGCGGTCAGGCGTTCGTCGTACTTGCGCTCCGACAGGATCGGGATGGCCACGTTGCCGATGGTGGCGGCCGTCGCGACCGAGGATCCCGAGACCGCTGCAAAGAAGGCAGAGGCGCCGATATTGGAATGCAGCAGCCCGCCGGGCAGCTTGCGCATCCAGTCCGACAGCGCGCGGTAGAGCCCGTCCGCCACGCCGGAGCGCACCAGGATTTCGCCTAGGAAGACAAAAAGCGGGATCGCTGTGAGGATGAAATCGTTCTGACCGCTCCAGATCTGGTTGCCGAAGGTCATCAGGATCGGCCAACCCATGGTGAGCATGGCGCCGGTGAAGGCGGTGAGGAACATCGCAACGGCTACCGGAAGGCCGATCAACATCAGGCCCAGCATCATCATGAAGCCGAGCGCCGCTTCTCCGATCCCGATCATTGTGCACCTCGTGCCGTCACGCCGGCCTGTTCTTCATGGATGAGATCGTCGAGCGACTTGGGCCCGTAGAAGCGGTTCAGCCGGTCACGGTCGCGCAGGAACAGGATCGCCGCGTGCAGGAAGAGCGCGGTCGAGACCACGGCAAACACGGCCAGTCCGAAGACCCAGAGGCTTTGTGGCATCCACAGCGGGGTCATGAGGGGCGTTCCGGAAAGTGACTTGAATTCAATGCTCTCCATCAGCGCGGCCCAGCCGCGCCAGGCCATGAAAAGCGCCATCAGCATGGTGCCCAGCGTCGCCAGCAGGTTCAGCACCGACCCGACGCCGGGATTGACGCGCTCGGTCAGAATCTCAACGCGGGTGTGGGCTCGTTCGATCGCGGCCAGCGAAAAGCCGAAGGCCCCGGTGATGGCCAGCGTGTACCCGCCGAGCTCGTCGCCGCCCTGAAGCGAGACATTGGCGAAGCGCCGCAGCAGCACCTCGGCGGTGATGGTCAGGGTGAGCAGCAGCAGCGCGTAGCCGGCCACCAGCGCAAGGAACCGCGCGACGGGGGTCATCGCCTGCGCGATCCTGTTTTCTCCGGACATTCTGAGTCTCCGAGGCCTGCGTGAATGGGGACGCGGGGGCGCCGGATCGGCGCCCCCGCACAGGGTCTTGCTCTGGACAGGCTCAGTTGATGGTCAGGCCTGCGGCGTTGCCCGCGGTCTCGTTCCAGGTTTCCGTGCAGGACGGGTCGACATTGTTGCAGGTCTCCTTCCAGATCGGCAGCACGACGGTCTCGGCGATCTCCTTGATCTTCGCGCGGTCGTCGTCGTTGATCTCGACCAGCTCCATGTCGAACTTCGTGTGATCCGAGCAGCTGTCGGCACCGGTGTTGCAGGCCACCGCGTCACCGTTGGCCGACACGGCGAGCTCCCACAGCTGGTCCTCGAGCGATTTGAACTCTTCTTCCAGCGCGGCCTGTTGCTCGGCCGTGAAAGAGTTCCATGTGTCGAGGTTGATGAAATGCCCCTGCACCGAGCCGGAGACCGACAACGGCAGCTGATGGGTGGTCACCTCGGGCCAGTTGCCGGTGTTGCCGGACGTCGGGGAGGTCACGCCGCAGGTCACGACGCCGCGCTGCAGGGCCGGGTAGACCTCGGAAAACTGCAGGGTCACGGGTGTCGCGCCCAGAGATTCCAGCATGGCGGACATCGACGGGGTGAAGCTGCGGACCTTCATGCCCTCAAGATCGGCCAGCGTCTCGATCGGCTCGTTGCAGTAGAAGACCTGCGGGCCGAAGGGCCAGAGGGTCAGCGCCTTGGCGTTGAACTTCTCCTGCAGGCGGGTGTCGAAGGCGTCGCGATAGGCATCGACGACGGTGTGCAGGCTGTCCATGTCGGTGGCGACGCCGATCAGGTCGATGCCCTCGAAGAACGGGTCATCGCGCGACGCCATGCCGATTTGTACCGACATCACGTCAAAGGCGCCGCTGCGCAGCAGGCGCAGGGCGTCAGGGGCCTTTACGCCCACCACATCCATCGGGTTGTAATTGACTTCGAGGTCGACGCCGGCGTCCTCGCCGAGGGTCTCGAAGAAGGCCTGCTCGATCGAGACCTGCTTGGTGTTCTGCGAGAAGTTGCCAGCGATACGGAGCGTATCCTGTGCCGAGGCGAGGGCCGGGACGCTGGCCAGAGCGGCGGCGGCCAGGGCTGTGGTGAACCTGTTGCGCATTATTGTCTCCCTGAGATTGCATTCATTTTGTGACTGATTGGAGCGTTTCAGGAAGCCAGTGCCGCGATCAATGGAAATCCCGGCCTGCCGCCCAGGTTTCTGCAGATCTACTGTTTTTGGCGCAAATTTAGGCGAAAATAGCGGCAAAATGCCGGTGATATGTCCGTTCCGTGCATTTTTTGGCTTTGCTGCGTTGACGTGGTTGCTCTGGCGTGGCGCAAGTTGTCAGGACAGATCTGAACGCGGAGCTGCAAGAAATGAATGCAATTCTTCCGCAACCTCCGCAGTGAATGGAACTTCTGAATGCAGACAAGCGCTTCTTCCGGTCCGACCATCATCGGCATGCTGACCCCGTCATCCAACACGGTGGTCGAACCCTACACCGCGGCGTTGGCGTGGCCGCTCTTCCCGGATGTCTCGGTGCATTTCGGTCGCCTGCAGGTTACGCGGATCGCGCTCGATGAAGGGTCCGACAAGCAGTTCGGGACCGATCCCGTCCTTGAGGCGGCGGACCTGCTGGCCGACGCCAAGATCGACGTCATCGCGTGGAATGGCACTTCGGCCAGCTGGCTGGGGTTTGACAGCGATGACCGGCTCTGCGCCGCGCTGAGCGAGCGCACGGGCGCCAAGGCGACCACGGCGATCAAGAGCCTCAACACGCTGCTCGAGGCGTTCGGGGTGAAGACGTTGGGCCTTGTGACACCCTATACACCGGATGTGCAGCAGCAGATCATCGACAATTACGCGACCATCGGGATTGAAACCGTGGCAGAGCGGCACAGCAACCGGTCGGACAATTTTTCGTTTTCGGAAGTCTCCGAAGAAGAGATCGCAGGCATGTGCCGCGAAGTGGCCGAGGCAAAGCCCGACGCGATTGCGATCGTCTGCACCAACATGCGCGGTCCCTTGGTGGCGGCCGAACTGGAGCGCGAGCTTGGCATTCCGGTGCTTGATTCCGTGGCCTTCACCCTGTGGGGCTGCCTGAAGGAGGCCGGGACGGACATGACGCCGCTGTCGGAATTCGGCATGATGTTCGCAAAATGACCTGCGCGCAGCACGAGGAGGCGGGATGGGGGACCTGGAGGTGAGGGATGATCTGCTACCGGCGGACGAGGGCGAGGCCTCTCTGCACGAGACCCTTGTGAGCCGGATGCGTCAGTTGATGATCGAGGGCACTCTGGAAAACGGGCAGCGCATCCCCGAGGCCGAGCTTTGCCGCATGTTCGGAGTGTCGCGCACGCCGCTGCGCGAGGCGCTCAAGGTGCTGGCGGTGCAGGGGTTCGTTCAGCTCCGCCCCAACCGCGGAGCGATCGTCGCGCCAATCGATCCGGACCAGATCCAGCCAATCTTCGAGCTGAAGGGGGCGTTGGAACGGCTGATCGGTCTCACCGCCGCCGAACGGGTCACGCAAGAGGACCTCGACGCGATCGGCGCGCTGCACCACGAACTCGGCGCGGCGCTCGAACTGGGGCAGATGGATGAGTACACCCGGTTGAACTATGCCTTCCACAAGAGGCTGGCGCAGATCTCAGGCAATGCGCTGTTGTGCGAGACCTACGAGGGGCTGCAGCAGCGGATCTGGCGTTATCGCTTCGTTGTGAACGAGGATTTCTCACGCGTGGCGGATAGCTTCTCGGAGCATGAGCAGATCATGATCGCCCTGCGCGCAAAGACCCCGCTGGATCTTGCCGCGCGCCTTGAGGCGCATAACCGGAGGACCTGCGAAGCGATGCTGAGGGCGATCCAGCAGATCCCTTGAACGGTCTGCGGGGCAAGTTTCCTCGCGATGCGCACCTCGATCGTCCATGGTTTCTTTCTGTAGCCGAGTGGTCTAGGGCCGGACGGCATGCGGCCTGCCGCCTTCGAGATCGAACCACTGCGGATCCGCGTCCTGAAAGCACAGGTTGACCAGCATCAGTCCGGTCAGGATGTCGACCGCAGCAACCGTGCCCGGCTTGATCTCGTCGTGCTCGCTGCCGTGGAACACGCGTCGGTGTTTCGGGCCGGACCGCCACCGGAAAGTCGATCTCGCCGGTCACGCCGCGATCTGCCTGGACTTGACGCCCGATGGAGAACCGGCATTCTGTCGGCGACCGGTGTGACTGGTCCACAAGCATCGCCCCCTTTTCGGAGCGTTGCGTGCGGTTCACTCGCGGTAGATTTTTGAATTCGACCTTTTGGGGGCAAAGCTGCGCAGCTTCGCCGAGACAATAAGACAGACCATGTCAGCCCGCGCCTGCAGGTGTGCCCTTTTTGGCATTGTCGCGCTGTTGTGGTGGTCTGCGGCCTGGGCTCAGGAAGGCCGGCCATCGTCCCAGCTCAGGGTCCTCGCGATCTACTCCGGGTCCAGCACGCTCGCGGCCAACGTCGCGGTGGAGGAGGGCATACGCTCTGTCTTCTCCGGGGCCGAGAGGACCTCGAGATACGAGATCTACGAGGAATACCGCGACGCGCAGCGCTTCCCCGGTGCCCTCGACACGCAACGCTTCATCGACGCGCTGGATGCGAAATACCGCGACCAGACCATCGACCTGATCATGACGATCGGCCCGGAGGCGGTGCCCCTGGCTGTCGGGATCAGGGAGCGCATCGCGCCCGGTGTGCCGGTGGTCTACGGGGGCATTCTCGAGGCCACCCGGCAAGCGTTCGCGGAGGTCGAGGGCCTGCATGCGGTGGTGTCGAGATTTGACCTGCGCGGCACCTTCGAGCTGGCGCGGCACTTGCAGCCGGAGGCGCAGCGCGCGGTGATCTTCACCGGATCGGCCGAGTTTGACCGAAGCTGGAAATCCTTCGCGGAAGCGGCGCTCGCCGATGTCTCCGATATCGAGATCGCGTTCGTCTCCGATCTGTCGCTGGAAGGCTTCCGGGACCGGGCGGCGGCGCTCGATCCCTCGGACATCCTGATCGGGCTGACGATCTTCGAGGATGCCGACGGACGCCGCTTCGTGCCGGCGGATGCGCTGGCCACGATTGCCGAGGTGTCCGCCGCACCAACCTACGGCGTCTACAGCTCCAATATCGGTCGCGGGGTGGTGGGCGGCAGCTTTTCGACCTTCGAGGACACCGGCGCCGCGATCGCGGAAAAGGCGCTCAGGGTCCTCGAGGACCCGTCCGGCGCAAGGCAAGCGGTGTCGGTGCCGGTGTCGGCGGTACTCGATTGGCGGCAGCTCAGGCGCCACGATCTCGATCCCGAGCTGCGCCCGCCCGACAGCCGGCTGCTCTATTACGATCCGGGCATCTGGGAACGCTACCGGTTGGAGATCCTGCTGGCGCTGGCGATCATCCTGCTCCAGGCCAGCACCATCGCCGCCCTGATCATCATGGAGCGCCGCCGGCGCCGGAATGCCGAGGAGCTTGCCCGGCGGCGCATGGAGATGGCGAGGCTGTCGCGCATCGCCCAGCTCGGCGAGCTGTCCGGTGCGATAGCGCACGAACTGAACCAGCCCCTGACCTCAATCCTCGCCAATGCCGAGGCAGGCTCCGCGATGCTCGCCCAGCCGGCTCCGGACCTCGCCGAGCTGGCAGAGGTGTTGCGCGACATCGCCCATGACGACCAGCGTGCGGCGGACGTGATCATCAATCTGCGGCGTCTGATGACGAGCGACAGTGCTGGCCTCGAGGACACGGATCTCAACAAGGTGGTGAGATCGACCGTCCGGCTTGTCAGCAGCGAAATTCTGTCGCGCAAGATCGCGCTAGAGTTGAAACTGTCCAGCAATTCCCTCATGGTAAAGGGAGATGTCCAGCAATTGCAGCAAGTGCTGCTCAACCTCGTCATCAACGCGGCGGATGCGATGGCCGACCAGAAGACCCGGCATATGATCATCGAGACCGGACTGGGTCCGAAGGATCAGCGCGTGCTCTCGGTGACCGACACCGGGCCCGGCCTGCCCGAGGCCTTGCGGGACAATCCCTTCAAGCCCTTCGCGACCTCCAAGGTCCAGGGCATGGGACTGGGGCTGTCGATCAGCCAGACCATCGCCGAAGCGCATGGCGGATCGCTGCGCTTTGTCAGCAGCACAAGGGACGGGGCGCGGGTTGCGCTGTCCCTGCCGGCGCCATGAACGCGCCATCCGAAGAGCCCTTCGTCGTCCATCTCGTCGATGACGACGAGAGCGTGCGCCGTGCCCTGGCGCGGCTGATCCGGGCCGGCGGATTCGACGTGCATCCCCATGCGAGCGGCGAGTCCTTCCTGGACGATTTCGAGCCGGCGGTTGCGGGGTGCGCCATCCTCGACATGTATCTGCCCCGGCTCGATGGCTTCGAGCTTGCCGAGCGGGTCGCGGCGCTCCAGCCGGAGTTTCCCGTCGTGTTCCTGACCGGACGCGGCGACATCGGCATGGGGGTCAGGGCGATGAAGGAGGGGGCGTTCGACTTCCTCACCAAGCCGGTGCAGCCGAGCATGCTGCTGACAACGCTTGCCGCCGCGAAGGCGCTGGCCCGACAGACGCAGGCCGAGACGCACTGCACCGCGCGCTACGAGGAACGGCTGCAGAGCCTGACTCCGCGCGAGACGGAAGTGCTCGACGCGGTGGTCTCGGGCAGCCTCAACAAGGAGATCGCCCATGATCTCGGCCTTGCCGAGAAGACGGTGAAGGTCCACCGGGCGCGGGTGATGAAGAAGATGGGCATGCGCACGATTGCCGAGCTCGTGCGCGCCAGCGTCACGCGACGGATCGACGCCCCCTGAAATGGGCGAAGAGGGCTCCCGTTTCGACGAAAACCGGTCGCGCCAGGTGAGGTCATGATCGCGCACCGGAAATGACGTTGTGGCGAAGCTCTGAACGTGAGGGCTTCCTGACCATGAGGACAGTCAGCGAGACGACCGGTAAGAGGGGCTCATCACGTGCCCGGCGTCATGTGTCGTGTCACTCCGGCCAGGGCGGCGATATAGGTCAGCGGTTCACACACTTGCCCCGCTTCGCCGCTTACTGAATGTGGCCGATTCTTCGCTCATCGCGACGAAATTTTACATTTTTCCAAACAGTAAGAAAATAAATTTACGATAATTTACAGTTTATTATCCCAGATGCGGCTGCGGCAATCATGCCGCCAAGGTTGCGACTAAAAGTTATGTATTGACGAACAGCTTCGTTAAATGACAAAGTTTGTTCTACCAGCGCAGGTGACGTGACCCCGTCCAGCGCCGGTAAAACGGGAGGAATTCATGACGGAACAGTCCAATATCACCGCCTCGGCGGTGAACGATCTTGCACGCCTTGTCGCGCTCGAAGAGATCCGAGCCCTCAAGGCCCGTTATTTCCACGCGGTGGACACCAAGGACTGGCCCGCCATCATTGACATCTTCACCGAGGACGCGCGCGTCGACTTTGGTGGCGAGTTGCAGCATCACGTCGGGCACCACGGCGTCACCGAGGCCGATGCGGACCCGGATGCCTGGGTTGTCATCGGAGGCGCAGCCACCGCGAAGGTCATCGAGCAGGCGGTCGGGAGCATCGTGTCGGTCCACCAAGGCCATGATCCGCTGATCACGCTTCAGTCGGCCGATGCGGCTTCGGGGCGCTGGACGCTCTATGACAGGCTCGAATACGGCCACGAGGTCATGCACGGCTTCGGGCATTACGACGAGACGTACCGGAAGATCGGTGGCCAGTGGCGGATCGCCAGCCTGACCCTGACCCGGCTGCGCGTGGCCTGGGAGGACACACGCAGGACAGGATGACGCGCCCAGGCGCTGGCTCGGAGGGGGCCGCGCAAAGGCAGCGAAATACGATTTCCAAGAGGGAGGAGACCAATGGAAAACGGCAAGAAACTGCGCGCTGGCGCGGTAACGATGGCGCTTGCGCTCGGCGGCAGTGCCGCGCTGGCAGAGCTGCCCGACAGTGGATCGATCGTGATGTTCGGCCAGTCGCGCGAAAACCCCTATTTCGGGCAAAACGCCGTGGGGGCCGCCGATGTGGCAAAACAATTCGGCTGGGACCTGACCTACGTCGAATCCGCGACCCAGGAACAGCAGGACGCGGCGATTCAGCAGCTGCTGGCCACGGGTGGCGATCCCCTGGGCATCGTGCTGAACCCGGTCTCGGGTGCTGCGGCCGTCGCCTCTGAGCTGGCGATCACGTCGGCGGAGATCCCGCTTGTGCTGCTCAATCAGGTGCCCTCGGCCGAGCAGGGTGCGCTTTTCGTCGCCTATGGCGGCGTGAACGACTACCTCTCGGGCGTCAATGCGGCTCAGCTGCTGGTCGCGGGCGCGGAGAAAGCGGGCGTGACCCTCGGCGACGGGCTCGTGGTCAACACCGTTGCCGGACACACAGCGGCTCAGCAGCGCGTGCAGGGTTTCCGCGACGAGATGGCGCGCAGCTTTCCCGATGGCGTGTCGATCCTCGCGGACGTCAATTCGGGCGGCTTTCTCGAGAACGAGGGCTATTCCATCGGCTCCCAGATCATTCCCGCCAATGCAGGCAAGTTCAACTGGGTCTACGGTGTGAACGATGCGCTCGCCTACGGGGCCATGCGCGCGGCAAAGGAAAGCGGGCTGGAGCCGGGCAAGGACGCGCTCTTCGTTGGCGGGACCTGCATGAACGCGACCACCAACGAGGCGGTGATGAACGGCGAGCTGGTCGGGACCTCGATCCAGTCGCCCTATATCGAGGGCGCTGCCGCAATGTGGGCACTGGCGGCCTACCTCAATACCGGTGAGGTCGTGGATGGCGAGACGAACCTGTCGCCCGATACGCCTCCGTCGATCGACGAGCCGCCGCACAAATGGAACTTCATGCCGAACACGATGCTGGATGGTTCACCTGCGTCCTACGAGCAGACCAAGATCTGGGGCAAGAGCGCCTCGGAACTCTGCGACTACAACTGAACTTCAACTGACATTTTCCCGAAGTGAAGCGACGAGGCCGCCGGCCCGAGCCAGGACCGGTGTGCCCGTCGCATGGCGAAAGCGGATATGATGAACATGACAGGACAGGGGCCGGGAGACGTGGTCCTCGAGATGAAGAGGATCTCCAAATCCTTCGGCGCGGTAAAGGCGCTGCGGGGTGTGGACTTTGAATTGCGCAAGGGCGAGGTGATGGCCTTGCTGGGTGAGAATGGCGCCGGAAAAAGCACGCTGGTCAAGGTGCTCGCAGGTCTGCACACGCCTGACAGCGGTGAGACCCGCATCGACGGCAAGCCGTTCAGCCTCGGCAGCGCGCGCCTGTCACACGCGGCGAGCATTGCCGTCGCCGAACAGGAGCTGAGCGTCATCGGAGCGTTGAGCGCTGCGGAGAACATCTTTCTCGGCGGCGTGCCGTTCCGCGGCCCTTGGACCCGCAAACGGTTGGCCAAGAAGGCGCGGCCCTATCTCGAGGCGGTCGGCTTGCATCACCTGGATCCGTCCACGCGGGTCGAAACACTCGCGGTTGCCGAGCGTCAGCTGATCGAGATTGCCAGACTTCTGGCGACGGATGCGCGCATCCTTATCCTCGACGAGCCCACTGCCGCGCTCAACGATTCCGACATCGAGCGGGTCAAGGCGATGGTCGTCCGCCTTGCGCGGGCGGGGCACAGCATCATTTACGTCACCCACCGTCTCGGCGAGGTGTTCGAGATCGCCGATCGGATCACCACGCTTCGCAGCGGTCAGAGCAGCCCGCCGGTGAATGTGTCGGACATGACGCTTGAAAAGGTCATCGAGAAGATGATCGGGCGTCCGCTGGAGGAGATGTTCCCGCATCGCGCCTCAAGTCTGGGCGCGATCGCGCTCGAGATGCAGGGCGTGACCACGCCTGCACTGCCGCTGCCGCAGAACCTTCAGGTGCGCAGGGGTGAAATCCTGGGGATCGCCGGGCAGATCGGCTCAGGCTCGGAGGCTCTGCTGCGGGCGATTGCCGGTGCGGATATTGTCGAAGGTGGCAGTATCGAGGTGCATGGCAGAGCGTTCCCGCGGGCCCATAGCCTGCCTGAGGCAATGAAGCGCGGCGTCGCCTACTGCTCGAGCGACCGAAAACTCGATGGCATCTTTGCCGAGCTGCCGGTCTCGACCAATATCATCTCGCCCTCGATGCGGCGCGTGTCGCCCGGCGGGCTGGTCAACCGGCGCCGAATCCGTGCGTTGACCGCCGAGGTGTCGTCCCAGATGGCCATCGACGGCAGTCGGGCCGAGTACAAGGTGGGTGCGCTGTCGGGGGGTAACCAGCAGAAGGTCGCCCTTGGCAAGTGGCTCGGCATCGCGCCGCGCGTGCTGCTGGTGTCCGAGCCCACCCGCGGCGTCGACGTCGGCGCCCGCGCCGAGATCTACGGCCATCTGCGGCGTCTTGCGGAAGAGGGGATGGCGATCATTTTCGCCTCGTCGGACATCGACGAGGTCCAGGGCCTCGCCGACCGGGTCGTCACGATGTACCGCGGTCGTCAGGTGCGCGTCGTCGATCCCACCCGCGTCACCAGCCACGAGCTGGTGCGCGACATCACCCACCCGGAAGAGGAGGCGGCTTGATGTCGGATTCAACCATGCAGATCAGTCAGATACACCCCCCGCGCAGCCGAAGGCTGCTGAAGCTCATCCTGCTCGCGGCCGCTGTGGTCGCCCTCGTGGCGCTTGGCGGCTGGTTCAACCCGGCGTTCCTGACACCCGAGAACGGACTGGCGATCCTGAGAGCGGCCGCAATGTCCGGCATCGTCGCGATGGGGGCGACCTTCATCACGATCTCGGGGCGGTTCTTTTCGCTCGCGCTCGGTCAGACGGCGATGTTCGCCGGTGTCTTCATGGCCGTGTTGATGGCGCAGGGGCTGCCGTTCGGGCTGGCGGTGGCTGTCATGCTGCTGGCGGTCGTTGCGATCGGCGCGGTGCAGGGGGCGATCATCTCGATGGGCGCGAACCCGATCATCACGACGCTCGGGGCAGGGGCGCTTCTTGCAGGTCTCGCCGGCCTGACGACCGGCGGGCGCAACATCGCCATTGAAAGTGCCGTGGTCGAGTGGATCGGGAACGGGCGCATTCTTGGCGTGCCGACACAGACCTGGGCCTTCCTCGTGTCCGTTGCGGTGGCTTGGTGGGTCATCAACAAGACCCGCTTCGGGCGCGAGACCATCCTGATCGGCGCAAACCGCGCGACGGCGGGCGCCTCGGGTTTGAACGTGTCGCGGATCACGATCCTCGTCTTCATCATCGCAAGTCTCGCCGCCGCCATGATGGGCGTCTTCGAGGCGGCGCAGTTCAGCAAGGCGCGGGTGGCCGGCTTCGGAGCGGTGGATTTCGACGTCATCGCGGCGGTGCTGATCGGTGGCACCGCAATCCAGGGCGGCAAGGGATCTCCGTTCCGCGCGGCCTTGGGGGCGGTCTTCATCGCCACTTTGCAAAACTACATGCTGCTGCTCGCCTGGTCGTCGGGTGTGCGGACGCTGATCACCGGGGCCTTCATCGTGCTGATCGTCGCGGGCTTCCACATCGCTGGCCGCCGGAAAGGAGCCTGAAACCATGACCCTCCTCAAAAATCCACTCTTGCAGCGCGTTCTGCTTCTGGTGATCGTCTATGCCACCATGGCGGCGAGCGTGACCAACTTCGGCACCACCGGCAATGCCTATGCGATCCTTGAATCCTCGGCCATGCTGGGCATCGTCGCGGCCGGGCTTGCGGTCAACATGATGGCAGGTGAGCTGGATCTCTCGGTCGGCTCGGTCGCCGCATGCGCGGGGCTTGTGGCGATCATGATGTCGGGCCACGGGCTTGTGATCGCGATCATCGCGGCGGTCGTTCCGGCGGTGCTCTACGGCATCCTGCAGGGCTATGCGATCGCGCGGCTTCAGATCTCGTCTCTGGTGTTCACGCTGGGCACGTTTATCGGCATTCGTGGCCTTGCCTATGTCATCTCCGACGAACGGACCTTGTCGCTGGCTCTCTCGGACCTCGGCATCTCGATGGCGCTGCGCGAAAGGATGCTTCTGATCTTCTCGCCCTTCAGCCTGCTGATGATCGGCGTTCTGGTGCTGACGGGCCTGCTGCTGCGCTACAGCCGGCCGGGGCGCGAGATCTTCGCCATCGGCGGCTCACGCAAGGAATCCCGGGCGGCGGGCGTGCCGCAGACCCGGCCCCTGGTCCTGAGCTTCGCCACCTCCGCGGGTCTTGCGGCGCTGGCCGGGGCGCTGGCTTCGCTCAAGGGCGGCAGCGCGACACCGGGCAGCTACGAGACGGTTCTGCTCGCCGCAGTGACCGCCGCGCTGATCGGAGGCGTGAGCCTCTATGGCGGGCGTGGCAGCATGCTGGGCGTTCTGATCGGGGTGCTGACGCTGCAAGTGCTCTTGTCGGGGCTGCAACTTCTGGGCGCGCCCAACTGGGCAGCGAACCTTGCCACCGGATTGATCCTGCTTGCCTTCCTCGGGGTGGACCTCGTGAACGGACAGTCGCCGGTCGCCGATGCAGTGCGGCGCTATTCGCTGAGGGCGCGGGCCTGACGGCCCGCCCAAACCAACTTCACGGAGACAGACATGACTGACACGACCACAACGGGCCGGCTGGCTGGCAAGACTGCCGTCATCACCGGCGCCGGTTCAGGCATCGGCCGCGCGGCCGCCAGCATCTTTGCCCGGGAGGGCGCTAACGTCGCGGTCTGGGACATCGTGCCGGAGCGCATCGCCGAAACCGTCGAAGCCGTCCGGGCGGCTGGCGGCACCGCCGAAGGATTTACCGTCGACATCTCGGACAGCGCCAGCATCGCCGAGGCTGCACGTGCCACCGAGAACAGCCTCGGCCCGGTCCGGGTGCTGTTCAACAACGCGGGCATTCTCGACGATTATGCAGATGCGCTGACCACGGACGAGGCGCTCTGGGACCGGATCATGGGCGTCGATCTCAAGGGGATGTGGCTGGTCTCGAAGGCGCTGCTCCCCGGTATGATCGACGCGGGTGGCGGCGCCATCGTCAACGTTGCCTCTATCGCGGCCTTTATCGCGGGCGGAGGGGGCATCGCTTACACGACAGCCAAGCATGGCGTCGTCGGCTTCACCCGGCAGCTTGCGCTGGAATACGCTCCCAAGGGGATCCGCGTGAACGCCGTCGCGCCCGGCGCGGTCGAGACCGGGATGACCTCGGAGATCCTCAACAACGAAAACCTGCCGGTGGTCCACGCCCTGCGTCAGGCTCCCGCCGGCCGTCACGCCCAACCCGAAGAGTTGGCGAATGTGGCACTGTTCCTGGCGAGCGAAGAGGCGAGTTTCGTTCACGGGGCGGTGCTCTTGGCCGATGGCGGCTGGACCATCAAGTAGGCGGCCGCGTGTGGCAGGGGAAGGAGAAGACATGGATGTGACAGGAAAAGTGGTTCTGATCAGTGGCGCGGCGCGCGGTATGGGCGCACACGAGGCGCGCCGTTTCGCCGAGGCGGGGGCCCGCGTGATCCTCGGGGACGTGCTCGACGATGAGGTGCGAGCGTTGGCGGAGGAACTGGGTGATGCACGTGCCTTGGCGGTGCCTCTCGATGTGAGCCGGTCCGAGGACTGGGAGGGTGCGGTTGCCGCCGGGGTCGCCCGGTTCGGGCAGATCGATGTCCTGGTCAACAATGCCGGTATCCTGCGGTTCTCGGATATCGAGACCTGCAGCGACGAGGAGTGGGAGAAAGTGCTCTCAATCAATCTCGGCGGGGCCTTCAAGGGGATACGCGCCGTGCTTCCCGTTATGAAAAGAAAAGGCTCCGGATCGATTATCAATATATCCTCCACTGCGGGCCTCAAGGCATTTGGCGGCGTATCTGCATATGTGGCTTCGAAATTCGGGATCCGGGGTTTGACCAAGGCCGCCGCAGTGGAATTGGCGGGCCACGGCATTCGAGTAAACTCGGTTCATCCGGGGAATATAGATACGGATATGGTTGAAGATCTGTATCCGAATTTTAACCATGTCCCGATGAAGCGCATGGGTCAGCCGGATGAAATTGCAAACCTCGTGATATATCTGGCCAGCGATGCCAGTTCATTCTCCACCGGTGCGGAATTCGTTGCCGACGGCGGAGAGACAGGCGGCATGCCGGATCTGTTCGCGCAGGCCTCCTGACGTCATTGTGTCGAGCCGAGAAAAAAGGCGCCGGACCTGATGTGGTCCGGCGCCCTTCGGCGTTCTCGGTGGCGCCCGGAGGCCGGGCGCCACGGGCTCACGCGTCGGTGCTGCCCCAGGGCACGTCGAGCCGGGTGTGCGAAATCTTCCAGGCGCCGTTCTCACGCACGTATTTGTCGACGTAGAGCCCGACCAGAAGCAGCGGATGCTGGTCCGCCTCGCGTCCCGTGACGAAATCCAGAAGGTAGCACTGGCCCTCGGCGCTGTCTGGGCCGGTGATGCGAATGTCATGGTTCGTCACCGCGTGCATGAAGGGATGGCTGTCTTTCTGCTTCCAGTTATAAAGGTCGAACGCCCCTTTAAGCCCTTCTTTTATCGCGTTAATTCCTTGCATGTCCCCCACTGTGACGGACAGGACGGCGTCCTCGGTGAAGACGTCGTCGAAGCCGTCGATCTTGCCGGTGTCGAGCACGTTGCTGTAGCGCACGCGCAGAGCCCGGATTTCCTCGATGTCCAGGAGGCGACGCAGTGCGGCCTCGGTGCTCTGGGTGTCTCTCGTCAGGGTGTCGGTGGTCATGGGTCTATCCATTTCTGCGGCATCGCTTGGGGTGAAAATCCGCTCGGGGACGGCCAGGCTGCGCGATGCCTCCTCCTCCCTGCCGTCCGTCCGGGCGTGATCTCCGGAAGGGCCGCTACGACGTCAGGCCGACCGTCTCTGCGGGCATGGCCAGCGACGAGTTGTCGTGCCGCTTCCGGGTGGGCCGAAAAAAGGGGTTTTCGCGGTCCTTATTCAGAACACATAAAACGAAACGAGTCGTCAATGGAAAACACTTGTGCTTGGCCTTGAGGTGCCGAAATTTCTGATGTCGCAGTTGAAATGGAATTTATCTTCCTAACGAAAGGTGAAAGCCTCCCATAAGCGTGCCAATGTCTGGAAGCGAGAAGTTTGTGTCACGTGTACGGATTCGGGATTGACTAACGCTCGTGCTGAAATAATATCGCCGGCAAGCTTCGCTCGCGATTGTGCGGAGCGCTCTTCGAGGGAGGAATTCGATGTATGAGAAATTGCTGTCGCCCGCCAAATTTGGCCCCTGGGACCTGACGAGTCATATCGTCATGCCCCCGCTCACGCGGAATCGCGCCGAGGCGGATTTCAGTCCGAACCAGCGCGCGCCCGAGTATTACGGTCAGCGCAATAGCGCAGGCCTTGTGATCTGTGAGGCGACCCAGGTGAGTCCCGAGGCCACGGGCTACCCCCGCACGCCGGGCATCTGGAGCGAGGCGCAGACCGAGCGCTGGACCGAGATCGTGTCGCAGATCCACGCGGGCGGCGCAAAGGCGCTGATCCAGCTCTGGCATTGCGGCCGCATCGGGCACCCCGACAACCAGCCTGACGGCTGCTTCCCCATGGGGCCGTCGGCGGTCCAGCCCGGGCTGCCGATCTACACCGACACGGCAGAGGATCTCGTCGAGAACCCGGTGCCCAAGGAGATGACCGAGGAGGATGTCCAGTGGGTGATCGACTCCTATCGCAGCGCCTGCGCCAACGCCAAGAAGGCCGGGTTCGACGGGGTCGAGCTTCATGCGGCGAACGGGTATCTCGTGGATCAGTTCGCCTCGACCAACACGAACCTGCGCACCGACAAGTGGGGCGGGTCGCTCGATGATCGGCTCAATTTCATGCGCGCGGTGCTGACAGCGATGATGGAGGTCTATCCGAAAGAGTGCATCGGTGTGCGCATGTCGCCCTATGGCACGTTCAACGACATCCAGGACGAAGACCCCAACGCCAAGTACGAAGCCATGCTGAAGCTCTGCGAAGAGATGGGTGTCGGCTATGTGCACGTCATCCGACCGGTGGTGAGCGGCAACATCCAGATGGAAGCCTCGGGTCGGGATGTCGAGGTGATCGACACCGCGCGGCGCCTCTACTCGGGTCCGCTCATCGCGGCTGCCGGATACACGCCGGAGAGTGCCGAGAAAGAGCTCGAGGCCGGCCGGGTGGATCTCGTCGCCTTCGGGCGCGCCTTCGTCAGCAATCCCGACCTGGTGCGCCGCGTGGCCGAGGGCATCCCCTTTGCCGAGGGCAACCCGGATACCTATTACACCCCCGGCATGACCGGCTACATCGACTACCCGATGGCGAGCTGAGGCGCATTGCGCTCGGGCGGAGGGCTTTGGCGTAGGCAGCCCTTCGCTTGCTCCTCGATACGTCGGAGCACTGGCCCGACGCGCATGTGAACAGCAGTCAGCTGCGGTCGCCGATTCTTCGGCGGCCGCGGTTTCCATTCAGGCGGCCCGCCAAGGGCCGCGTCACCTTGAGTGCGTGTAGCCGAGCTCGGTCGACAGGCCTCGGGCGGCCTCGATCAGCGCGGGAATGAACTCATCCTCGGCGTGAGCTTCGAGGTAATAGTCCTGCCCGATGATGGTGATCGCCATGACCAGCTGTCCGGAGTGGTCAAAGACCGGCGCGGAATAGGCCGAGATCCCGGGAACGGGCGGCTGTTCGACCGTGGCATAGCCCTGCTCGCGGATCTGGTCGATTTCCTTGCGCGACATGAAGCGCGCCGTCCCGACCCGGCCGCTGTCGGCTCGCTCACGCTTCTCGCTGGCGATGGCATCTCGGACGATGGCATCGGGCAGGAATGCCGTGAAGATCCGGCCGCTCGCTGTGCCCGCCATCGAGTAAACCGTGCCGGGGCGAGTGTTCATGTTGAGTTGCCCGCCGCTCTCCTTGACCGAGACGACGGTCGGCCCGAACGAGCCCCAGACCACGAGTGCAACGTGCAGGGCGGTGCGTTCCGACAATTCGGTGATCGCATCGCCGGCCAATGCCATGGGGTCGGTCGTGCGCATGCTGGTGATGCCGAGATCGAGCGCGAAGCGTCCAAGCCGGTAGCGCCCCGTGTCGGCGTCCTGCTCGACCAGGCCCGTCTTGCGGAAGCTGACCAGATAGGCATGCGCCTGCGCGGGGGCAAAGCCGGCCACCTGCGCGAGGTCTTTGAGCATCATCGGCTCGACTTCCTCGACCAGGGCCGACAGCAGACGTGCGCCGATTTCGATGGATTGGACGCCGCGCCCCTCGGATTTCGGCTCGGTCGACTTTCGCTTGCTCGTGGTGGGGGGCATCGTGTCAGCTCCGTTCTGTAAGCTGGGCGTCGTGCGTCTCGGCAATGCCGCCGGCCCTGATCCGCTTGCGCATCAGTTCGGACAGCTCCAGCAGGCCGACCTGGGCAGGCGATCCGTGCGAGACCGGCAACCGTTCGTCCGGGCCGATGAGGCCCGCGGCGAACTGCAGAGTGCCTTCGGCATCAAAGATCGGCACGGAAATGGCGTTGGTCCGCGGGATCGGGGTGCCTTCGGCGATCGCGTAGCCATATTCCCGCGTGGTCTCGAGTTGGGCTTCGAACTCCGCGCGTTCCAATATCGTGCCGATCGATCCCGGCGGAGTATCCCTGTCGAATTCCGCCGCGATCTGCGTCTCGATCTCGGGCGACTCGCCGAAAGCCGCAAAAATGCGTCCCGTTGCGGTTCCGGCGACCGAGAAGGTGGTGCCCTGCCGCACGTTCAGCGCGCTTTGCCAGGCGCTCGCATTGATCTGGACGATGGTCGGCCCGCCCGTGCTCCAGGCCGCGAGCACCGACATCACGCTGAGGCTGTCAGACAGTTTCTTAATCTCTTCCGAGACTTCGAGCACCAAAGGGCTGCTGCGCAGCCACCCGATGCCGAGCCGCATGGCAAATGATCCGGTGCTGTAGAGCCCCGTCGACGGGTTCTGGTGCACGAGGCCGACGTGGCGCAGGCTGGTCAGGTACGCATGGCATTGCGCGGGGGCGAGGTCGGCAGCGAGGGCGAGCTCCTTGAGCATCATCGGCTGACAGGTTTCGACAAGAGCCCGGAGAATCCTTCCGCTAACCTCGATCGACTGAATGCCGCGCGCGCCCTGACGCATACATGCCTCTCCTTTCCTATCGCCGCGTCCTGAGGGGACGGGCCCACGCCGAATGATCGGCTTGAAGCTTGATACCGCGATTGCGCGCGACGGAAAACTCTTTTCGCCCGAACTGTGGTGGTGTTCTTCGCGGTGAGGTGACCGATTCGCCAGAAATCCGGCGCCGAACGGACCTGACGCAGAGCGGCCTCAGCACTTGCGAGGTCGTCAACTGCTGACCGAAGACGGTTCGGCGCCAGCGATTTGAGGGCTGTAACAGGCGGGTTTTGCCGAAGATCAGCGCCCTTATGCAAAGGATCTGCCGGGAGCCTCCAGTTCAGAGGGCGCGAGATAATAGATTCATTATTGACTAAGAGTTTTGTGGATGGCAAATATTGGGGCAGAGGAGGCGCCCCGTCGAAAACGCCGGGGCGCAGAAGGCAAAGGCCCGGCCATCTTGCGTTGGCGGGGCGGGAGGAAAAAATGGCTGACTACATCATCATCGGTGCAGGCTCCGGCGGAGGCGTGCTTATCAATCGCCTGAGCCAGGACGAGAACGCGGAAATCGCAGTGATCGAAGCGGGCGGCTGGGACCGCAGCCCCTGGATCCACATGCCGATGGGCTATTTCCGGCTTATGCAGACGCTTGCGCTGGATTGGGGCTATCACACCGTCCCGCAGAAGAACGTCAACAACCGGGTGATGTTCGTCCCGCGCGCCCGCAGCGTCGGAGGCTGTTCGACGGTGAACGGCATGATCTACACGCGCGGCCACCGGAGCGACTACGACCGCTGGGCGCAGATGGGCAACCGTGGCTGGGACTACGACAGCATCCTTCCCTACATGATGCGCGCCGAGAACTGGGGCGGTGGCGGCAAGGAAGAGGTCCACGGATTTGACGGGCCTCTCGCCACGACCCGCAATCCGATTCAGGCAGAGCCCTGCGTTGCGTGGCGCGATGCCTGCATGCAGGCGGGCTATCCGTTCAATGAAGACCTCAACAGCGGCGAGCAATACGGCGTCGGCCCCTGCGATGGCACCGTCCGCGACGGGATCCGTTCGAGCGTTTCGCGCTGCTACATCACCCCGATCAAGAAGCGCAAGAACCTGACCTTCTACACCAACGCGATGGCCTCCAGGATCATCATGAAGGGCGGCCGCGCGGTCGGCGTCGAGTTCGTGCAGGGGCGTAGCAAGAAGACCGTCTATGCGGACAAGGAGGTCATCCTCTGCGGTGGCGCCTTCAACTCGCCGCACCTGCTTCAGATTTCCGGCATTGGCGATCCTGAGCACCTCAACCGCATCGGCGTGAAGGTCGAGCACGAGCTGCCCGGTGTCGGCCGGAACCTTCAGGACCACCTCGCGAGCTCGGTCAAGCAGGGCCTGTCCAAACCGGTGTCGCTTCTGGGTCAGACCAAGCCCTACGCCGCGGCCATGGCGCTGCTTCAGTACTACACCACCGGCAAGGGGCCGGTAGCCGGTCACGGCGTCGAGGTCATGTCCTTCCTCAATTCCCGGGAGGGGCTCGAGGCGCCGGACATCCAGGTTCATTTCAACAACATCATGTACAAGGACCACGGACGCGAGATCATCAATGTTGAGGGCTGCATGCCCTACTATAATATTTCGCGCCCGCAGAGCCGTGGCACGGTGATGGCAAAGTCCTCTGACCCGCTCCAGCTGCCCGAGCTTGATCCGAACTTCCTCTCGGAGCCGGAGGATCTGCGGGTCCTGCGTGAAGGTCTGCGCATGATGCGCGACATCCTTGCGCAGCCGGCCTTCGACAGCATCCGGGGCGACGAGTATGCGCCGGGCAAGGGCGTCGTGTCCGACGCCGAGCTCGATGAGTACATCAAGAACGACTGCAACAGCGTTTATCACCCGGTCGGCACCTGCAAGATGGGCTCGGACGAGATGGCGGTGGTCGATGACGAACTGCGCGTGCGCGGTATCGGAGGCCTGCGGGTCGTGGATGCCTCGATCATGCCGACACTGACCTCCGGCAACACCAACGCTCCGACGATCATGATCGCGGAGAAGGCATCGGACATGATCCGCGCCGCCGCCTGAGCGCAAGCCGCCTGCTTCAGACAACACCACCTCGCGCGGCCGCCACCGGTGGCCGTGAGCGAGGAGATACGTCCCACGACGGGGAGAGAATCCAATGATCAATTCCATCATCACCCGCTCGACCGCACGCCTCTTGGCCGGTTGCGCCGGCGCAGCCGTTCTCGGGAGCGCTGTACTTGCTCAGGATGCGGGCCCGGCCCGTGTCGATCAGGGGGTCGATATCGCGCCTTTCTGCGGCACCGACCCGATCCGCGTGGCGCTGGTCGACGGCTGGGGTGGCGACACCTGGCGCAAGATCACCTTCGCCGAGCTGCAGGATGAAGCGGCCGCCTGCCCGAACGTGACGGTCGAGGATCACACCGACGCGGGCGGCGATCAGCAGACCTACAACGCCGCCATCAACGGATATGCCACGCAAGGCTACGAGATCATTCTCGCCTTTACGGATTTTGGCGATGCGGCGATCCCGGCCTACCGGATGTCGAATGGCAACGGAACGACCATGGTGCCTTACTTCAACCAGCTCGCAGGGCGCCCGGGCTTCGACTACGCGGTGAACCCCTATCAGGACTCCTTTGCCATCGGGGAGCAATACGCCGAGTGGCTCGGCACGGCGCTCGAGGGAGAGGGCAACGTATTGATGCTCGGCGGTCCGGCAGGTGCGACCTCGTCGGCGGTATTCCTCAAGGGGTTCAAGGAAGGCCTAGCGGCCCACCCCGGCCTGACCCTGTTGGACGAGAACTTCATTGCCACCAACTGGAACCCGGCTGACGCGCAGAAGGCCGCCGCGGGGCTGATCGCCAAGTATGGCGACACGATCGACGGCATCGCCTCGGATTACGGTGTCACAACGCTGGCCACGGTCAAGGCGTTCGAGCAGGCCGGAATGGCGGTTCCCGCGCAGGCGACCATCGCCACCAGCAACGAGTTGAACTGCAAGTACACCGAAGCCGTCGCCGCGAATGAGGGCTGGAAATATCTCGCGCTCGACGGGTCCACGGCAGATATCCGCTTCGCGCTCCGCCAGGCGTTGGCGGCGCATAACGGGATCGAGATCGACGAGCCGCTCGGCGTGGTCCCCTACATCTATGCCGATAGCACCACCGACACGATGCCGAAATGTTCGGACACGGCGCCGCCGGATGCCGACCTTTCGTCTCTCCTGCCCGAAGAGAAGCTGCAGGCGCTCTTCGCCCAGTAAGCCAACCAGACGCGGGCACCCCCTTTTCCGGGGCGCCCGCCGCGACACCTTCAAAAGGGAGACTTCCCATGAACAAGCCCTTCTCCTTCGACAATCCGCTCGATTTCATCAGCACCGAAACCCGGAGCTTTCTCGGCCAGCGGCACAAGCTCTTCATCGGCGGCGAGTCCGTTGAATCTGTCGAGGGCGGCCGCCGCGACGTCGTCGATCCGGCCACCGGCAAAGTGATCTCGAATGTCGCCGACGCGACCGCGAACGACGTCGACCTTGCGGTCGCATCGGCCCGCAAGGCCTTTGATGGCAGCGTTTGGCGTACGACCAAACCGCTTGAGCGCGTGAAGCTGCTGTGGCGCATCGCCGAACTGATCGACAAACACGCGGTGCAGCTTGCGGAGCTTGATACGCTCGACGAAGGCTCGCCCTACGGCGTGGTCAAGAACGGCTACATTGCCGGTGCCGCAGAGCATTTCCGCTATTTCTCGGGTTGGGCCAACAAGATCAACGGCGACACGCTGCCCGTCAGCCTGCCCGGCGACTGGCACACCTACACCACGCGTGAGCCGGTCGGTGTCGTGGCTCAGATCCTGCCCTGGAACGTGCCCTTCCTGATGATGGCCTGGAAACTGGCACCGGCACTGGCCGCGGGCTGCACCGTGGTGGTGAAGCCGGCCGAGGACACACCGCTGTCGGCGATGCTTTTCGCCGAGATCTGCCGCGAGGCAGGCGTTCCCGAGGGCGTGGTGAACATCGTCACGGGTGACGGCAAGATCGGTGCGGCGCTGGTCGATCACGCCGACGTGGACAAGGTCGGCTTTACCGGCTCGACCGCGACCGGCCAGGCCATCGTGCGCGGCGCGTCCGGCAATCTCAAACGGGTGAGCCTCGAGCTCGGCGGCAAGAGCCCTGTCTTCGTCTTCCCCGATGCCGACATCGACGCTGCTATCCCGCAGGTGGCCGAGGCGGTCTACCTCAACAGCGGGCAGGCCTGTTCGGCGGGCACGCGGCTCTATATCCACGAGGATGTCTACGACCGGGTGATCGAGGGTGTCGCCGCCTATTCGGAAACGCTGAAGCTGGGTCATGGTCTCGACCCCGCGACGAACATGGGTCCGATCATCTCGGCCAAGCAGTTCGAGCGGGTGAACCGCCTGCTGGACACCGGCCTCAAGGAAGGCGCGCAGCTGGTCACCGGCGGCAATGCCGGTATGGATGGCTTCTTCGTCAAGCCGACCCTGCTGCGTGATGTGACCCCCGATATGTGCGTCTACCGCGAGGAGATCTTCGGCCCGGTGATCAGCGCGATGAAGATCGACTCGCGCAACATCGAGGCCTTGGCGCTCGAGGCCAACAACACCGAGTACGGCCTTGCGGCAAGCATCTGGACCAACGATCTGAAGTTGGCGCATGGGCTGGCCGGACGCATTCGCGCGGGCACCGTCTGGGTCAATGCCCACAACATGATCGACCCTTCGATGGGCTGGGGCGGTTTCAAGCAATCGGGCTGGGGCCGCGAGATGGGTCGCTCCGCGATGGACATCTACACCGAGCAGAAGACAGTCGCGATGAAGATCGGCTGATCGAACACGGGGGCGGCCATGCTTGGGCGCCCCCACTGTATGCCGCCGCCGCGTCAGGAGGAGACCGGCGCCAAGCGGCGTGTCAACGGGAGGAGAAGACAATGACCGGATTTGGCCGCAAGGCAGCTTTCGTCGCCGGAACCGCGCTGGTATCCGCGCACGTCGCGGGGGGCGCGATGGCTCAGGATTTCGCCTATGTGAACGATCATGCGGACATCGCACCGCTGTGTGGCGAGGAGCCGCTGCGCGTGGCGCTGATCGATGGCTACGGGGGCAATTCGTGGCGTCGCACGGCCTTTGCCGAGCTCGAAGACGAGGCCGGCAAGTGCGACAACATCGGCGAGGTCACCTACGCCGAAGCGGGCGGCGATGTGCAGGCCTACAACGCCGCTATCAACGGCTTCGTGGCGCAAGGCTACGAGATCATCATCAGCTACACCGATTTCGGCGATGCAGCGATCCCCGCCTATCGGAATGCGCAGATGGCCGGAACCACCATGGTGCCGTATTTCTCGGACCTCAGCGGGCGGGTCGGCGTCGACTATGCCGCAAACCCCTATGAGGATGCGTTCTCGGCGGGCAGGATCTTCGGCGAATGGGTTGGCGAGACCCTGGGCGAGGGCACGACCGTCTTCCTGGGAGGGCTGGCTGGCTCGGCCTCGTCGGTGACGTTCCTCGACGGCTACAAGGACGGGCTTTCGGGCTATCCCGGGATCGAGCTGCTGGACGACAATTTCATCGTCACCAACTGGAATCCCGCGGATGCACAGAAGGCCGTGGCCGGTCTGATTGCAAAACACGACCACATTGACGCGATCGCGTCGGATTACGGGGTGACAAGCCTCGCTGCCGTGAAAGCCTATGAGGCGGCTGGTCTGGACGTGCCGGCAATGGCCTTCATCGCCACCAACAACGAATATTCGTGCAAGTGGACGGACGCCAAGGCCGCAGGTGAAGCGTGGCCGCAACTCGCGCTCAGCGGCACGACGGCCGATGTACGCTTCGCGCTTCGCGCTGCGCTGGCGGCGCGCAACGGCATCGAGAATCCCGAACCCCGCGCCTTGGTGGCTTTCCCCTTCGCCAACAGCGAAGAAGGGCTCGACCCACTCTGCGACCCGGCGATGCCGCCGGATGCGGACCTGTCGTCCTCGCTGCCGATTGAGAAAATGGAGGCGCTGTTTTCGCAGTGAGTCCTGCGGGGCGGGGCGCTCAGCCTCGCCCCGGCCCCTCGGGCATGTCCTCCGCGATCCGGGTGATCCGCTCCAGAAGCTGCCGCAAGGCAGCCTCGGCCTCGGGGGTCAGCGCTTCGCGCAGCACGCGGTCGAAGGCGATCGCGGATTGGCCGATCCGGGCGTAAAGCGCGGATCCGTCTGAGGTCAGCATGAGGGTGTCAGAGCGCCGATCCCGGCTGTCCGCTTCGCGCCGGATCAGACCCTGGCGTTCCAGGGCCGCGACGGCCCGACTGACCCGGCTCTTTTCTTCGTGGGCGATGGCGCAGATGTCGCGGGCCGTGAGGCGCTCGTAGCGCCCGGTAATGGCCAGCACCCGCCACTCGGTTCGGCTGAGCCCGTGACCTTCTCGGTAGGCTGGCTGGAAGGCGCGGCCCGTCGCCTCTGCCGCCTGGTTGAGGATGAAGGGAAGAAATTGTTCGAGATCGAAGGAGGTCGTTTCGGACTGGCGATCGTCGGCGGGCAAGGGACATTCCTTCATTTGCGGCTGCGTGGGCGGAGAATGCCGACACAGACCTGCCAAGGCAACCGCACTCTTCGCCTCTCATAATTAGGTAATAGATAACAAGTTCGCATAGTGGTTGCATTAGCAACAAGATCATGTTCTGCTCTGGCGTGACCGCCAGTCGCTTGAAAAAGGAGACTCAGATGTCCCGACAGGACCTGCCCCAAGGAATGATCCGTGCGCCCGGTATCAGTGCCCTGCACGAGGGTTACATGCCCGGCTTCGGCAATGATTTTGAAACCGAGGCGCTGCCCGGTGCGCTGCCCGAGGGGATGAACAGCCCGCAGCGCTGCGCCTACGGTCTTTATGGCGAGCAACTCTCCGGCACCGCTTTCACCGCGCCGAGCCATCAGAACGAGCGCACCTGGTGCTACCGCATCCGGCCGGCGGTGAAGCACACCGGGCGTTTCGCGAAGATCGACGTGCCCTACTGGCAGAGCGCGCCGAACGTCGATCCCGACGTGATCAGCCTTGGCCAGTACCGCTGGGATCCGGTGCCGCATTCCGAGGCCAGTCTGACCTGGCTCACCGGCATGCGCACCATGACCACCGCTGGAGACGTCTACACGCAGGTCGGCATGGCGAGCCACATCTACCTCGTCACGCAATCGATGCAGGATGAGTATTTCTATTCGGCCGACAGCGAGCTTCTGGTCGTGCCGCAGGAGGGCCGGCTGCGCTTCTGCACCGAGCTTGGGGTGATCGATCTAGAGCCGAAGGAAATCGCCATTCTGCCGCGCGGCCTTGTGTACCGGGTCGAGGTGATCGACGGTCCGGCGCGCGGCTTCGTGTGCGAGAACTACGGCCAGAAGTTCGACCTGCCGGGCCGCGGCCCGATCGGGGCCAATTGCATGGCCAACCGGCGCGACTTCAAGACCCCGGTCGCCGCCTTCGAGGATCGCGAGGCGAAGAGCCGGGTGGTGATCAAGTGGCAGGGCCAGTTCCACGAGACCTGGATCGGGCACTCGCCGCTTGATGTGGTGGCGTGGCACGGCAACTACGCGCCGGTCAAATACGACCTGCGGACCTATTGCCCAGTGGGGGCGATCCTCTTCGATCACCCCGATCCGTCGATCTTCACCGTGCTGACCGCGCCCTCGGGCGTGGAGGGCACCGCAAATATCGATTTCGTCCTGTTCCGCGAGCGCTGGATGGTGGCCGAGAACACCTTCCGTCCGCCCTGGTACCATAAGAACGTCATGTCCGAGATGATGGGCAACATCTACGGCGAGTATGACGCCAAGCCGCAGGGCTTCGTGCCCGGCGGCATGAGCTTGCACAACATGATGCTGCCGCACGGGCCGGACAACGAAGCCTTCGAGAAGGCCAGCTTCGGCGAGCTCGAGCCGGGCAAGCTCGACAACACCATGAGCTTCATGTTCGAGACCCGCTTCCCGCAGCACCTGACCCGCTTCGCCGCAACCGAGGCACCGCTGCAGGACGATTACATCGACTGCTGGGACAGCCTGAAAAAGCGCTTCGACGGTACGCCTGAGGGCAACTGGGACTGAGGCCTGGAGCGCGGCGGGCCAAGGTGTCCGCCGCACTCACGCACTGATGAACAGGGGCCGCGGCCCCGGAAGGACTTTTGATGAGCTTGATGACGAGCTGGGTCGCGGGGGCCAATGCGCCGGACTGCGACTTCCCGCTGAACAACCTGCCTTATGGCGTGTTCGAGGATGGCAAGGGTGCGCGCATGGGCGTGGCGATCGGCGACTACGTGCTCGATGTGGGCGCCGTCGATCACGGGCTCGACCCGACGCTTTTCGCGGCGCCGTCGTGGAACGCGGTGATGGCCGCCGGCCCCGAGGTCTGGGCCGCGCTGCGCGCGCGGCTGATCGAGCTGCTGGGCGACGAGGCGCATCGCGCTGCGGTGGAGCCGGGTCTGGTGCCGCTGGCTGAGGTGGCGCTGCTTATGCCCTTCGCCGTGACCGAATACACGGATTTCTACGCCGCCAAGAACCACGCCTTCAACGTCGGCTCGATGTTCCGCGGGCCGGAGAATGCGCTGCCGCCGAACTGGCTGTCGATCCCCATCGGCTACAATGGCCGCGCGTCTTCGGTGGTGGTGTCGGGCGCCGAGGTGCGTCGCCCCTGGGGCCAGCTCAAGGCGCCTGACGCGGAGCTGCCCGAGTTCGCACCCTGCAGGCGCTTCGATCTCGAGCTCGAGATGGGCGCCATCGTCGGTACGCCCTCGGACGGTATGGTCTCGGTGGCGCAGGCGGACGAGATGATCTTCGGCTATGTGCTGCTCAACGACTGGTCAGCGCGCGATATCCAGGCCTGGGAATACCAGCCCTTGGGTCCGTTCCAGTCGAAGGCCACCGCCACCACGATCAGCCCGTGGATCGTCACCGCCGCGGCGCTGGCGCCGTTCCGCATCTCGACGCCCGAGCGTGAGCGTGAGCTGCTGCCATATCTCTCCGAACCCGGCCCGATGCTCTACGACATCGCGCTCGAGGTCGCGCTGGCTCCCGAGGGCGGTGAAGAGGTCGTGATCTCGCGCACCAACTATTCCGAGATGTACTACTCCGCCGCGCAGCAGCTTTGCCATCACACCAGCAGCGGCTGCGCCATGCGCACCGGCGACCTGCTGGGCTCGGGAACCATCTCGGGCACCACCCCGGACAGCCGCGGATCGCTGCTGGAGATGAGCTGGGGCGGCAAGGAGCCGCTTGCGCTGCCCGGCGGCGGGACGCGCAGCTTCCTTGAGGATGGAGACACGCTGACGCTGCGCGGTGCCGCGCAGGGCGACGGCTATCGTATCGGCTTCGGTGAGAGCACGGGCAAGGTTCTGCCCGCGGTGCCGCAGCCCGACTGGATCAAAGACTGAGGGAGGAGACCCCGACCATGACCGAGACCATCACAAAGACCAAGGCCTTCGCGTCGCAAGGCGACATGGAAGAAAAGACCATCAGCTTCACGCAGGTGGGCGAGGGGCTTTACGCCTTTACCGCCGAGGGTGATCCCAACACCGGCGTCATCATCGGCGACGAGAGCGTGATGATCGTCGAGGCGCAGGCCACGCCGCGGCTCGCACGGAAGGTGATTGAGTGCGTGCGCTCGGTGACCGACAAGCCGATCTCGCACTTGGTGCTGACGCATTACCACGCGGTTCGGGTGCTCGGCGCCTCGGCCTATGGCGCGCGCGAAATCATCATGAGCGACACCGCCGCGGCGATGGTCGAAGAGCGCGGGCAAGAGGACTGGGACAGCGAGTTCGGCCGTTTCCCGCGGCT
This sequence comes from Salipiger bermudensis, assembly GCF_017309175.1. Taxonomy (NCBI): domain Bacteria; kingdom Pseudomonadati; phylum Pseudomonadota; class Alphaproteobacteria; order Rhodobacterales; family Roseobacteraceae; genus Salipiger; species Salipiger bermudensis. Next base: position 3,187 of record NZ_JAEKJV010000003.1, on the reverse strand, counting down.
GTTCCAGGGACACGAGGAAATCCCCGGCCTGACCCGTCCGACGACGACGTTCAGCGACCGCATGACGGTCTATCTTGGCAAGCGTCGCGTCGACATCATGCATCTGGGGCGTGCCCACACCGCCGGAGACGCGGTGATCTGGGTGCCGGATCAAGAGGTGATGTTCACTGGCGACATCGTCGAATATCACTCGGCCTGCTACTGCGGCGACGGGCATTTCGGAGACTGGCCGGAAACGCTGGCAAACATCGCAGCCTTCGAGCCGAAGGCCATCGCGCCGGGCCGTGGCGATGCGTTGGTCGGCGATGCGGCGGTGGCCGCAGCGCTCGAGAGCACGGCGGATTTCGTGCGCTCGACCTACAAGCCGGTGGAGCGCGTGGTGGCCCGTGGCGGCTCGCTCAAGGAGGCGTGGGACGCTGTGCGCGCTGAGTGCGATCCGAAGTTTGCCGATTACGCCATCTACGAGCACTGCCTGCCGTTCAACGTCGGTCGGGCCTATGACGAAGCCCGCGGCATCGACACGCCGCGCGTCTGGACCGCCGAGCGCGACCAGCAGATGTGGGCCGACCTTCAAGGCTGATTGCCCGCCCCGGCGCCAGCCTGCCGGGGCCACTGCAAGGCTCTTTCCGGCTTGTACGGGCGGCTTCCGGTCCAATCGGCTTGGGGTCGCCCGACAGGCCCAATGGGACCGCAACGACAAGTGTGCTCCCAAGATCTCTCCCCAGCGCGCGCTCCGTCCGGGGCAGCGCTGTTTCGGCCCCCGGCCTCTTGCCGGGGGCCTTTTTTGACCCCTTTGCCAGGAGACACCCATGACTGACGTGGTCCTCTACGACTACTGGCGTTCCACCGCCAGTTGGCGCGTGCGTATCGCACTGAACCTCGCGGATCTGTCCTATAGCGCTGTGCCGGTCGATCTCGTCGCCGGTGACGAAAGCGAGGACGCCCACGTGGCGCGCAACCCTCAGGCGCTTGTCCCGGTTCTCGAAATCGATGGGCTTCGACTGACCCAGTCCATGGCTATCCTCGACTACCTCGAGGACACCGGGCGACTGTCGCTGCGACCCGCGGATCCGGCTCAGGCGGCGCGCATGCGCGCCGTACTTCAGGCCATCGCCTGCGAAATACACCCGGTGTGCAACCTGCGGGTGGCGGCCCATGCCGCAAGGCTGACGGGGCGCGACGAGACTCGCGCCGAATGGATGCAGCACTTCATTCGTCCGGGGCTCGTCGCGATCGAGCGAATGCTGGATGAGGCGGGGCCGTTCTGCATGGGTGCGTCCCTGACGCAGGCCGATCTCGCTCTGATCCCGCAGCTCTATAACGCCGACCGTTGGGGGGTCGACACGTCTGATCTTCCAAAGATCACCCGCGTCGCGGCAGCTTGCGCCAATCTGCCGGCCTTTCAGGCCGCGCATCCCGACGCGGTCATGCCCGAGTAGTACGAGGGCGCTGGACCGGCATGAGAATGCCGCAAGCGCTGATGCAGATCGGCAGCCCTTGCAGGGGCGTTGGCAAGGGTCATGAAGGTTGTCCAGAGGAAGGAGGTGTCTTCCTTTCGGTGAGAGTGTCAGGCTGTCAGTAATTCGCCATATGGAAATTGATTCGCCGCATTGTGCCGACACTTTGCGATACAAGCCATGTCGACCAGCCGCGAAACTTTCGCGTCGGCGCCGAGGGCGTCGGCGCGCGACAGTGGAGCGAGGCGCCCATGTCCGGGCGCGTCTTCCATTGGCTTCGCGACATCCCTCAAGAGGCACCTCTCGGTTGCATTCGGGGGGCTGAGTTTTTTCGGAGCTCACCCTGTCCCTGATCCGGCTGGTGCAGTAGGTCGGACCACAAGGATCGGAATGAGGCGCAGGAAGAGATGAAAGCTGAGGACGATCTTGGCCGCGGCCTCAAATCGGTTGAGATCTTCGGCACCATCCTTGGAAGCATGACCGGACTGGGCGAGCGGCCGGGCCTGGTCGAGATCGCGGCCGCGTCCGGGCTTCAGCCAGCTCAGTTGCGACCGTATCTGACGAGCCTTCAACGTCTCGGGCTGCTCGAACTCGACGCCGATGCGAAAGGTCATGCCATTGGGCCGCTGGCGGCGCGACTGGGACAATGCCGGCTCGAGATGATTGGCCAGTCCTATGGTGTCCTGCCACTGGCGCAGAGGATCGCAGCAGAGCGTGACCTCTTGGTCGCGCTCGTCTTCTGGGCCGGGCAGATGCCGACCGTAGCCAAGGTCATCCCATCGCGCAGCTCGCTCAATCTCAACCTTCGGCCGGGAACGGTCTATAACGTGACCGGCACCGCCACGGGGCGGGTCTTTCTCGCGCTGTCGGACGATCCCCGCGTGGCCGACCGCGCCGAGGACGAATTCGAGGCCCGCACGGATGTCCCGGGCATTGGCGATGTGCCGGAGCGCGCCACGCTTGAGGCAATGATCTCCGAGATTCACGAGACCGGCTACAGCTTCGTTCAGGATGCCTATTTTCCCGGGATCAACGGTCTTGCCGTGCCGGTCCTCGATGAGGGCGAGCGGCTGCTTTGCGTCATGACCATCGTCGGAAGCACGTCGGGACTGCCTCGACGGTCTGTGGCGGATCTTGCGGAGGAGATCTCCAGAGACCTGCGCGCTGCGCGCGATGAGCCTGCGGTGTTCGCCGAGTTGCCTGCCGGGATTATGGAGCCAGCCGAGGAGGCTGCGTCGGTGCCCGAAGACCGCCGCGGCGTCGGATCGGCCGAGATTGCAGGGCGGCTGCTATCCGCCATGGCGCTTTCGCCCGAGCCGCGCAAGCTCAAGGACGTGTGCAGCGACGCCGCGCTCGTTCCGGCCAAGGCGCATGGCTACTTGGTCAGCCTGCGGCGCACCGGACTGGTGGAGAAGGTCCCCGGCTCGCCACGGTATCGTCTCGGGCCGGTGGCCGCAGAATTGCTGCTGGTACGCCTTCACAGCTACGATGCGTTCGAGAGTGCGCGAAAGCTGATCGGCGAGCTGTCCGGCGAAACCGGAATGATGTGTTTCCTGTCGGTTTGGGGTACCTATGGGCCCGTGGTCGTAGACATCGTCCGGGGCCGTGAGGTGTGAACCGGCATGCAAAATTGACCCCGTAGCGGGGTGATCGGCGTCCAAAAATGACCCCCTTACACTGATGTGGATGATGCCCCCGAGGTCATCGGGGAGCACAGTGTGGGATGTTGG